>JAYVUV010000381.1:0-2754 GCA_043787615.1 Janthinobacterium sp. | reverse complement strand
GCCACGGCGCCCGGCCCCGTGACGCCGGCGGCGAGCGGGGCCGATGGCGACGGCGCGCCGCGCCCGCCGTCATCGTTCTCGCCGGCGCCCTCGCCCCCGCCCCCGCCGTTGCCGTTGCCGGTGCCGCGCTGCCGCGCCAGCACGTCGTTATCGACCACGCCGCTCAGTTCGGCGATGCCGCGCCGCTGTTCCGCCATCGCGCGCTGTAATGCTTGCAGCATTGTTCTTTGCTCGGCCAATTCCTTTTTCATCGCGTCGAGCCGGCCAGCCAACTCCCCGGCGTTGACCGATGACGGCTGGGCCTGGACCGAGGCGCCCAGTATCAAGGCCGCGACGCCGGCCGAACCCGCGCGCAGTAAACACTGTCGCTGCATGTGCTCTCCTTTATGGAAATCGATGGTATCGACCGGGTCGATGGCGATGGCGCGCGCCGGCTTGGTCCGCCGGGGCGGGCCGCGCTTAACGGGTCCCGGCCACGTTGCTCAAGGCGGTACGCAAACCATCCTGAAAATTGAGTGTCTTTAACATGTCGAGGCTGTTGACCCCGGCGTTGATCACGGTGTGGGTGCGCACCACCTGGTCGTTCAAACTGTTTTGCAACACGGTGCCGCCCAGCGCCGGCGGCAGCGATCCGGCCAGATAAACATTGCCGGGTCCGTTTTGCAGCACCTGGAACGCCGTCAGGGCGGCGCCCGCCTGCTTGGCTTGTTCGCCGCTCAGCCGGCCGAGGTCGGCGATATTAAAGGCCGTGCTCGACAGCACCCGCCCGTTCACGCTGACCAAGCGCTCGACGCCGAGCGAGACCATTAAGCCGCCGGCGGCCTCGAAACCACCGCGCGACCGGTCCAGGCTGGCGTCGGTCACAGCCGTAACCGCCAGGGCGTCGCCGCCAGCCTCGGCCGCCCAACGAACGCGGCGTGGCGCCACGCTCAGCGCCACAGGCGCCGTCAGATGCCGCATGGCCTCGTCGTCGAGCACGGCCCAACCGGGCGCCCCTACGGCCCGCTCCAAGACGGCTCGCTGCGCAGAGTCACGCTGCACAGCGGCCGACTCCACGGCTGCCCGTTCCAAGGCTGCCCGCTCCACAGCAGCCAGCTCCATGGCGACCGACTCCACGGCCGCCCGCTCCACGGCTGCTCGCTCCACGGCTGTTCGCTCCACGGCTGCTCGCTCCACAGCAGCCCGCTCCATGGCAGCCCGCTCCATGGCGACCAACTCCATGGAGACCGGCTCTACTGCAGCCCGCTTCACAGCAGCCCGCTCCACGGCGTCCAACTCCACGGCGTTCAACTTCATGGCAGGCGGCTCCATGGCAGGCGGCTCCATGGCGGCCGGCTCCACAGCAGCCAGCTCCACGACGACCGGCGCCCCGGCGGCCGGCACCCCGGCGGCCGGTTCCCCGGGCGCCCGCGTCAAGGCAGCCGAGGCCGCGCCGCTCCACAGCGCGCCGGCGCCCCAGACGATCCACACCGCACTCCATTGTCGACTTGGGTACATCGCCACTCCTTAAAAGTCGCCGCGCGCATTCTTCGGCACGGTCACCAGATCGAGGCCGCTGCGGCCGATGGCCGTGGTCAACGGCGCCGCCGGCGCTACCGCCCAGTCGCGCGCATCGTTGAAACGCGCGGCCATGGCCGGACGGTCCGTCGGCCCGGCCCGCCCATGTATCACGAACAGCAGCTTGCTGCGCCACATGGCGTCGAAACTGGCGCGCGCGATCGCCCGCGTGCCGCCGGCGGGATCGCCGATCAACACGCGCGCGCCCAGCACCCCTTTGACCACCACGAAATGGTGATAGCCGTTTTCCGACAGCAGCACGATGGCCGGCAATTCGCCGTCAACCAGCTTTTGCAAAGGTAGTTCAAAACCATCCGCATGCAAGCCGCGCGCCTCAAGAAAGCGCTTGATGTCGAGCAGTGAAAAACCCTCGCGCCGAATTTTTTGCTGGTCGCCCGCCGCATACATGCGCTCGAACACCAGGCGCTCCGTGACCGGATCGCCGTAATGATGGCTCAGCAAGGTGGCCACCGCCGCCGAACCGCAACTGAAATCGTATTGCTGGTGCGCGGTACGCAGAAAACGCGCTTCCTTCATGCTGGTGGCCGGCACCACGAAGCGCGCGCCCAGCGGCGCGGGCAACTCCAGCGCCCAGGCGCCGGCGCCCGTCGCGCCTAGCGCGCAAGCCAGTATCACATCGCTCATCCTGGCCATGTTCACCTCAACTGCACATTAACGATGGTGGCGTTCTGGATCAACACGTTCGCCCCTGAATTCTGAATCACGATCGGCAGCCCGGCCATGTTGGTGAAGGCGCCGCCGCCGATGATGTTGGCGCCGCTACTCACATCGATGGCCGCGTTGCCGCCAACCAAGCCTTGCAAACGCGCGTCGTTGCTGACGATGTCGGTGCCGCCGCGCGCGCCCTCCAGCCGGTCCGGCGCCACAGGCGCCGCGCGGGCGCCGCCGGCCAGCGCGAAGCCCTGCCGGCCGGCGGCCGGTGGCGCCGTCAGGGGCAACCACGCCCGCACCGACGCCGGCATCGGCAACGGGTCCGCCAGCGCCGGGGCGATCAACGCCAGGCCCGGCGCCGCCGGCCCCGCGCCTGCCGCATCGGCCGCGTGCGCGACGCCCGACGCGCCCGCCCACCCCAGCACGGCCGCGCCCACATAATGAATCAACCGCATACTGCCTCCCTGTGCGAAGCGAAGCGCCGCGCGGCGGGTCGCCGGCGGCGCGCTTGGCGCCGCCGGCGAC
>JAYVUV010000380.1:0-7514 GCA_043787615.1 Janthinobacterium sp. | reverse complement strand
CGGACGGGCCGCCGGCGGGCGCCGCCACGGGAGCGGCCGCCTCGGCCTGGCTCGCCACCACCATCTGGTCCACATTGAGCTGGTTCTTGATCCGCTCCGGCTCGTGCTCTTCGCCGCGATAGCTGCCCAGATAGCCTTGCCCCAACGCGTACAGCACCGCGTTCACGCCTAATAAAGACCAGAAGATAAATTTCAGCACGGCTTATTCCTGGGTGGGGTTGCCGGCGGCAACCTGTAATCCGATGAGAACGATATTGTCCACCATCCGGTACGGCACGGCCAGCGCGGGCGCGATGAAAGGCGCGGCGCCGCCGGACAGGATGCATTGTACGGCGCCGTGCGCGGCGCAGGCGCGCTCGATGGCGCCAGCCTGGGCCGCCAGGCAACCGCTCAGGATGGCGTCGTCGGTATTGTCGGCGAATCGGGCCGGCGGCGCGCGGGCCTGGTCGATATGCGGCAGTTGGGCGGTGCTGCGCGCCAGGGCGCCGGCCATCAGGCTCAGGCCGGGTACGATCATGCCGCCGATGAACACGCCGTCGGCGGAAATGGCGTCGATGGTGGTGGCTGTGCCACAATTGACCACCACCACGGCTTGGTCCGGCGCCAGCGCGCGCGCGCCGATGGCGGCGGCGAAACGGTCGCAGCCCAGTTGGGTGGGGTCGCGGTAGCCGTTGCGCAGGCCGGCCAGCCGTGGCGACGAGACGAACCACTCCAGCACGGGCGGCGCCCAGGCCGAGGCGGCCGGGTTCAATGCCGCGCGCAGGCGTTCGGCCAGCGCCGCGCCGGCCACGTTGGCCACCAGCGCGCGGGCTGGCCGGTGCCCGCCCAGCGCGGCGCGCCAGGCCGGCGCCAGTTGGTCGAAGCCGGCGTGCGCGACGGCGCCGGCCGCAAGATAGTCGCCCGGCGCGGCGCCCGGTTCGGCCAGCGCCCACTTGATGCGGGTATTGCCGGCGTCGACCAGCAAAGTGAGGGCGCGCCCGCCGGTCATGCTGGTGCTCATGCTCATGCGGGCAGGGCGCGCAGCGACACGTCGCCGGACAGCACTTCCACCCGGCCCTGCGCGGTGTCGAGCAGCAGCCGGCCGGACACATCGACCCCGGCCGCCACGCCGCGCTGGAGCACCCGGCCGCCGTCGACGATTTCCACTTCGCGGCCCTGGTAAGCGTGCCGCCGGTTCCAGCGCGCGCAGAAGGCGGAAAAGCCGCTTTGTTCGAATTCGGTCAGCGCGGCGGCCAGCCGGTTCAGCAGGCTGGCCATCAGCACGTCGCGGTCCATCTGCGCCAGCCAGGGCGCGGCCGCCACGCTGCGTCCGATTTCGTGTTCCAGCGCGTCCGGCATCAGCAAATTCAAGCCGACGCCGATGACGGCCCAGACCCCGTCCGCTCCCGCGTTTTGGGTCTCGACCAGGATGCCGGCCAGCTTGGCGCCATCCTTGATCACGTCGTTCGGCCACTTCAGGCCGACCGGCACCTCGAGCGCGATCAAGGCCTCGGCCAGCGCCACCCCGGCCGCCAGCGGCAGCCCGGCCAGGCGCTGGAGCGGCCCATCGAAGCGCCAGGCCAGCGAGAACATCAAGGTGGCGCCCGGCGCGGACAGCCAGCTGCGACCGGCCCGGCCGCGCCCCGCGTTCTGGCGCAAGGCCACCAGCAGGGTCGGGCCTTGTAGCAGTGCGGCGCGGGCCAGCAGGTCGGCGTTGCTGGAGCCGGTTTCGGCCACCACTTCGATGGCGACCGCGCTGGCGGCGCCTTGGCAGTGGGCGTGGATGGATGCGGCTTGCATGGTCAGTGTCATGGTGCGCTTCGCGCCGGCGTGGCGGCGGGCCGTGCGCCGGTCCGATGGTGGACGGCGCGCGCGCGGTTGGGCTGCTTTATCGGGCGCGGTGGCGTGGGTGAGGGCGGGAAAATATCGGGTCGCGCGCCGGCGCGGGCGGGGTGCACGCGCCGCGGCCGTGTCAAGGCGGAGGCGCGCCGGGGCATGCTTATTTCTTTTCCGCTTTGGCCTTGGCCAGCACGAAATCCATCACCGTGATGGCTTGGGCGTGCAGCTGTTCGTCGGTCTGGGCCGCGTGGGTGCCCTGGTTGGCGTGCGCCGGCGAGGTGATGAAGCGGCCGTCGATGGCCACCATCGGCCAGGAATCGACTTTATAGGCTTGCATCATGGTCTCGGCGCGGCGCAGGCGGGCCGCCACGCCAAACGAGCGGTAGGCGTCGGCGAACTTCTTGCGGTCGATGCCTTGTTTGTCGGCGAATTCGAAGACGGCGTCGTCGCTCTTCAAGCGGTTGTGATCGACATGCATGGCCTGAAACACCTTGCTGTGGTATTGCTCGGCCAAGCCCATCGCCTCAAGCGTGAAGTACAGGCGCTGCTGCGGCGCCACGTTCTCGTCGCGCGAGACGTGGATCCGTTTGAAGACGATGTTGTCGCCCTGTTTTTTGACCCAGGCGGCCAGCACCGGATCGAAGGAATAGCAATGCGGGCAGTAATAGGCGAAGAACTCGGTGACTTCGATTTTTTTGCCGGAATCGGTGTTTTGCGCCACCGGCAGGGTCACGTATTCGACCCCCTCTTTCGGGTCGGTCGGCGAGGCCAGCACGGCCGCGCTGTACAGGCCCAGCGCCAGCGCCAAGGTCTTCAGAAAACGCATACTCACTCCTAGATTTATTTTTGATTGCGGATGACGGCGACGTCGACCCCGTTTTCGGACAGTTTGCTGCGCACCCGGTTCATGGCCTCGGCCTGGTTGTACGGCCCCATGCGAACCCGATGCAGCACGCCGACGTCGGTCACGCGCTCGGTGATGGCGGCCTCGAAACCCAGCAGGGCCAGCTTGGCGCGCGCGCTTTCGGCGTCCGCCGTTTCGCGGAAGGCGCCTACTTGCAGATAATAAACCATGGTCGGCTCGGCCGTGTCGGCCTTGGCCACCTGCGCCGGCTCCGCACGGGCCTCCGCTTCGGGCGCCGGCTTGGGCTGGACTGGTTTGGGCTCCGCTTTCGGCTCCGGTCTCGGTTCCGGTTCGGACTTGACGGCGGCCACCGGCGTGGGGTCGTTCTGGATCTTGGTCAGCACTTCCTGCAACGCGTCGGCCATGGGCGGCTTGAAGTCCTTGCCCGGCGCCGGCTTGGGCGCGTTCTTGCTGCCGTACATGGGCTTGTTCGGATCGGCCGCCTCGGCGCTGGCGTCGGTCGATTTCGCCTTGCTGGCCTTGTCCGTGAACGGCGTGTTGCCCTTGGAGATGACCAGTGCCACCACCACGGCGATGCCCAGGCCGATGACCAGGCCGATGATGATGCCGACCAGCGTATTGCCTCGCTGGCGCGGGTGCGAAGGGAAAAAACGGAGACGGGAGCCGGCATTCATCGTGTTGTGTGACCTTCCGATTACATTTTGTTTGGCGCCGAAACGCCGATCAGGGCCAAGCCGTTGCGCAACACCTGGCGCGTGGCCACCATCAGCGCCAGGCGCGCGGTCTTGACGGCGTCGTCGTCGACCAGCACCCGTTCGGCGAAGTAAAAACTGTGCAGGTTGGCGGCCAGCTCGCGCAGGTAAAACGCGACCTGGTGCGGCCCCAGTTCGGCCTGGGCGCGCGCCAGCATTTCCGGATAGGCCGCCAGCGCCGCCAGCAGGGTCGATTCGGTCGGCGCGGTTAGTGGCGCCAGGTCGGCCGCGAGCAGGCCGGCCTCGTCGCCGCCCCACATTTCGAGCATGCGGCAGATGCGGGCGTGCGCGTACTGCACGTAATACACCGGATTTTCATCCGAGGTTTTCAGGGCCACGTCGACATCGAACACGAATTCGGTGTCGGCCTTGCGCGAGATGAGGAAAAAGCGCACCGCGTCGCGGCCCTTGGCCAGGTCGCCGCCGCCGGACCAATCGATCAAGTCGCGCACCGTGACGTAGGAGCCGGCCCGCTTCGAGATCTTGACCTCGGCGCCGTCCTTCATCACCGTCACCATTTTGTGCAGCACGTAGTCGGGATAGCCTTGCGGGATGCCCAGGTTCACCGCTTGCAGGCCGGCGCGCACGCGCGCGATGGTGCCGTGGTGGTCGCTGCCCTGGATGTTGATGGCTTGGCCATAGCCGCGCTGCCATTTGACGATGTGGTAGGCCACGTCCGGCACGAAATAGGTGTAGCCGCCGTCGGACTTGCGCATCACGCGGTCCTTGTCGTCGCCGTAGTCGGTGGTGCGCAGCCACAGCGCGCCGTCCTGCTCGTAGGTTTTGCCGGAGCCGATCAGGGCCGCCACGCCGCTGTCGACCTTGCCGTCGCCGTACAGCGAAGATTCGAGATAATAATTGTCGAACTTGACGCCGAACGCTTGCAGGTCGATATCCTGTTCGTGGCGCAGATAGGCCACCGCGAAGGCGCGGATCGAATCGATGTCGTCGACCGCGCCGCTGGCCGTGACGGGCGCGCCGTCGCTGGCGGCCACCGTTTTACGGGCCAGGAAATCGTCGGCGATGTCGCCGATGTAGTCGCCGTTGTAGGCAGACTCCGGCCAGCCCGGCTCATTCGGCTTGATGCCGCGCGCGCGCGCCTGCACCGAATTGGCCAGGGTCTGGATCTGCACCCCGGCGTCGTTATAATAGAATTCGCGCGTGACGTCGTAGCCTTGCGCGTCGAAAAGGGCGGCCAGGGCGTCGCCCAGCGCGCCTTGGCGGCCGTGGCCCACGTGCAGCGGGCCGGTCGGATTGGCGGAAACGAATTCGATGATCACCCGGCGCCCGGCGCCGCCGTCGCCACGGCCGAAGGCGGCGCCCTGTTCCAGCACGCTGCGCACCACCGCCTGCTTGGCGCTGGCGGCCAGGCGCAAGTTGATGAAACCCGGGCCGGCGATTTCGGCCGTGTCGATCAGGCCGGCCGCGGCCGGATCGGCCAGCACGGCGGCGACGATGGTCTCGGCCAGTTGGCGCGGGTTCAGTTTAAGCTGCTTGGCCAGTTGCATGGCGATATTGCAGGCCACGTCGCCATGGGCCGGGTCGCGCGGACGCTCCAGCACCACCGTCGGGGTGAGCGCGCCGCCCGCCAAAACAGGGACGAGGGCGGCCTGGAACAGGGAGACGATTGCTTGTTTTTGTTGGGCGAGCATGAACGGGGTGGCGGCCGGGCCGCGCTAAATGGAATCCTGGAGCGAAAACGGCCGGTGCCAGGCAGCGGCCAAACAGCGGTAATTATACTGGTTTGGCGGCGCTAACAATACGTTCATCGGCACGCCGCGCCGGGGCCGGCGCGCGAGCGCGCCGCCCTGGTCATATATGTGTGGCATGCTTTAATTCTCCATGGAACGGAATTTTGTCGGTATTTTTTTGCACCAAAACGCATACTGGATCGCCATAACCGCTACAATCGCTTTTTTTTACTTAAACTACACGCCGGCCGTATCGCCGGGTGTGAGGCAACTGGACCCGACCTTATGAATAAGCGCCCTACGCTGAAATTGAAACCCGTGGCCCCGGCCGGCGCGCCCCGGGCGAACGCGCCGCGGGCGAATGTGCCGCGGGCGAATCTGCCGCGGGCAAACGAGCCCCGAACCAATCCGTCCCGGCCGGCCGAGGCGCGCGCCGGTGCTTCCGATGCGGGCGCGCCCCGGGCCGACGCGCCCCGGGCCGACGCGCCGCGAGCGAACGCGCCCCGAACCAATCCGTCCCGGCCGCCCGAGTCGCGGGCCGGCGAGCGTGGCGCGGCGCCGGCGCTGCGCCCCGGCCACGCGCTCAAACCGGTCTTGCAACCCGAGTTTCAACCGGACTTGAAGCCCGATTCGCTGGCCTTCTGTTTACTCGGCGCGGCCAACGCGGTAGCGCAGGTACGCGCCGGCACGGCCTTGCCGCAGGCGCTGGCCAAGGTGTTCGCCCAGAGCGGCGCGGCGCCCCAGGCGCGCGGCGCGATGCAGGACATCGCCTACCGCACCATGCGTCAGCTGGGCCGCACCGACGCCCTGATCGCGCAAATGACCAGCAAGGCGCCCGAGCCGCCCATGCTGGCCGCGCTGCTCTCGTGCGGCTTGACGCTGATATCGGCCGAGCCGGGCCAGCAACCCTACGAAGCCTTCACGGTGGTGGACCAAGCCGTCACGGTGGCCAGTTCGCATCCCGACATGGCCCACGCCAAGGGCATGGTCAACGCCGTGCTGCGCCGCTTCCTGCGCGAGCGCGAGACGCTGCTGGAGGAGGCGCTGCGCCAGCCGCCCGCGCTGTGGAATTATCCGCAATGGTGGATCGACGCGGTGCGCGGCGCCTATCCTTTCCACTGGGAGCAGATTTTAACGGCCGGTAACCAGCCGCCGCCGCTGACCCTGCGCGTGAACCGGCGCCGCGGCACGGTGCCGGAATACCTGGCCCGGCTGGCGGCGGCCGGCATCGAGGCGCGCCAGGTGGGCGAGAGCGCGGTGCGCCTGGCGCAGCCGATCGCGGTCGGCCTGATCCCCGGTTTCGACCAGGGCCACGTGTCGGTGCAGGACGCCGGTGCCCAGTTGGCCGCGCCCCTGCTCGACCTGGCCGACGGCATGCGCGTGCTCGACGCCTGCGCCGCGCCGGGCGGCAAGACCGGCCATATTTTGGAAACGGCGGCCGTGTCGGTGTGCGCGATCGACGCCGATCCGCGCCGCCTGGAACGGATCGGCGAGAACTTGACCCGGCTCGGCCTGGACGCCACCTTGCTGGCGGCCGACGCCTTGAGCAGCGACTGGTGGGACGGCCAGCCGTTCGACCGCATCCTGGCCGACGTGCCGTGCACCGCCTCGGGCATCGTGCGGCGCCACCCGGACATCCGCTGGCTGCGGCGCAAGGGCGACTCGCTCCAACTTGCAACACTTTCGGCCAAAATTCTCGACAACCTTTGGCAGATGTTACGGCCGAATGGTAAATTGCTGTTCGTAACATGCTCATTATGGCCACAAGAGTCGGAGGCTCAGGCCGCCGCATTCGCGGTCCGCCACGGGGCCACGCGGTTGAGCGCCCCCGGCCAGTTGTTGCCGCCCGGCGCAGAGGGCCAAGATCACGACGGCCTGTTTTATGCACTGTTCGAAAAAAGTGCGTAAGGTTTCCTGTATTGTTTATATTGATGGATTTATAAAGCGCCCGCCCACTTGTGACCCGACGATTTTTTCGCTTTCTTCTCTGGCAGTTGCTGCTGGTGTGCGCGTGCGCGCCGCCGCCGGCTTGGGCCGCCGACGGCGTTGAAATCACCCATGCCCACATCGAGGCGGTGGAAGAGGGTTATAAGCTGGCCGCCAGTTTCGCCTTCGACCTCAATCACGGCCTGGAGGACGCGGTGCAGCACGGGGTGCCGCTGTACTTCACCACCACCATCGAGCTGACCCGGCCGCGCTGGTACTGGTTCGACGAGAAAGCCATCGTGGCGCAGCAGACCAGCCGGATTTCCTACAACGTGCTCACGCGCCAGTATCACGTCACCATCGGTGCCAGCGTGCAGCAAAGTTTCGCCTCGCTCGACGATGCCTTGTTCCTGATCCGCCGCCCCAGCCGCTGGATGGTGGCCGCGCGCGGCGCGCTGAAGG
>JAYVUV010000379.1:0-2503 GCA_043787615.1 Janthinobacterium sp. | reverse complement strand
CACGGTGCGCGAAATGGGTGACTCGGGCGGCGCCGGGGTGGCTTCGGCCACCTTGGGCACCAGCGGCGCGCCATCGGCGGCCACCGGCACCAGCGCGCCCTGGGTGGACGCGGCGCCGGCGGCGGGCACCGTTTGCGCGTTGTCGGCCGCCTTGGACAGGGCGTCGAAGCAGCCCAGCCGGGCGCTGGGGTCACCCAGCACCGAACAGCGCAGCATCTGTTTTTCCATTTCACCGACCTGGGCCTGTGCCAGCGCCGGCGAGAGGATGAGCGACGATAAAATTATTTTTTGTAGGCTGATTTTCATATGCAATAAGTGAGGGGGAAACGGTATTGAGTATTGTTCACTTGAAAGTATAGCGGATTAATGATTTTTCCTTTGGGAACTATCGTGCGGACCCTCCCTCGCCCGCGCGCGGTGTCGAAAGTTGGGGCGGCGCACCTTTAAATCGGGCGCGGCGGACCAATCTGCCATACTTCCTAGTATGCTCAACCTTACCCGGCGATCGGCTTCGCCGCAGGAGATTGTGATGACCCGTAAAACACCTATCGAGCGCTACCGCAATATCGGCATCAGTGCCCATATCGACGCGGGCAAAACCACCACCACCGAGCGGATTCTGTTTTACACGGGCGTGAACCACAAGATCGGCGAAGTGCACAATGGCGCGGCCACCATGGATTGGATGGCGCAAGAGCAAGAGCGCGGCATCACCATCACCTCGGCCGCCACCACCGCCTTTTGGAAAGGCATGGCGGGCGATTTCCCCGAGCATCGCATCAACATCATCGACACGCCCGGCCATGTCGATTTCACGATCGAGGTCGAGCGGTCGATGCGGGTGCTGGACGGCGCCGTGATGGTGTACGACGCGGTCGGCGGGGTGCAGCCGCAATCGGAAACCGTGTGGCGGCAGGCCAACAAGTACGCCGTGCCGCGCATCGCCTTTATTAACAAGATGGACCGGGTGGGCGCCGATTTTTTCCGCGTGCGCCAGCAGATCGCCGACCGGCTCAAGGGCGTGGCGGTGCCGATCCAGATTCCGCTCGGGGCGGAAGAGCATTTCCTGGGCGTCATCGACCTGGTCAAGATGCGCGCCGTGCTGTGGGACGAGGCCAGCCAGGGCGTGCAGTTCAGCTATCAGGCGATCCCGGCCGAATCGCAGGCCCTGGCGCTGGCGTGGCGCGAGAAAATGGTCGAGGCGGCGGCCGAGGCCACGCCCGCGCTGACCGAAAAATACTTGAACGGCGAGGCCTTGAGCGAGGACGAGATCAAGCACGGGCTGCGCTTGCGCACCATCCGCAATGAAATCGTGCCGATGTTGTGCGGCAGCGCCTTCAAGAACAAGGGCGTGCAAGCGATGCTGGACGCGGTGGTCGAGTATTTACCGTCGCCGGCGGAGGTGCCGCCCATCATGGGGCATGACGAGCAGGACCGCCCGATCGAGCGCCATCCCTCGGACCAGGAGCATTTTTCGGCGCTGGCGTTCAAAATCATGACCGATCCGTTTGTAGGCCAGTTGACCTTTTTCCGGGTGTATTCCGGAGTCGTCAATTCGGGCGACATGGTCTACAACCCGACCAAGAGCCAGAAGGAGCGGCTCGGGCGCATCTTGCAAATGCATGCGAACGAGCGCAAGGAGATCAAGGAAGTGTACGCCGGCGATATCGCGGCGGCGGTGGGCTTGAAGGCGGTCACCACCGGCGATACCTTGAGCGCGCCCGAGCATGTGATCGTGCTGGAAAAAATGGTGTTTCCGGAACCTGTGATCTCGCAGGCGGTCGAACCGAAGACCAAGGTCGATCAAGAAAAGATGGGCATCGCGCTCAACCGGCTGGCCCAGGAGGACCCGTCGTTCCGCGTGCATACCGACGAGGAGTCCGGCCAGACCATCATGTCGGGCATGGGCGAGTTGCATCTGGAGATATTGGTCGACCGCATGCGGCGCGAGTTCGGGGTGGAGGCGACGGTGGGCAAGCCGCAGGTGGCGTATCGGGAAACCATCCGGCGCGCGGTGGACGAGGTGGAGGGCAAGTTCGTCAAGCAATCGGGCGGGCGCGGCCAATACGGCCATGTGGTGCTCAAGTTGGAGCCGCTGGAGCCGGGCCGGGGCTATGAATTTGTCGACGCCGTCAAAGGCGGCGTGGTGCCGCGCGAATTCATTCCGGCGGTCGACAAGGGCATCCAGGAAACGCTGCGCTCGGGCGTGCTAGCCGGCTATCCGGTGGTGGACGTGCGCGCCACGCTCATTTTCGGTTCTTACCACGACGTCGACTCGAACGAAAACGCGTTCCGCATGGCCGGCTCGATCGCTTTCAAGGAAGGCATGCGGCGGGCCGATCCGGTGCTGCTGGAGCCGATGATGGCGGTCGAGGTGGAAACCCCGGAAGATTACGCCGGCGGCGTGATGGGCGACTTGTCGTCCCGGCGCGGCCTGGTGCAGGGTATGGATGAAATTTCGGGTGGCGGCGGCAAGATCATTCGCGCCGAGGTGCCATTGTCG
>JAYVUV010000378.1:0-23530 GCA_043787615.1 Janthinobacterium sp. | reverse complement strand
GTCGGCCCGCCGAGCAGCTCGAGCAGGGCGTCGACGGCGGTGTTGTCGCTTTGCGTGACCGCCGCCCGCATCAATTGGTCCAGGGTGTACACGGCCGGGGCCGACTCGAGCGCCGCGCCGATCGACGGCACCGCCGAACCGGGTACCACGTCGCGCCGGGTCAGGGCGATCGTTTGCGACATCGACCAGGCGCCGGCGTCGATGCGGGCCAGGACCGCGGCCGCCACCGGCGCCTTGAAGTCGCTCATCATGGGGAAGCGGCGGTCGGCGTCGACGCCCCAGCGCGCGCCGCTGCGCAGATCGAGCACGGCCACGCCGAAGCGGGCCGGCCGGGCGCGCAGCGCCAGCGCGTCCAGATCGGTTTGCAAGGCGTCGGCCCTCGCATCGGCGGCCAGCGCGGCGAAGACGCAGCACACGGCGGCGGCCAGACGACGGATCGCGCCGCGCCGCGCCGCCGGCGCTTGGGCACGGCCGGCGGGCACGGTGAAAAACGAGTTCGACATGATGTGAGCTGAAAGTGAGGAAGGAGCTCGCAATATACCGGTATTGTTACACCGGCGGCAAGCGGTGACGGGCCGCGTCGTCCGTCACCGGGGCGGCCCGCGTTTCGCTTGCCGCCGCCCGCCTCACAGGGCGTTTAGCGCCGCCAAGGTGGCCGGGTCCAGGCGCAGCGCGCCGGCGGCGACGTTTTCACGCAGATGCGCCACCGACGAGGTGCCCGGAATCACCAAAATATTGGGCGAACGCTGGAGCAGCCAGGCCAGCGCCACCTGCATCGACGTCGCTTGCATGGCCGTCGCCGCTTGCGTCAACACATCCGACTGCAAAGGCGAAAAACCACCCAAGGGAAAGTAAGGCACATACGCGATGCCCTGGGCCGCCAGCGCGTCGATCATGGCATCGTCCTCGCGGTGCGCCAGATTATAGTTATTCTGTACGCAAACGATGTCGGTGAGGCGCTGCGCCTCGGCCAACTGCCGCGCATCGACGTTGCTAACACCGATATGGCGCACCAAGCCTTCTTCTTTCATGCGCACCAGCACCCCCAATTGCTCGGCGATCGACGAGCCGTCCGGGCTGGCGAAGCCGGCGGCGCGGTAATTGACCACGTCGAGCGCTTCCAGGCCCAGGTTGCGCAAATTGTCATGCACCGCGTCGCGCAACTCTTGCGCCGATTCCGCGCGCAACCAGGATTGGTCGTCGCCGCGCTTGGCGCCGATCTTGGTGACGATGGTCACATCGTCCCGATACGGATGCAGCGCCTCGCGGATGATGTGATTGGTGACGTGCGGACCGTAAAAATCGGAGGTGTCGATGTGATTGACGCCCAGTTCGATGGCTTCGCGCAGCACCGCCACGGCGGCGGCCCGGTCCTTGGGCGGTCCCCACACGTGCGGGCCGGCCAGCTGCATGGCGCCATAACCGACGCGGTTGAAACGGATGGCACAACGGGCTGGTGCGAACTGGTCGCTGGAAGGGGAATAAGCGCGCATTGAAGACTCCTGAATAAAAGGTGGATAGACCGGTGGCGGGCCGTGCTCCGGTGACGCGAGGCATGCGAGCACGGCATCGACACATCATAGCGGCGACGGCACTGTGTGATAATCGGGGCGAATCCGCACAGGCTGTGCGGCATACCGCACAATAAGAAAGGCGCGCCGATGCGTAGCGATATCCATTCCATGGCCGACTTGTCGACCTTCGCCCTGGTCGCCCGGCACAAGGGCTTCCGTCAAGCCGCGCGCGCCAGCGGGCAATCGGCTTCGGCGATGAGCGAGGCGGTGCGCCGGCTGGAAAACCAGCTCGGCATCCGGCTGCTGTTGCGCACCACCCGCAGCGTGACCCCGACCGAAGCCGGCACACTGCTGCTGAGCCGGCTGCGCCCGGCCCTGGACCAAGTGGCCGGCGCGCTCGACGTGTTGAACGACTTGCGCGACAGCCCGCGCGGCACCCTGCGCTTGAACGTGCCGGTCAGCGCGGCACGCTTCTTTCTGCAACCGCTGGTGGACCGCTTCCTCGGCGCCTACCCGGACATCGTGCTCGAACTGGTGGTCGACAATAACTTCGTCGATGTGGTCGCCAGCGCCTGCGACGCCGGCATCCGCTATGGCGAAAAGCTGGAGCAAGACATGATCGCGGTGCCGATCGGCCCGCGCAGCCAGCGCTTCGCGGTGGCCGCCGCCCCGGCCTACCTGGCGCGCCGTGGCGTGCCGCTGCATCCGCGCGACCTGTTGCAACACGCTTGCCTGCGCGGCAGATTTTTGAGCGGCGCCATGTATTCCTGGGATTTCGAGCGCGACGGCCAGACCCTCAGCGTGGAGCCGAGCGGCCCGCTGATCGTGACCGCCACCGTGTCCGACGTGACGGTGAGCGCGGCGGTGGCCGGGCATGGCGTGATTTATCTCTTCGAAGAGTGGCTGGCGCCCTATCTGGCCTCGGGCCAGTTGCAACCGGTGCTGGAGGATTGGTGGTTGCGTTTCCCCGGCCCATTTTTATACTATTCCGGCCGGCGCCACATGCCGGCGCCCTTGCGCGCGTTCATCGACTTCATCCAGTCGCAACCCGCGCACTAAGCGTGGCGATCGACGCGGGTTTATTATTTACTAGCTAGGCAGCCTTGTATTAGGGTGTCGGCGAGCGCGTCCGCCCATTGCGCATCCAGCGATTGCCCGAACAACAGGCGCAAATACACCGCGCCGACGGCCGCGTCCAGCAGCCGCGCCACATCGAGGTCGGGACGGAACACGCCGGCTTGCATGCCAGCGCCGATGACTTGCGTCGAGTGGCGCCGTAAAGGAAGGGAGAATTGCTCGAGAAATAAGGTCCGGACCTCCGGGTCTTCTTGGGCTTGCGCCATGACGGAGGCGGCCAAGCGTCCGGCCGGGCCACTTAACGCACGCGCGAGCGATTGAATCAGGGCGCGAAAATCGCGTTCGGCCGAGTCGGTGCTGTCAAACGCGAGTTGCGCGCCAAACGCCTCACGGAAGCTTTCGAACGCAAGCAAGCCTTTGCTTGGCCACCAGCGATAAATGGTGGTCCGGGCCACGCCCGAGCGTGTCGCAACGGCGTCGACTGTAAATCCGCCCAGCCCCTCCTCGATCAATAGCGCGTACGCCGCTTGCAATACGGCGCGCCTGGACGATGTGCTACGCGGCCGGCCTGCGGAACGGACAATCGGCGCGGTCCCGGTATCCGGTATCGATGCTGCCGCCATCGTTTCTCCTTCTTCTTGCGTGAAAATCATATTATGCTACATACTGTATCGTAATTGTGATTTTAAAGGATCGTTCATGCTGGTACATCTCAAAAACATAGGCGCGGTGAATGTGGTGCGCACCGGCGCGCAAGGTGGCGCCCCGCTGGTACTGCTCCATCCCGTATCGATGGACGTGTCATGGTGGGGCGACCAATTCAAGGAGTTTGGAGCCGAGCGCGAGGTGGTCGCCATCGATCTGCCCGGCCATGGCTTGTCGGCGCAGCCCGATTGCCCGCTTACTTTGGAATGGATGGCGGACGCAATCGAAGGCATACTGGAAAACATCGGTGGCGCGGCCGTCGACCTGGTCGGTGTGTCGGTCGGCGGGATGATCGCGCAAACACTGGCGCTGCGACGGCCCGACCTCGTCCGCTCGCTCACCCTGGTCGCGACACTGTGCGCCTTTTCCGAAAACGTACGCGGCTTGTTGCGCGAGCGCGCACGCGTGGCGCGCGTCGAAGGCATGGCGCGCATAGCGGAACTGTCGATTGAACGTTGGTTCACGCCGGCCTTCCGGGCGCGCCGTCCCGATATGATCGCCCGCGCGACGATAGGCTTGTTACGCCAGTCGGGTGACTACCACGCCCGCATGTGGGAAATGATCGCGCAACTGGATCTGGAAAACCGCCTTCATGCAATTGGCTGTCCCACACTCGTCATGACGGGAACCGACGATATCAACGCGCCGCCGGCGGCGGCGGAACAGATCGCGCGGGCCATTCCCGGTGCCGTCGCCAAGTTGCTGCCCGGCCTAGGTCATTTCCCTCCCTTTGAAGACCCGGCCGGCTTCAATTCCCTGCTGCGCGCGTTCATTTCCGGTGTGGAGCGATGCGATTGACAGCGTGCGGCTTCGCCACTCCCGTGCTGTAAGACAGGGCCGGCGCTAAGGTGACGGGATCGCGTCGGGCGCCGCCGCCTCTAGCGCCGTCGCGACGGGCGCCGTAGCGACGGGCGCCGCTTCCAGCGCGGCGAGCCGGCGCTTGAACTCCGCCTCCGCCCATGCCATGAACACCTTGACCCGAGGCGCGCGCTGGCGTCCTTCCGGATACAACAGATAGACCGGAATCGGCGGCGGCGGCAGGTGCGCCAGCACGTCCACCAATTGACCGGTCGCGAGCTCGTGCGCGACCCGATACCGTGGCACCTGGATCATGCCCAATCCGTGCACGGCAAGGCAGGCGTTGGTGGCGGCCGCGTTCACGCTGACGGCCACCGGCGGCATCACCGGCCTGATGCCTTCGTCGGTGACGAACAGGAACGGCAAGGGACCATTACTGGCGGAAGAAACGAAGCCGATCATGCGGTGGCGGGCCAGGTCGTCCAATGTGCGGGGCACCCCGAAACGGGCCAGATAGGCCGGGCTGGCGAAGGTCCCCTCGGCCAGTTCGCCCAAGCGTCGGCCGATCAACTCGCTATCGGCCGGTTGGCCGATGCGTATCACACAGTCGATTCCCTCGCGCACCGGATCGGCCAGCCGGTCGCCCTCGCCCACGTGCAGCGCGATGCCCGGATACAGGTCCAGGAACGCGCCCAGGCCGGGGAACAAGAAGCGGCGCGCCCACGTGCCATGCACCTCGACCCGCAACGGACCGGCGGGCACCGTGCTGCCCGCCATGCTGTCGGCGTCGGCCACCTGCTCCAGAATCGACAGGCAGCGCCGGTAATAATCGGCGCCCTCGGCGGTGGCCGACACATGACGCGTGGTGCGGTCCAGCAGACGCACCCGCAGGCGCCGCTCCAACTGCTGCACCGCCTCCGACACGCGCGATTTGGGCAAGCCCAGATCCTGGGCCGCCTGGATGAAACTACACCTTTCCACTACGCGCACAAAGGCGCGCATCGCTTCGATCGTATCCATGGGTTCCAGAATTTCGGATGGTTTATATGCTTTTTCACGTCCAATAAAGTACGAATCATACCCAATTTTCGGACAGTGATAACGTAAAATTTTTTCCTCATTTCACACAAGGAGTTCCCTATGTCCATGCTCAATCCTGCCCCAACCCGCTGCGCCATCGTGACCGGCTCGTCACGCGGCATCGGCGCCGCCGTCGCCCAACGCCTGGCCCGGGACGGCTTCGCCGTGGTGGTCAACTATGCCGGCGACGCCGCGCCGGCCGATGCCGTCGTGGCCGGCATCGAGGAACAAGGCGGCCGCGCGCTGGCCGTCAAGGCCGACGTGGCCGACGCGGCGCAGGTGGCGGCCCTGTTCGACGCCGCCGAGCGTGCCTTCGGCGGCGTCGATGTGCTGATCAACAGCGCCGGCGTGATGAAGCTGGCGCCACTGGCGCAATGCGACGACGCGCTCATCGACAGCCATCTCGCGATCAACCTGAAAGGCACCATCCATACGCTGCGACTAGCGGCCGCGCGCCTGCGACGCGGCGGCCGCGTGGTCAATTTTTCGTCCAGCGTGGTGGGCCTGTATCAAGAAACCTATGGCGTCTACGCGGCCACCAAGGCCGCCGTCGAAGCGCTGACCCATATCATGGCCAAGGAAATGCGCGGCCGCGACATCACCGTCAACGCGGTGGCGCCCGGCCCGGTCGCCACCCATCTGTTTTTGGATGGGAAGGACCAGGCCACGATCGACAAGATCGCCCAGATGGCGCCGCTGGGCCGCCTGGGCCAGCCGGACGATATCGCGGCGGTGATCGCCTTTTTGGCCAGCGCCGATGGCGGCTGGATCAACGGCCAAGTCCTGCGCGTCAATGGAGGAAGCATCTGATGGCCACCACCAACAACGGAAAAACGTCGAACATCATCTTGATCAGCGGCGCGTCCAGCGGTTTCGGCCGCCTCAGCGCCGAGGCGCTGGCCAAGGCGGGCCACACGGTGTACGCCTCCATGCGCGGCACCGACGGGAAAAACCAGGATAAAGTGGCCGACATGGCGCGTTTCGCCGCCGACCACGCGGTTGCCTTGCGCACGCTGGAACTGGACGTGTCCGACGCGGCCTCGGTCGAGGCGGCGGTCGAGCACATCATCGCCGCGCATGGACGGATCGACGTGCTCATGCATAACGCCGGACACATGGTCAACGGGCCGAGCGAAGCCTTCACCCCGGAACAGCTGGCCGGGCTGTACGACACCAATGTGCTCAGCACCCAGCGCCTGAACCGCGCGGTGCTGCCGCATATGCGCGCCGCCCGGAGCGGGTTGCTGCTCTGGAATTCCTCCAGCAGCGTGGCCGGCGGCACGCCGCCCTGGCTGGGACCGTATTTCGCCGCCAAGGCCGCCATGGACGCGCTGGCCATCGTGTATGCGCGCGAACTGGTGTTGTGGGGCATCGAGACCGCCATCCTGGTGCCGGGCGCCTTCACCAAAGGCACCAACCACTTCGCCAACGCGGGCCGGCCCGACGACAAGGCTTGCGCGGCCGCCTACGATAACGGCCCGTACGCCGGCTATGCCGCCAAGATCGGCGCCGCCTTCGACGCCATCGTGCCGAAAGACGCCGACCCGGCGGCGGTGGCGCGCGCGGTGGTGGCGATCGTCGATTCGCCGGCCGGGCAACGGCCGTTTCGCACCGTGGTCGATCCCAGCCATGACGGCGCCGATGTCGGCTTCGCCGTCACCGATCGCTTGCGCGCGGAAATGCTGCATTGTACCGGGCTGAGCGAGCTGCTGTCGGTCGATCTTCGGCCGCGTTGAAACAGGCGGCGCGTGCCGCGCGTCGACGGCGGCGCCGTTCGCCGCATCAAGCCTGGCCCAGCATGTCGCGCGCCAAATCGATCATGGCCCGGGTCTGCGGCGACAACCACGGTGTCGCCGCGAACAGCAAATTGACTTCAAGCTCGGGCGGCCGGTGCGCGGCCAGCAGCTCGACCAGGCGGCCGGCCGCCAGATCGGCTTCCACCAGCAGGCGCGGAGCCTGGATCAAGCCCAAGCCCGCCAGCGCCGCTTGCACCAGGGCCTGGCCGTCATCGACCACCGCGCACGCGCGCCATCCAGGCGAGGGCGATGGCGGTTCGAGTTCGACCGGACGCGCCCGCCCGCTGCCCGGCAGGCGGAATAGCAGACCGCTGTGGGCGGCCAAGTCGCCCGGCGAGGCCGGCACCCCGGCCCGCGCCAAATAACCGGGCGCGGCACACAAGATCAGCGGTGTCGCGGCCAGGCGCATGGCCTTGACATGCCTATCCTTCAAAGGACCGAAGCGCAGCGCGATATCCATGCGGTCGCGCACAAAATCGGTGTGGCTGTCGCTCACGTTCAGGCGAAGTTGAACCAGAGGATACATCGCGCCAAACCGGTGCAACAGCGGCGCCAGCCATGGCAGGGTGCCGCCCGGAATGGAGAGGCCGAGCTGGCCGGCGATATCGGTGGAGGTGGCCAGCTCTTGATGCAGCTGGTCCAGGCTGGCGAGCAGCTCGCCATACACCGCGAAGGCATGCATGCCGCGCTCGGTGGGCGTCAGGCGGCGGTTGTCGCGCGATAGCAGTTGCACCTTCAACTCCGCTTCCAGGCGCGCGATATTTTTACTCACCGCCGATGGCGTCAGGCCCAGCAAGCGCGCCGCGCTGCTGATACCGCCGGTGCGCACGACTTGCACAAAGGAGCGTTGCTTCAACAAGTCCTGGGCGCCGTTGTTGACCGGCGGTTCAAATGGTTTGGACATGCGGTGCCGTTCCCTCGCTGTTGAGCCCTATCTATACTGGGCGTTTTAAAGCATACGGAGAATCACCATGAAAGTCCACGATATGGCCGACCTCGCGCTAATCGAGCTGCCAGGCTTGCGCCACCAGACCCTCGCTTCCCGTGCCAGCGGGATCGCGTCGTTTGAAGTATGGCGGCAATCGCTGGCGCCCGGATCGGCGACGCCCATGCATCGGCACGATTGCGAGGAAGTCATTATCATCACCGGCGGCCACGGTGTCATGCGTCACCTGGGCGTGGAAACACCATGCAAGGCCGGCACGATCTTACTGTGCCAAGCCAATGAACTGCACCAGATTGTGAGCACCGGCCCCGAGGACTTGAGCTTGTACGGCATCCTGGCGATTTCTCCGGTGCCGGTGCAGGACGAGCATGGCGAGGCGATTCCGCTTCCCTGGTGAGTGCCGGGCGCGGGGAGGCGCCAGCGTAATGGGCGATGGGCGATGGGCGCTATGGAGCGGCGGAGTAGGAATCGCCCGCGTCCTCTTCCAACGCCATGTGCGTTTCACCATTTCCGCCCACGTTCATGAAACATGTGCGCAGCCATATGCCGGCCGGATCGTTTTGCGCGCGCGGATGCCACGCCATGGCCAGGCGAAAAGGCGGGACTCTGAAAGGCAGATCGATCAAGTCGACAAAACCGGTGTAACGTTTCAGCAATTGTCGCGGCAGCGTGGCCACACCATCGGACTGTGACAGGATCAGGGCCACCTGGTTGTAACTCGGCACCGTGGCAACCACCTTTCGGGTCCGGCCCAGCTTTTCCAGAATGGCATCGACCGGGGTGGAAAAGTCCGCGCGCGGCGACACCACCACGTGATGCAGCGCGCAGTATTCGTCCAGATCGGGCGCCCGCGTGCCGCGCGGATGGGCGTGTCGCTGAGCCAGAACGAAATCGTCGGCGAGCAGGAAGCGCGCCTTCAAAGTTTCCGACAGCTTGCCGATGTCGCCCAGGACCAAATCGACCTCGCCGCGCGCCATGCGCTCGACCATTTTATCTTCATAGACAGGCACGACGGCCATCCTCAGATGCGGATTACGGTAGCTCAGCACTT
Source organism: Janthinobacterium sp. (assembly GCA_043787615.1). GTDB lineage: Bacteria > Pseudomonadota > Gammaproteobacteria > Burkholderiales > Burkholderiaceae_D > Janthinobacterium. The sequence goes on along the minus strand of JAYVUV010000378.1, from coordinate 14,563 downwards.
GCGCCATCACATCGAGCGCGAGGATGGTGAACACGCTGTCGTTGGCCGCCACCACGAATGTTTTTTCGGAGACGGCCGGATCGAAGTCGTTGGGCGGTTTGACGGCTTCGCGCAACTGCGACAGCGCGTCGGCGAGGCGCGACCGCAGCGCCAGCGCGCGCTCCGTCGGCACCATGCCGCGACCGGTCTCCGACGGCACCAGCAAGGCGTCGCCGAATACTTCGCGCAGCCGCCCCAGGTGGCCGGACAGCGTCGGCTGGCTGATGTGCAAGCGCTGCGCGGCGCGGGTCACGTTCAACTCGTCCAGCAACACGTCCAGCGACACCAGCAGATGCAAATCCGCCCTCTTCATATCGAACATACCAATACCTCATATCGGAATTAACGACTCACCACGCTTGGCGCCTCCGCCTTAAGCTGACATCCGTCAGCCACAAACATGGAAGCCATCATGCACAAGTCTATTGATTTTTATTACCACCCCACCCCCAATCCCTCGAAAGTCGCCTTATTTCTCGAAGAAAGCGGCCTCCCCTATCGGCTGATACCGGTCGATATCGCCCGAGGCGACCAGCACGGACATGCTTTCAGGGCGATCAACCCGAATGGGAAAGTACCTGCGCTGGTCGATGAGGGTATCGTTATTTTTGATAGCTCCGCCATCTTAATCCATTTGGCGCGCAAGACCGGCGCCTTCCTGGGCGACCAATCCGAGGCCGGGCAGGCGGAACTGATGTCGTGGTTGATGTTCATCGGCTCGGGCATCGGTCCGTTCACCGGCCAGGCCATTCACTTCACCCGCTACGCTCCGGCCGGCCAGGAATACGCGTCGCATCGCTATGCGTTCGAAGCCGAGCGGCACTGGAAAATCATCGACGCGCGCCTGGCCCAGCGGCGCTTCATGCTCGGTGACGCGTATTCGATCGTCGACATGGCGTTATGGGGCTGGTGCCGTGGGTTGCTGTACCTGATGGGCGAAAGCGCGTGGAGCACCTATCCCCACGTCGGGCGGCTGTTTGGCGAGATCAACGCCCGCCCCGCCGCCCAACGCGCGGCCGCCCTCGCCGGCCGCCACGACTTCAAGCAAGAAACCGACGCCCAGACCCGCGCCAACCTGTTCACGCATGGCGTCCCCGTTCAATAGCCGTCCCGCCACTCGGGCGTATTTTTTCACACCAAGGAACAAGACATGACTCAAAAAATCGCCCTGATTACCGGCGCCAATAAAGGGATCGGCCTTGAAACGGCGCGCCAGCTCGCCGAGGCAGGCATGCGCGTCATCGTCGCCGGCCGCCGGTTGGGCGCCGCGCAAGCGGTGGCCGCCACCCTGGTCCAAGCGGGCCTGGCCGCGGAAGCGATCGCGCTGGACGTCACCGACCCGGCGTCCATCGCGGCGGCGGTCGAGACGGTGGGCGCGCGCCACGGCCGCCTCGACGTGCTGGTCAACAATGCCGGCGTCATGCGGGATGCCTTCGACAAGAAACCATCCGAGCAATCGATCGCGGTGTGGCGCGCCACGTTCGACACCAATGTGTTCGGCCTGGTCGCCGTGACGAACGCGTTTTTGCCGCTACTGGCCTTGTCGGAAAACATTGATATAAAATATGATATAGCTCTAGGCAATTTTGCTCTGATAGCTATGGCCATCATCCGATGGCCGCCGTTGTTTAATCAAACATCTAAAAATCCAAAATATGAAATTAATGAAATATCTGGCAATTGCTGGTCTGCTAAGTACCAGCCTGTCGGCCCATGCCACCGTCTATGAGTTTTCATACGGCTTTAATGGCGGAGACTGGAATGTCAGCGGTACGTTCAATGGCACAGCGAACGGTGACCTGATCAATATCGCCGAGTTCGAGACCTTGTCGTATACCTCGCGCCATGACGGTTCGGCTACCTATTCCAAGGATAGCTTGCCAGGGCTGGCGCTTGCAGAATCAGGGATGTACACGTCCTTCAGCGGAACAAGACAGAATTTCCATGTGCAGTCCAACTATTCCAGCGACAAGCTAGTGGTGGATGCGAAAGACAAATCCATCTCGTCGTTCTTGTTTTTGCAATCCTATCCATCGTCGGCAGTGAACGATTCGGTGATCAACTCAAGCTGGCGCGTCACTGCGGCAGTGCCTGAGCCGAGCACTTATGGCATGCTGCTCATTGGTCTGGCGGGGATCGGTTTTGTTGCGCGACGCAAGCGGGCAGATTGACTGGTCTTTTGAGCAGAATGTGATCGCGCCGTTCGTTGGCCGGCGTCGTAGACATCTAAGCGCCTGGCGAAGAGCGTAATCGGCCATATAGCTGTCTACTATCCTGGCATGTGTGGTTGGCGGTGCGCGGTCTTGGCGAGGATGACCGCCTGACTTGATCCAAGCAGCACAATACCTGTCATCTCGGCCATTTCGGCACAGGCACACCACAAGGCAGGCGCGGCGCGCGCCGTTTTCCGCAAATTCTTTCGCATTCATTTATCTCCCGCGATGAAAACGGTAAAATGGCGCCCTGAACGCGAGCGCAGCCCGGCCAAGCGATGCCAGCCGGTACGCCGCTCGCGCGGCGCGCTTCCGCATTACCGAAAAGAAGAAATGACCACCACCCCGAACGAGATCAATCCCGCCGCCGTCAAGCTCAACCCAGCCGAAAAACACACGCCGATGATGCAGCGGTGCATTCCTCCTATGAGCCATTTATCAAAAAATCGATAGTCACGCCTAAAGTTACGCTGATTGTTGATGCTACGGTGCAGTACCCTCCCCCATCCGTCCACGGAAATTTCACCAGACCTCACTGCTCGTGACATAGGATCACCTTAAGTTGCACAGAGACAACGTATTAACGTTAATGCAAAAACTGCAAGTCATGTAAAATTACGCGCATTGATCTTGATCAAGAATCATGACGAGGGCGTACCAATGTCTCTCTCAACCGATGTGGGGCATTCGATGAGTTTTGACGTAGACGACACGGGGCAGATCTGGAGCAAGCTCCAACGCAAAGAAGATGAGTTGAAATGGGGTGGGCAGATACCTGGCTTCGGCCCGCGCCACGACAGCATGGGGCGTCCCGCCAACTCGTCTTCTCATTTCGCCGCCGGCTGGTCGCACGAACAGATGGGCCGCGTAAATCGTGTCCGCACGGCGTTACGTGACTCCGGGCCGATGGCGCAAAGAATGGTCGAACAGACGCTTTCTGGCATCAACCTGTCGTCCATCTGGCATATCCTTATTGCGACGTGCGAGGATATCGCACTTTATTATGGCGGCTCCGTCGTAGCAGGCGGATTGATTGGCGGAGTCGGCGGGGCGTTCGCCGGCGGCGTCGGCGCGATTCCAGGTGTGGCGGTCGGTGCGGCGGCCGGCGGCGTTGTCGGTGGCTGGGTGCTCGCCTTGCTGGGCTTAAAGTCCTTAATCACAGGCGTGGCCCAGGCCATCCCGGATGCGTTGCGCTACTACGAAAAAGGCTTTCTTGAGGCATGGGGGCCGACGCGGCAAGATTCCCGATACGGGTTTGGCTCGGATTCGAGAGGCGACCCCTCGTCTGCTGCCTTCCTTCTGGCCAACGGCCACGTCCTCATGGTTTCCGCCATCTTGAGCGTATTGGCGGCTTATGTAATGCGGGGCAAAGGCGACATGTCGACGCAATTGAAAGACATTCGCGGCAGCGGGCGCCTGGGGCCAAAAGTGGCGCGATGGGTCGAAGAGAATCAGGACAAGCTCAGACAACACTTCGGCCAGCGATCACGTGCTCATGGGACCATGCCTCGCGAAGAAGTGCCACCGCCGAAACGCAGACGCGAACCGGAGGAAGAACGACAACCCGAACGCCCCAACGGAATGCCGCAGAAGAAAGTGCCGTGCTTCAAAACGAACGGTTTGCCACAAGGTAGCGTGCCGGAATTCGACCGCCAGCTCGCCGGCCAAGAAGCAGGCATCAACAATATGACGGTCGAAGAATATCTCAAGGGACGCGAGGCGTTTGATTCGCGCAAGTCGGTGCGTGATCCGAAAATTGCAAGGGATGCTAGAGCGGACTATAGAGAAAAAATAACAAAAGAACTCTCTGATAGTTTACAAGAGGAAGGATTATCTCGAAGCGAAGCCAAAGCTAAAGCTGCCGAAATGGCTGCCGAAAAAATGAAAACCTTGGCAGCATTGCACAACCCTGACATGGTGGCAGGAGGGAAAGATGTGATTAGCGACTTCGGGAATCGCAATATCAATTCACGCATCGGTGCCCAATGGAACAAAGGAAACCGTTTACTTGAACTAGACACGGCCGCGAACAATATTCCAGAGTCCCTCCAGGCAAACACCAAGATGAATGCTAAACTTGAACGATGCAAATAGAGGACAACAAAATGGATGAATACTTTGCAGGCTTTTTAGAAGATTTTGGTCCGGAAATCGAAAAACGTCATGTGCCGCCGTCGAGCATCGAACACTACCGTGGCAAACTCCCGGATCAATTGTTGGCATATTGGGAACAGCATGGCTGGTGCGGCTACGCGGATGGCCTATTCTGGACGGTTAATCCACAAGAGTACGAGCCCGCGTTAGAGGCTTGGATTGGCGACACACCGCTTATGGAGGAGGACTCATACTACGTTATCGCAAGAAGCGCGTTCGGTGATATATATTTTTTCGGCGGCAATCATGGTCGAAAATTACATATTATCGCGCCTGATTCAAAAATGATGCCACCACGAAAAAAACCAGCAGACCTGGATCAAAGTGTTCGCGCGTTCTTCGGCTCTCAAAGCCGTGGAGCTTGCGATTTTTCCGATGTGGACGGAGAACATCTTTTCAACCCAGCGCTTAACAAGCTAGGCCAATTAAAACATGATGAAATGTATGGTTTTGTACCCGCGCTAGGTCTCGGTGGGGCGGCTACTCTCGAACACTTACAAAAGGTAAAGGCAGTCGAACATTTGGTCTTGCTTGCACAACTTGCCCCATTGGAAGTAATTACGGCGCCGCCGCCCTGATTGACACACCGCTATCATGGCTTGTTACTTGTAAAACTCTTCGCGTCAGTCAATCAAGGTCGCAAAAAACTCGACTGAAGCGAATCCCAACAGATCACTTCCTACGCCAGATCGTTTGCCGGGTTCGGCTCCCTGCAAGTACGCACACTTTGCCTGCACTGTGCCGGTGCGAGTGTCTTCAGCCGTTGTAGTCGGGGTGCCGATCAACTCGCGCGACAACGTCGTTTAACGCTGACATTGTCATGCAATCTGCCGGCCGGCTGGGGGACCGAATTGATGCACCCCGTGAAGCAACTAGCACGCGAGGCGCTTCGGATGGCGACGGCGGCGATGGCATGCGCCCGTACCGACGCTTTGTCGCTTCACGCACAGCGGACACTTAGCGCCCAAGATGGCGCAGCCTAGGTATGGCCAATCGTCGCCCTACCCGGTTATTACGCTGGGATGGCACCGGCACCTGAATATGCTTGCGCCGGCCGCAGCGCAGCCGATGCATTGGCTGGGGACCTACGACGCGAGCTGCCAGATGAGCGCCGAACAATGGCAGTGTTTGCTCTAGCAGCCGCATACCAGCTGTTTTCCTCAAAATCCTCCCGCATTCATTTATCGCCCGCGATGAAAGCGGTAAAATGGCGCCCTGAACGCGAGCGCAGCCCGGCCAAGCGATGCCAGCCGGCACGCCGCTCGCGCGGCGCGCTCCCGCATTACCGAAAAGAAGAAATGACCACCACCCCGAACGAGATCAATCCCGCCGCCGTCAAGCTCAACCCGGCCGAAAAACACACGCCCATGATGCAGCAATATCTGCGCATCAAGGCCGAGCACCCCGCCATGCTGGTGTTTTACCGCATGGGCGACTTTTACGAACTGTTCTACGAGGACGCCGAAAAAGCCGCGCGCATGCTGGGCATCACCCTGACCCAGCGCGGCGCCTCGAACGGCAACCCGATCAAGATGTGCGGCGTGCCCTTCCATTCGCTGGACGGCTATCTGGCCAAGCTGGTCAAGCTGGGCGAGTCGGTCGCGATCTGCGAACAGATCGGCGACCCGGCCACCAGCAAGGGACCGGTCGAGCGCAAGGTGATGCGGGTGGTCACGCCCGGCACCCTGACCGACGCCGACCTGCTGCCCGAAAAAGCCGAGCGCCCGCTGCTGGCGCTGTGCGTGATCAGCCAGCGCAAAGTGGTCACCACCGGCCTGGCCTGGCTGTCGCTGGCCAGCGGCGCGCTCAAATTGATGGAGTTCAGCGGCGACAGCGCCGGCGCGCACGCCCGCCTGCGCCATGAACTCGAGCGCATCGTGCCGGCCGAAATCCTGCGCGCCGACGATGGCGATTTGTTCGCCCACGCCGGCGGCAACGTCAACCGGGTGCCGGACTGGCACTTCGACGTGGTCGGCGGCCACAAGGCCCTGCTCGACCAATTGGGGGTGGCCACCCTGACCGGCTTCGGCGCCGACGGCCTGGGCGCCGCGTTCGGCGCGGCCGGCGCGCTGCTGCGCTACGCCCAATCGACCCAGGGTCGCGGCCTGCAGCACGTGCGCTCCCTGAGCACCGAGACGGAGACCGAATTCATCGGTTTGGACGCGGCCACCCGCCGCAATCTGGAGCTGACCGAAACCATCCGCGGCCAAGAGTCGCCGACCCTGTTTTCCCTGCTCGACCACTGCCGCACGGCGATGGGTTCGCGCCTGCTGCGGCACTGGTTGCACCACGCGCGGCGCGACCAGACGGTGGCGCGCGCGCGTCACCGGGCCATCGGCACGCTGGCCGAAAGCGACGCCGGCGCCGCCCTGGCCCCGGTGCTGGCCCAGGTGCCAGACATCGAACGCATCACCACCCGCATCGCGCTGCTGTCGGCCCGGCCGCGCGATCTGGCCGCGCTGCGCGACGGCTTGCGGCAATTGCCCGCCCTGCGCCACGGCCTGCAACGCTGCCACCGGCCCGACGCAGGCGACGACGCCGGCCTGCTGGGCGCGATCCACGCCGCACTGGCCACGCCGGACACCTGCCTCGATTTGCTGCAACGCGCGGTGGCGCTGGAGCCGGCCGCGATGGTGCGCGACGGCGGCGTGTTCGCGCGCGGCTTCGACGCGGAACTCGACGAGCTGCGCGCGCTGTCGGAAAACGCGGGCCAGTTCCTGGTCGAGCTGGAGACGCGCGAGCGCGCCCGCACCGGCATCGCCAATCTGCGCGTCGAGTACAACAAGGTGCACGGTTTTTATATCGAGGTCACGCACGGGCAGACCACCAAGGTGCCGGACGATTACCGCCGCCGCCAAACCCTGAAGAACGCCGAGCGTTACATCACGCCGGAGTTGAAGGTATTCGAGGACAAGGCCCTGTCGGCCCAGGACAAGGCGCTGGTGCGCGAAAAGCTGCTGTACGAGCAGCTGCTGTTCGACCTGGCGCCCCATATCGGCGAGCTGCAAACCATCGCCCAGGGCCTGGCCCAACTCGACACGCTGAGCGCCCTCACCGAGCACGCCGTGCACCACAACTGGAACGCGCCGCAGCTGGTGGCCGAGCCTTGCATCCAGATCGTCGAGGGCCGCCATCCTGTGGTGGAAAACCAGATCGAGCGCTTCATCGCCAACGACTGCCGCCTGGTCAACGAACGGCGCCTGCTGCTGATCACCGGGCCGAATATGGGCGGTAAATCGACCTTCATGCGCCAGGTCGCGCTGATCACGCTCCTGGCCTACGTGGGCAGTTACGTGCCGGCCGCCAGCGCGGTGATCGGCCCGATCGACCGCATCTTCACCCGCATCGGCGCCACCGACGACCTGGCCGGCGGGCGCTCCACCTTCATGGTGGAGATGACCGAGTCGGCCGCCATCCTGAACGCGGCCACCGAGCATTCGCTGGTGCTGATGGATGAAGTGGGACGCGGCACCTCGACCTTCGACGGCCTGGCCCTGGCCTGGGCCATCGCGCGCCACCTGATCGACAGCAGCCGCAGTTTCACGCTGTTCGCGACCCATTATTTCGAACTGACCCAGCTGCCCGAGAGCCATCCCAGCGCGGCCAATGTGCACTTGTCGGCGGTCGAGCACAAGGACAGCATCGTGTTCCTGCACGCGGTGCAGCCCGGCCCCGCTTCGCAAAGCTACGGCTTGCAGGTGGCCCAGCTGGCCGGCGTGCCGCAGTCGGTGATACGGGCCGCGCGCCGCCATCTGGCGCGGCTGGAGGCGCAGGCGCTCGACGCCAGCCCGCAGCGCGATTTGTTCGCCGCGCCGTCGGCCGATCCGTACGCCGAACCGGAGCCGGCGCCCGCGCCGGCCGAGGCGGCGCCCGACCCGGCGCTGGACGCCCTGCTGGCCGCACTCGACCGGCTCGATCCGGACGCGCTCTCGCCGCGCGAGGCGCTCGAGCAGCTGTACCAATTAAAGCGTCTGGCTGCGCCGGCGACAGCATGAGGCGCTACCTGCTATCGGCCGCCGTGCTGATGCCGGCGCTGGTCCATGGCGCGCCCACGGCCGGCGCGCCCGAACCATTCCAGTTCGGGGTGATCGGCCACGCGTTCAAGAGCGGCGCCGACGAGGGCGCGCTGCGCCTGGCGCTCAAGGAAAGCGAGCAGGCCAAGCCGGCCTTCGTGGTGGCCACCGGCTTGAAGGCGAAGGGCGAGTCGTGCAGCGACCAGTTGTATGCCGAGCGTAAAAGCATGCTCGACGAGAGCGCCGCGCCGCTGGTGCTGTCGCTGGCGGCCAGCGATTGGAGCGAGTGCAAAAATTCGCTGGGCCGCACGGCCGCGATCGACCGCCTGAACCGGCTGCGCGAAGTGTTTTTCGCCGACGATCAGTCGCTCGGCGCGCGCAAGATCGAGCTGGCGCGCTTGTCGTCGAACGCCAAGTTCCGCAGCTACGCCGAGAACGCGCACTGGGAATATGGCCACGTGCTGTTCGCCACCATCAATCTACCGGCCAACAATAATCACTTCCGCGCCGAGGCCGGCCGCAACAGCGAGTTCGAGGACCGGCTGGTGGCCAACCGCTCTTGGCTCAAGCGCCTGTTCGCCATGGCCGCGCGCCAGAAACTGGCCGGCATCGTGCTGTTTTCGGACGGGGACGTGGGGATGTTGAAGGAGGACGAGGCCGTGTCGCCGCCCGGCTCCGGCAACCGCCAGGACGGTTTCGCCGGCACCCGGCGCCAGATCGTGGCGCTGGCTCAAAAGTTTCCCGGCCAGGTGCTGCTGATCGACGCGCAAGGCGCCGCGCCCGGCAAGAAGATCGCCTGGCGCGGCAATCTGGGGCATGTGAGCGTCGATGGCAAACGGGCCGCGATCCGTGTCAACCCGGGCGCGGCGCCGCTATTCGCGCTCAAGGACGGGACCGAGCCGGCGCCGCCCTGAGCTGAGCCGAAATCAGTGAATCGGGTGGGTGCGGAAGTGGTCGCCCGCTTCCTCGTCGCCGTCATCTTCGTCGTCATGGTCGTGACCATGCCCGTGCGCGCCATGCACATGGCCGTGGGCGATTTCTTCGTCGGTGGCGGCGCGCACTTCGGCCACCGTCAACGCGAAGCGCAGCGCCATGCCGGCCAGCGGATGGTTACCGTCTAGCACGACCTTGTCGTCGGCGATATCGGTGACGGTGAAGATCATCGCTTCCTCGTCGCCGGCGTCGCTGTCGGGCATGCCTTCGAACTGCATGCCCACTTCGAGCGGGTCCGGCAGGCGGTTGCGCGGCTCGACCTTGACCAGGGCCGGGTCGTATTCGCCGAAAGCGTCGTCCGGCTCGATTTGAATGGTGTTCGAATAGCCGACTTCCTTGCCGTCGAGTTCTTCTTCGATCTTGGGCAGGGTGTTTTCGTAATCGCCGTGCAGGTAGACCATGGGCTGGCGACCGTCTTCGATCAGATTGTCTTGGGCATCTGACAGTTTATAGTTGACAGTCACGACCGTGTTCTTGGCAATCTTCATTGTGTATCCTTTCATTGTATAAGCTGGCAAATTATACCCCCAGCCGCCTGGACGCATGTGCATTCGCCATGGTTATAATGGCGGATGAAAAAATTACCCCTCCTCGGCGACATCACGCCGGCGCAATTTCTGCGCGATTACTGGCACAAGAAGCCCCTGCTGATCCGTCAAGCCATTCCGGGCTTCGCCCCGCTGCTCAGCGTCGAGGCGCTGGCCGCCCTGGCCACGCGCGACGATGTGGAATCGCGCTTGATCGCCCGCGACGGCGGCCAGTGGAGCATGCGCGAAGGTCCGTTCGAGACGCTGCCGCCGGCCCAGCAAAAGGAATGGACCCTGCTAGTGCAAGGCGCCAATTTGCACCACGCCGGCGCCGACGCCCTGCTGCGCCAATTCCGCTTCGTGCCGGACGCGCGCCTGGACGATTTGATGATCAGCGTGGCCAGCGACGGCGGCGGGGTCGGCCCGCATTTCGATTCCTACGACGTGTTCCTGCTGCAAGCCGAAGGCCAACGGCGCTGGCGCATCGGCGCCCAGAAGGACTTGAGCCTGGTCGAAGGCATGCCGCTCAAGATCCTCAGCAAGTTCAAGCCGACCGAGGAATTCGTGCTTGAACCGGGCGACATGCTGTATCTGCCGCCCCACTACGCCCATGACGGCGTGGCCATCGGCGCCTGCCAGACCTATTCGATCGGTTTCCGCTCGCCGTCCTATCAGGAATTGGGCGAGGCCTTCCTGCAATTCATGGCCGATTCGATCGACTTGCCGGGCCGTTACGCCGATCCGGAACTGGAGGCGGCCAAGCATCCGGCCGAAATCCCGCGCCACATGTTGACCACCATCGCCGAGGAGTTGAACAAGGTGCGCTTCACCGAGGACGATGTCACCATCTTCCTGGGCGAGCATTTGTCCGAACCGAAGCACAATGTGTTTTTCACCGGCCCGGCCAAGCCGCTCACGCCGCCGCGTTTCGCGCTGGCCGCCGCCAAAAAGGGCGTGGCCCTGTCGCGCAAGACGCAAATGCTGTACCGCGCCAAGCATGTGTTCATCAACGGCGAATCGTTCGCCATCGGGCGCGCCGACAAGACCACCCTGGAGGCGCTGGCCAACCTGCGCCAACTCGACGGCGCGGCCCTGGCCGGCGCCTCGGAGGACGTGATGGAAGCGCTGTACACCTGGTATCAGGACGGCTGGCTCGAGCTGGCGTAAATCAGGCATAAAACAGCAGGCACAAGACAGCAGGCATACAACAGGCATCAACACGGAGGCGGACATGGACAAGCAAGTGGTGAAATTCGACGGCCGGCGCGAATTCGAGCAGCAATTGCGCCTGTGCCTGGCGCGCGCCGAACACACGCTCGATTTGTTCGATCCCGATTTTTCCATGTGGACGCTGGGCGCCTCGGACGTGGAAGCGAGCCTGCGCGCCTTCCTGGCGGGCAAAGGGCGGCTGCGTCTGGCGGCCCATAACAACGCCCACCTGGAACGCGATTGCCCGCGCTTTTTGCGCCTGTTGCACGATTTCGGCCATCTGATCGAGTGCCGCCTGACGCCGAAGAATCTGCGCCAGCTGACCGATTCGTTTTGCATCGCCGACCAGCGCCACATCGTGCGCCGTTTTCACAGCGATCATCTGCGCGGCGAGGCGGTGTTCGACGGCCCCGCCGACACCGAGCTGAGCAGCGAACGTTTCGGCGCCATCTGGGCCGAAACCCTGCCCGGGCTGCACGTCAGCACGACCGGATTATGAATGCCGAATAATATTGCCTGGCTGAAGTAATTGATGCGACTGCACATTATCGGCCCTTTCCAATATTTAAAAGTCAATGAAAACATTGCGATATCGCAAAAATGTTATGAAATTGGCTCTTTACTCTATTGCTCGACCTCAAAAATCGCTATAATATTCGGTTAGGAAGTTTCCGTTGTCTGGCAGGCACCAACTGGTACGAAAAGCCTTCGAAGACGACCTAATGAGCGATAATTACCGGTAATTATTCATCGCAACATTGTTGATATATATTTGATTTAAATTAAGGAAAACCCATGAAAAAATCCCTGCTGATCGTTGCCCTGATGGCTGTTGCTTTGGCTGCTTGCACCAAAAAAGAAGAAGCTCCTGCTCCAGCACCAGCTCCTGCTGCTGAAGTTGCTCCAGCACCAGCTGCCGCTCCAGCCGCTCCTGCCGCTGACGCTGCCGCTCCTGCCGCCGCCGCTGGCGCCGCTTCCGACGCAGCCGCTGCTGCTTCGACCGCCGCTTCGGCCGCTTCCGACGCAGCCTCTGCTGCTTCGAACGCTGCTTCGGCCGCTTCCGCAGCTAAGTAATTTTAGCTTGCTGTAAAAAAGCCGGCCCGCGGGTCGGTTTTTTTACGCCCGCTTTTTCATCGCGCGCGCGGGGCATGACGCGCCGCGCGCGAGACAAAAAAAAAACCGACCATCGGGTCGGCTTTTTTGCGCCTGCAAACCTTACTTGAGTTGCTCGTTGAGCAGGGTCAAGATCTTCTCGGCGGTCGGGGTCGCGTCCGGCTTGCCTTCGCTGCTCAGCACCGTGACCTGGCTGCTGCTGCCGGCGCCGGCTTTGACCGAAATCCGGTAGCGCAGCGCTTCCTTGTCCTTGTCGGACGCGCCCCAGCTGAACAACTTCTTGAAGAAGCCTTCCTTCTTGGCGCCGTCCGGATCGACGTAGCGCACGAAATACAAGCCCTGGGTGCGGTCGCGGTCTTCCACCGTGAAGCCGACCCGGTCCAGCGCTAGCCCAACCCGGCGCCAAGCGCGGTCGAAGCCCTCGTCCAACTCCAGCGCGCGGGCGCCGGCCGCGCCTTGCAAGTTCGAATGCAAGGCTTGCGGCGCGGCGCTGTCAACCGCCGTCTTGGCCTGGGCCTCGTCGGTGCTGCCCAGGCGCGTCATCAGTTTGGCCAAAAATTGCGCCTCCAGGCCGGGGTCGTTGGGGCGCGCGGTCCACATGGTGGTGTCTTTTTGCGCGCCGGTGAACACTTCCTCGGCGCCGCGATGGCTGATGTAGATCTCGGTCGAGCCATCCGGCAAGCGTTCCAGGCGGGTGCGGAATTTGTCGCGCTCGCCGGTCGAATACAGGGAATCGAAAGCCTTGCCGATGGTGTCGCGCACGAAGTCTTGCGGAATCTTGGCGCGGTTTTCATTCCATTCGGTTTCCATGATGCCGGCCGCCGGCAAATCCATCGCCAGGGTGAAGCCGGAATCTTCCCAGAATTGCTTCAACTGGGGCCACAGCACATCGGGATTTTGCTTGACCACCAGCCAGCGCTGGTTGCCCGAGCGCTCGACCCGCACATTGTTGGCCAGCGCAGGCGCCACGCTGGCGGCCGCGCCAGTGGCCGGTCCCAAGCCTTTTTGCGCGTTGTAGCCGGAGGCGGTGGCCACCCCGTCCTTGGTGTCCGGCAGCGAATACCGGTTGTCTTTTTGCAGCTGGGTCAGATCGGGCGGCACGTCCAGGGTCGAGGCTTTCTTGGCCGATTTGTAGTCGACCTTGTCGCCGCTGACGACGGAACTGATCATGCCGCAGCCGGTCAAACTAGCCATGACGGCGCCGATGACGAGGCCGCGCGTGGCGAGGAAAGCGGGCGCGGTGGCCAAGGCAGGGTGAGATTTCTTGCGAGTAGTCATGTCGATACTGGATGAGAAGCCAAAAGCGGCTGAAAATCAGGGAAGCCGAACTGCTGCGAGTCGGGTACGGTAGCCGGGGCGCTGGCCCGGGCCTTTATTGTAGTACCCCGCCTTCGCGCAGCGCCGCGCGCACGGTGTCGTGGTAGGCCGCGTCCAAGGCCACCAAGGGCAGGCGGATGCCGGCGGGCATGCGGCCCATCTCGGCCAAGGCCCACTTCACCGGCACCGGATTGGGTTCGACAAATAATTTATTATGCAGGGGGATCAACGTATTGTTGATGGCGATCGCCTCGGCGATCTTGCCTTCCATGGCGGCCAGGCACAGGCGATGCATGGCGCGCGGCGCCACGTTGGCCGTCACCGAGATATTGCCTTGGCCGCCGCACAACATCAGCGCCATGGCGGTCGGATCGTCGCCCGAATACACCGCGAAACCGGGCGGCGCCAAACGCAGCAAATCGAGGCCGCGCGCCAGGTTGCCGGTCGCGTCTTTCACGCCGATCACGTTGGGGATGGCGGCCAGGCGCAAGATGGTGTCGTTCGACATGTCGGCCACGGTGCGGCCCGGCACGTTGTACAGTATCACCGGCAAGTCGACCGCCTCGGCGATGGTCTTGAAGTGCTGGTACATGCCTTCCTGGCTAGGGCGATTGTAGTAAGGCACCACCAGCAGGGCGGCGTCGGCGCCGGCTTGCTTGGCGAACTCGGTCAGCCTGATCGCTTCGGCGGTCGAATTGCCGCCGGTGCCGGCGATCACGGGGATGCGTCCCTTGACGTGCTCGACCGCCGCCTCGATCAAGGCGCAGTGTTCTTCCACGCTGACGGTGGCCGATTCGCCGGTGGTGCCGACGATCACGACGCCGTCGGTGCCTTCGGCGATATGCCAGTCCAGCAGCGCGCGCAAGCCGGGGTAATCCAGGCCGCCGTCGGCGTGCATGGGAGTGACGATGGCAACAATGCTACCCTTAATCATCATAAGTATATCGCGCAGATTAATAAAACAACGATTGTAGCGGATCGTCCG
>JAYVUV010000377.1:0-11266 GCA_043787615.1 Janthinobacterium sp. | reverse complement strand
GTCGCGCTGCGGCGGTCGCGCCCTAGCGCGGGCGCGCCCCGCCGCCCAGTATGCGGGCCGGCAGCAGAATAATCGCACGCAGCAATTCAAACGCGGCTTCCATCCCCATCCCGAGCAAGCGAAACGGCAATAACAATAGCCAGACCAGCGGATAGAGCACGAGCGCCAACAAGGCCAACGGCCAACAGACGCACAACAGCAGCAGCCACAGTACCAAACCCAACATGATGCCTCCCTCGTGGAAATGTGCGGGACAAGCCACGCTTGCCCCGACACTGGCGCCACTGTACCGCGGGCGCGGCGGCGCGGCCATCGCCTTGCGACGAACGGTACGTCGGCGCGACCGGCCGCGATAAACAGGCAATGAAGCGCTGAAACGGGCGCGTCGCTTCGATGGCCGATACCGCGCCGCCATGCCGATCACAGGTAGCGCGTTTGCGCCGGCGGCGTATGCCAGTCATCGTTGCGTCCGTCCACATAACGGATGGGCGTGTCGACCAATTCCTGATCGGTGATGTTGTCGAGGCAGGTCAAATTGACCGCGTAAAACCGTCCCCATCTCGGCGAATCGCCGGTGCCGAAAGCACGCACGCCGCAATGTCGGCAAAACGGATGCCGGTCGTTCCCGCTGACCGATTCATAAATCGTTAACTCGGCTTGGCCGGCCAGCAGCCGGAACGAGGCCGGCGCGACGATGGCCGGCCAAAACCGGATCTTGACGCAGATCGAACAGTTGCAGCGCAGACTACCCTGGCGCAAGTCGATGTCGGCCTCGAAGCGCACCGCGCCGCAATGGCAACTACCCTGATAAGTTTTCATGGCACGACTCTAGCAGCTTCGCGCCGGCCAGTCGGCCATTCTTGCGCCGCGTCTGGCGCGGGCCGGGGCGGCATTGACAAATCCGGACCGGCTCATTAGTGTCGGCGGATGGACCGACAACGAAGGTCCCGCACGGTGGACAATGGGCCGGTTTTAACGGCGAGGAACACCGATGTGTATTCTTCAGGAGATCGACATGACCAGCAAGAACACAATTTGTCTGTGGTACGACGGCGGCGCGGCGGAAGCGGCGCAGTTTTATGCGCGCACCTTCCCCGACAGCGCGGTCGGCGCCATGCATCGGGCGCCGGGCGATTATCCCGACGGCAAACAGGGCGACGTCCTCACGGTGGAGTTCACCGTCGCCGGCATTGCCTGCATCGGCCTGAACGGTGGACCGCACTTTCGGCACAACGAATCGTTTTCGTTTCAAATCGCCACCGACGACCAGGAAGAAACCGACCGCCTATGGAACGCCATCGTCGACAACGGCGGTCAGGCCAGCGAATGCGGCTGGTGCAAGGACCGCTGGGGCTTATCTTGGCAAATCACCCCGCGCATGCTGGTGGCGGCGATGGCCAGTCCCGATCGTGTGGCCGCCAAACGCGTATTCGACGCGATGATGACCATGAAAAAAATCGACATCGCCACCCTCGAAAAAGCAAGGCTGGGCTGACGCCCCGCCGCAAGGGAGCGCGCGCCTTACCAGTGGAGTAAGCATGCAAGTGAGTGTGAGACAGAGCCGTGCCGACGAATTGGCATGGGCCAACGCGCGTTACGCGGAAATCGATTTCCTCGCCTCCGAGGCCGGCGATTATCTCGCGGTCGCCGAAGCGGACGGCGTGCCGGCCGGCCTGGGCCGGGTGGTGCGGCTGGGCGACGATGTGGGTGAATTGGGCGGCATGCTGGTGTTCGATGGATTCAGGGGCGGCGGCGTTGCGGGCGCCATCATCGCCCATTTGCTGAACCATGCCGGCTTGAGACGGCTGTATTGCCTGCCCTTCGCCAGCCTGCGCCCGTTGTACGAAAAGGCCGGCTTTACCCTCGACACGAACGCCGACGCTGGTGCGGACGCGGACGCGGTCCCGATTCCCGAGCAGATTCGCCGCAAGCATGCATGGTGCAATAGCCGCTATCTCGAGCCGGTGCTGCTCATGTACCGACAAGCGGTGAACACTACCACTTGTTAAAAGCGGTATGGCGTGCCGGCCGGCGCGCCGTCCGGCTAGCCGCTTCCCCCTCGGCTAGCGATGCCGAAAACAATATCCATTCCGATAAAAATGTCATTTTCACAGTTCGCCTAATGCGATTACTGTAGCTGTGCCCGTTATTTTTTATGTAATGGCGATGCAATGGCTTGATCGCAATGGCCACTTACAGTATCTGACGCGCAAGGGAACGTTGCAAATCAATCAAGTCGAATCGGGTCGCCAAGACCGGCTCGACCCACCCTTCAGCTTCCAAAGAGAAGCCGAATACACCGGAGATCATATATGTTGCAAAGCAACAATAGAATACGCATCAGCCTACGCTCGGCATGCCTGATGCTGCTGCTGTTCCTATCCAATTCAGCGTTCGCGCAAAATTGGACCAATTTTGGCGGCAATTGGGTACACATGGGCGGGACCGCCAATGTCAACGCGGGGCCAGGCTACAAATCCATCATCGCCGGCTCCAATTACCAGAGTTCGACCATGGAAGCGGACATTTCGCTGAGCGCCGGCGGCGACGCCGGCTTTATCTTCAGGGCCAGCAACGTCGCCAATGGCATCGATGCCTACTCGGGTTATTACATCGGCCTGAGCACCGCCGCCAACGGCGTGGTGCTGGGCCGCGCCAACAACAATTGGCAGCAAATGATCATGTACCCGTTCGCCATCGCGCCCAACACGTCCTACCATTTGAAACTGGTCTCGTCCGGCAAAAACATCGAGGTGTATGTCAATAACGTGCACGTCATCAGCGCGGCGGACGACGCCTATATGAACGGTGCCGCCGGCTTGCGCGCGATGAACTCGAGCGCCCAATTCACCAACGTGACGGTGAACGACAACGGCACGATCGCGGTGCCGAAGTTTAATTTCTCGTCCGTCAAGGGCGCCGTGTATGTGCCGACCAACACCGTCAACTACCTCGAATGGTGGCAGCATTTCGATCCAGTCATCGTCGACCGCGAATTCGCGTATGCCCAAACCTATGGCATCAACACCATCGCCGTCTATCTGCACTATCTGCTGTGGGAAGACAACGCGGCCGATTTGTTGAGCAAATTCGACACCGTCCTGCGCCTGGCCGATAAACACGGCATGAAAGTGACGCCGATTTTCTTCGACGATTGCTGGGACCCGAATCCGCACCTGGGCGACCAGGGCGCGCCCATCCCCGGCGTGCATAACAGCCGCTGGATTCAGTCGCCGGGCAACCACGTCAAGCAAAACTACTACGGTAACTATAAACCCAAGGTGCGCCAATACGTGCAGGATGTGGTCAACGCCCACCTGCAAGACCATCGCGTGCTGTTTTGGGAGCAAACCAACGAAGCCGGCTGCAACGTGGGCGGTCTGGAACGCGACATGAGCATCATCCTGATGAACGACGCTCGCATCGCCATCAAGGAAACCGGCACCACCATTCCGGTCGGTTCGCCCACCGTGCAAATGCAGGAACCGACCTTCTTCTCCGATTTCTTTTCGTTCCATCCTTACGGCGGCGATTATCCCGGTCCATACGGCCCGAACGTGCTCAATTCCGAGAGCATGAACCGCGGCAGCCAATCCGTGCCCGGCATCGTCAACGCCTATGGCGGCACCAACACCGGCTTCATCATGTGGGAATTGATGATCGGTCGTAGCAATACCCGCTTCCCATGGGGCAGCCAGCAAAACGCGCCGGAGCCGCAAACGCCTTTCCACGGCATCGCCTACCCGGACGGCCATCCCTGGTCGGTGGCCGACGTGGTCGCTCTGAATGGCCCAGTCGCCAATATGCCCGTGTTTAGCGTCGACTATTTCAACGGCAATTTCGCGACCTTGAAAAAGTCCTCGATCACGCCGATGATCGATTTCGACCTCAACACCGAACGCGGCACCGCTTCACCGGACGCCTCGGCCGGCGTGAACGAAACCGACTACGCGGTGCGCTGGAACGGCACCATCCGGCCAACCGCCAGCGCCACTTACACCTTCTATGCCGACAGCGATAATATCGCCCGGGTGTGGGTGGGCGATAACCTGATCATCAATAAGACCAATCAGGGTCGCGGCACGGTACAAGCGAACGTGGCGCTGAACAATGGCAGCGATTATCCGGTCAAAATCGAATATGCGCATGGCAGCGGTCCGTCCAATATGCACGTGAGCTGGTCGGCGCCATCGATGGAACGGCGTCCGTTGACGGTCATTCCGGCCGCGTTCAAAACGGCCAACAACCGCTTCCTGTCGTCCAATATCGCCGACCACTATATCCGTCACAGCGACGGCCGGGCGCGCATCGATATCAATGTGACACCGGTGGTCGATTCGCAATGGCGCATGGTGCCGGGTCTGGCCGATCCGCTGGCCGTGTCATTCCAGTCGGTTAATTATCCCGACCATTACCTGCGCCACCGCGACGGCGATATCTATAACGACATGGGCGATGGCTCGCGCATCTTCGCCAACGACGCCACTTGGCGCCTGCGGGGCGGTTTGGCCGATTCGAACCAGATCTCTTTCGAATCGCAAAACTATCCCGGCGAGTTCCTGCGTCATCGCGACTTTTTCCTGCATCGGGAAGCCATCACGCCAGCCTCGCCGGTGGTGGACAAGCGTGACGCGAGCTTTCTGGTGCGCTAACTAGGCACGGCGCCGGCCGGCGTCCCGACGGGATGCAAGCCGGCGTGCTTCACTGTCCCAGGCAGATAATCTTGGTCAGGTAT
Organism: Janthinobacterium sp.; assembly: GCA_043787615.1. Lineage (GTDB taxonomy): Bacteria > Pseudomonadota > Gammaproteobacteria > Burkholderiales > Burkholderiaceae_D > Janthinobacterium. Next base: position 6,531 of record JAYVUV010000377.1, on the reverse strand, counting down.
TCGTGCGCGTTGGCTTTTTTATTGTCGGCCCATTTGATGACTTGATTGGCTTCGGCGATCGTCATGACGGTCGCCTTGTCTTTCGACTTGATGAAGGACACGCCCTCGAAAGCGCCTTCCTTGCTGCGCATGACCTTGGCGAACACGGGCGGCTTTTTATCCGCGTCGCCGATTTTGTTCTGTTGCACGAGGTAACGCTGGTCGATCTGTTCCATAGCGGGCTGTCTAGGTGGTCGGGGAAGAGACGGAATATACGCCGATGCCGCGCGCGACGCCAGTGTTGCGGCATGCGCCGCACGAATAACAAAAAACGCGCCCGGCATCGCCGCGGCGCGTTTTTTCATGCGTCCAAGCTGATTTATGCGTAAGCCGGGCGCCGTTGCGCGGATTGGTCGGCCGTGTCGCACTGCAGCGCCACCTGCAAGGCCGCTTGCAGCGAGGGGATCGAGCCGCCGGCCCGGTATTGAAAACCGACCCGCAACACCTCGCCCGCCTTGACCGCCAGCGGCGTCGCCAGCGGCAAACTCATGTAGTGGTTGAGCCAATCGATGGTGGTCGAGCGTTCGCTCACCACCGCCAAAATGTTTTTGGTCACGAAACGCAGAGCGTTGACGGTGCCGGACCGCTCGATCTGGAACTGGCCGTCGAAGCCGAAGGTCAAATCGGTGGGCTGGGCGAAGTCGATGATGCTGTACACGGCGGGCTGAGCCAGTTCGAGCGTGCCCGGACTAATGACATTGTTTTCTTGGAATTGCACGATGGGCGCGTAAAACCCCTCGAAATCGTACTCCAGTTGCAAGGGTTGCACCGCCATGATCACCGCCTCCGGTAAAAACACCGGCATCGGGCCGCCAAAACGTTGCGCGTAGCGCCGTTTGAACGATTCGATGACCTCGACCTGCTTTTCTCGCAACATGCCGACATGGATCATTTCGCAGATCACCACATCGACCGGCTCGGGCGGCAGATATTCAAACGCGTCCGCGTGCACCACTTCCACCTTGTGGCCGTTCGGATTGAGCGCCAACATCTTGCGCGCCTCCTTGACCATGTCGGGATTGAACTCGACGCACCAGACCTTGTCCGCCTTGGCCGCCGCGAACCAGGACAGCACGCCGGTGCCGCCGCCCAGCTCCAGCACCTTGGCGCCGGGTTTGACGGCGTAATCGATGGCCGACTTGAAACCGTGCATCCGATTCTGGTCCATCAGCATATTGTGGTGGTAATGGACGGGAATGAATTGTCCCAGGTAACAGCTTTCGATTTCTCGTTCATTCAGCATATCGATCCTTTTCGCCGCGAAGATCGGCGCGGAAGGTTCCGCCCGATCGGTCTTGTCGTTCCAGAAAGCAGTGAAATCACAGGTACCCCATGCAGGACGACGGCAATACGCGCGTCGCCCGCGTCCATGCTTCCCCATTTCGCCCGCCCGTTTCTGAATAACGCAAGCTTATTATCGTCAATCGGGGCGGCAAGCAAAGCGGCGAACTAGCTGGGAATTATGCCGCAGTTCGCGTGTTCGTGGTGCAAGTCATGATTCAAAAACGACATCAAGCGGGCGGTTTCGCCTTCACATGCGCGGCGATCAGGTCGGCGATGTCCTTGCGCTCGGCCGACATGGCGAACTGGGCCGCTGTCCAGCCGTGCGCGCTTTTCAAGCTGGCATCGGCGCCGGCCGCCAGCAGCAGCGCGACGGTGGCGTCCTTGCCTTCGCGGGCGGCGATCATTAGGGGCGTGATGCGGGTCGGCGAGGCGGCGTCCAGTCTGGCGCCCTTGGCGATGAACAGGCGCGTGATGTCTTCGTTGCCACTGGCGGCGGCGTAATGCAAAGGAGTCCAGCCTTCGCGGTCGATGTGCGCGCCCTTGGCCAGCAAGGCATCCACCGCAGCCCGGTTTTGTGTGTAGGCGGCCATCATCAGTGCCGTGTTGCCATTGCTGGCGGCCGCCTCCAGATCGATACCCGGGTGCGCCAGCAACACCTTGAGCACGCGCGCAGCGTCGTCGCGCACCGCGATGATCAGCGCGGTCTCGCCGGCCAGCGGCTCGGTCAGGTTGGGATTCAAACCCTTGGCCAACAGCTTTTCGACCGCGCCCGCGTTGTCGACCTGGGCCGCGCGGAACAAAGCCACCTCGTCGGTGGCGGCTTGCACCGGAACGAGCACGCCGGCCGCGGCCAGCACGAGCGCCAGCGCGCCGCGTTTGAATACAGTAGAAGATATAGTGCGCATGGTTTGCCTTGCAGTGGTGGCTTGGACGGGGTTTTCAGCGCGCGATGCGGAACAGCTTAAAGAAATTGTCGCTGGTGTGGCGGGCCACGTCTTCCACCGGCACACCTTTCAGCGTGGCCAGATACTGCGCCACATGGGCCACATAGCCCGGCTCGTTCATCTTGCCGCGGTGCGGCATCGGCGCCAGATACGGCGCATCGGTTTCGATCAAGATACGGTCCAGCGGCAAGGCCAGCGCCACGGCCTGCAAATCCTTGGCGCTCTTGAAGGTGACGATGCCGGAAAACGAGATGTAAAACCCCATGTCGATGGCCGCCCGGGCCACTTCCAGCGATTCCGTAAAGCAATGCATGACCCCGGCCGCGCCGCCGGCGTCGATCCCGGCACCCTCTTCCCGCATGATGCGGATGGTGTCGGCGCTGGCGGCCCGGGTATGGATGATGAGCGGCTTGCCGGTGGCGCGCGAAGCCCGGATATGGGTGCGAAAGCGCGCGCGTTGCCATTCCAGGTCGCCCTTCAGGCGGAAATAATCGAGGCCGGTCTCGCCGATGGCGATGATCTTGGCATGGTCGGCCAGATCGACCAGTTGTTCCACGCTCGGCTCCGGCGTGTCTTCATAGTCGGGGTGCACCCCGACCGAGGCATAAATATGGGGATAGTGTTCGGCCAAGGCCAGCACTTGCGGAAAGTCCGGCAGATCGACCGAGACGCACAGGGCATGGGTGACCTGGTTCTCGGCCATCTTGGCCAGCACTTCGGGCATGCGAGCGGCCAGCTCGGGGAAATTGATATGGCAGTGGGAATCGATATACATGGCGCGATTGTACGCGAGCGGCCCGACCCGGGCCAGCGCGACGCGGCGGCGCCCGACGCGGCGGCGCCCAAGCTCACGCCACGCGCTTGCCCAGAATAATCAAGTCGCGTTCGACCCCATCCAGATTGGCCACCCTGGGCAACTCGGCCCAGGTGGCGAAGCCGAACTTGGCGAACAGGGCCAGGCTGGGCCGGTTATGCCCGAAGATGAAACCGAGCAAGGTATGCACCGCGATGCCGGGCGCGAAGGCGATCGCTTGTTCCAGGCAATACCGTCCGATGCCCTTGCCGCGCCATTCCTCGGCGATATAGATCGACAATTCGGCGGTGCCCGAATAGGCCGGCCGCCCGTAAAAATTGGAGTAGGACATCCAGCCCAGCACGGCCGCCGGCGCGCCCGCGTCCGCCGCCTCGATCACCCACAAGGGCCGGCGCCCGGGCGTGTGCTCGTGAAACCAGGCCAGGCGCGACGCGACCGACACCGGCTCGGTGTCGGCCGTCACCTCGCGCGAGGCGACCGTGCTGTTATAGATGGCGACGATATGGGTCAGATCGTCGAGCGTGGCCGGGCGATGGCGAAAAGCGGAGGTGGAGGACATGACAATCACGGCACAATCTAAGCGGCGAACGACGGGTTAAATGATCAAGTCACGCTACAGCGTATGGGTGGCGCGCGAGGAACGCAGGGCCGCGCCGAGGATTTCCTCGATGCGCGCCTTGGCCCTTTGCCCGCTTTCATCGTTCGGGAAATGCACGCCGATGCCTTGCGCCTTGTTGTTGTTGGCGCCGGGCGGCGTGATCCAGGCCACCTTGCCGGCGATCGGGTATTTGTTCGGGTCGTCCATCAGCGCCAGAATCAAGTAGATCTCGTCGCCGATCTTGTAGGGTTTTTGACTCGGCACAAAAATGCCGCCAAATTTTAAAAATGGCATGTAGGCCGCGTACAAAGCGGCCTTTTCCTTGATCGCGAGCGACAGTACGGTCGGCCGCGCTACCTGGGCGGCTGCGGCTCCGGGTGGGCTGATTGCCATGTATTACCTTTCAAGCACAGCATGCCGCATAATCGAGCAGCATGTCTTCAATAAAAAGCTTGGGCGAGAGCGGATGGTCGGCGATTGCCCGACGCTCGTTCGCGCTTTTGATCGCGCCCATCAGCCGACTGACGTGGATTTTGCCTGCCAATCCATCTAATTGCTTTTGGTAACGGGGATAGTAGCGGATGTTACCCGCCAGTTTGTACGAAAATACGTCATAAAGCCAGCGCTGTAAGCAAGATACCAATAAGCTGAGTGGCGTTTTTTGCAATTTATCGGCTGTTTTAAGGGCGCCCTCGACGCTGGGCTGGGCCAGCCATTGCAACAGGATCTCCAGCTCGTCGCGATTGCCGGTCTCGGCCTGGGCCAAGGCGGCCAGCGGCGCGCCGCCCTGCTCGCGCAACCAGCTGTCGGCGTCGGCCAAGCCTTGTTGCTTGAGCCAAGCGAGCGCCTCGGCATGGCCGGGCATGGGCATGGCGAACTTGCGGCAGCGCGACAGGATGGTGGGGAGCAAGCGGTCCAAGCCGTTCGAGGCGAGCAAGAACACGGTGCCGGGCGGCGGTTCCTCCAGCGTTTTGAGCAAGGCGTTCGAGGCCGGCGTGTTGAGCGCCTCGGCCGGATACAGCACCACCACCCGCAAACCTTGGCGGTGGGTGGAAATATTCATGAAGTCGGCCAGCGCCCGGATTTGCTCGATCTTGATTTCTTTCGACGGCGCTTTGGCGGCCTTGGCGCTCTTTTTGCCGGCCCCGCCCTCGGCTTCGCCTTCTTCGACCTGCGGTTCGTCTTCCAGCGTTTCCGGGCGAACCCGGCGATAGTCCGGGTGATTATGTTGCACAAACCAGCCGCAAGACACGCAGGCGTCGCAGGCGTGACCGTCGGCGCGCACGTCTTCGCACAGCAAGGATTGGGCGAAACGCTCGATGAAGCCGGATTTTCCTATTCCCGCGTTGCCGTGAAACAGGATCGCATGCGGCATGCGCTCGCGCATCTGCTGGAGCTGTCGCCAAGCCGATTGCTGCCATGGATACAAGGCGTCACTGGTCATATTTTTACATTTTTCTATTTATATATAAACACTTGCGATGCACTGCTCAAGTCGATTCTGGAACGCGAATAGCCGACTTGGCGACCCGACTTCGAGTGAATTCTTAAACAATTTACTTGAACAATTCCTCGACGATAGCGGCCAGCCCTTGCTGCGTTTGCGCGATCGAGCGGGTCGAATCGATGATGCGGAAGCGTTGCGGGAACTGGGCCGCGCGGCGCAGATATTCGGCCCGGGTGGCGGCGAAAAAGTCCGCTTGCTCTTGTTCGAACTTGTCGAGCGCGCGGCTCGCTTCGAGCCTGGAACGGGCCACCTCGAGCGGCACGTCGAACAACAAGGTCAGGTCGGGTTGCAAATCCGGGTGCACCCAGCGCTCCAGCGCCTCCATTTTCTCACGGTCCATGCCGCGCCCGCCACTTTGGTAAGCGAAACTGGCGTCGCTGAAACGGTCCGAGATCACCCAGTCGCCGCGTGCCAGTGCCGGCCCGATCACTTGCGCGATATGCTCGCGCCGGCTGGCGAACATCAGCAGCGCTTCGGTTTCCAGATGCATTTTTTGATGCAGCAATATGTCGCGCAGGGCTTCGCCCAGCGGCGTGCCGCCCGGTTCGCGCGAGCTGACCAAGCCGATGCCGCGCGCGCGCAACAGCGCGCACACGAAGGCGATATGGGTCGACTTGCCCGCGCCGTCGATGCCCTCGAAGGTGATGAAGCGGGCGCCCTCTTTGCGTTGGGCCGCGCCGCCGGTCTGACTATGTTCGATCATGAAACCCTATCGTTGATATTGATTGACCGCCCGATTGTGGTCGCTCAGGTTGCCGGAGAATTGGCTGGTGCCGTCGCCGCGCGACACGAAATACAGGGCCGGGGTCTTGGCCGGCGACAGCGCGGCCGTCAAGGATTGCACTCCGGGCAAGGCGATCGGGGTGGGCGGCAAGCCGGTCCGGGTATAGGTATTGTAGGGCGTGTCGGTTTCCAGGTCGCGTTTGCGAATCCGCCCCTCGTAGCGGCTGCCCATGCCGTAAATCACGGTTGGATCGGTTTGCAGCAGCATGCCCAGCTTCAAGCGGTTGACGAACACGCCGGCGATCATGCCGCGCTCGGACTTTTTACCGGTTTCCTTTTCGACGATCGAGGCCATGGTCAGCGCCTGGTACGGCGTCTTATACGGCAGCGACGGGTCGCGCTGGTCCCAGGCCTGCGTCAGATGCGCGATCAACATGGCGTGCGCCTGTTTATAGATTTGCACATCGCTGGCGCCCTTGGCGAACAAATAGGTGTCAGGAAAGAACAAGCCTTCCGGCAATTTGTACTCGGGCGAAATTTTGGCCATCAAAGCTTCGTCGCTCAAGGCGGCCGTGTCGTGTTTCAAGCCCTTGTGGGCGGCCATGGCGTCGCGCATCTGATG
>JAYVUV010000376.1:0-2572 GCA_043787615.1 Janthinobacterium sp. | reverse complement strand
TCGAGCACGGAACCGGTGGTGACCGCGAAATGGCACTGCTTGCCGTCCTTGCGCACGTATACCAGCTCTTCGGCCACGGCCAGCTCGCTGGTGCGCACGGTGCGCGCCAGGGGCAAGTCTTCCGACGGCACGCGCTCGCCCCGCAGATTGAAAAAATTGTAATGCGCGGCGTATTCGCGATAGCTATCGAGCGCTTGCAAGCTGCGGCCCAGCATTTGCTCGGCCGCGCGGTTTTGGTAGGTGAGCTTGCCCGAAGGCGCCTCGGCCAGCATCACGCCGGACGGCAATTCGTCGAGGATGTGGGCGAAACGGGTGCGCTCGGTCTGCAGTTGCGCGTAAAGCCGCTCCTTTTCCTGCTGCGACTGTTTCAAACTGTCGATGCCGACGCACACGCCCATCAGCTCCAGCGCGCCGGCCAGGGGGTCGGAATGCCAGGTGGCGCGAATGAAAAACCAGGCCTCGCCACCGTCGTTGCGAATCATGCGCAGTTCGGTTTCGAGCGCCGAATCGGGCGCGTGTTCGCGCGAGGCGCGCAGCTTGCTCAGGAATTCTTCGCGGCACCCTGGCCGGATGAAATGCAGCCAATCTTCGAACCGCAGCACCATATCGCCATCGTCGTAGCCGAGCAAGCGCAGGAAATGGTGCGACACCTGCACTTGATCGGTGCTCACGTTCCATTTCCAGGTGCCCGATTCGGCCGCCTCCAAAATTACATTGATCTCGGCTTTTTCCCGCTTGCAGTCTTCCAGCAATTTGTGGGTGGTGAGGTCCAGCGTGGTTTTGGAAAAGCCGAGCAGGGCGCCCTTGCCGTCGCGTAGCGCCGTGATGGCGATGTGCGCCCAGAACAGGCTGCCATCCTTGCGCTGGCGCCAGGTTTCCTCGGTATAGAAATCGTGCTCCGCCGCCTCGCGCAAATTGTGTTGCGGACGCTCTCGCTCTCTATCCTCCTGCGTATAAAGCATGGCGAAATGGTTGCCGATCACTTCTGCGGCCGGGTAGCCCTTCATTTCCTCGGCGGCCTTGTTCCACACCGTGATGATGCCGTGTGTATCCATCAGGAATACGGCGCATTCCCGAATGCCTTCCACCATCAGACGGAAAAGCTCGCTCGCTTCATGGGGAGGCAGCGCGGAGATGAGGGCGCGATGTGGCATGATGGTTTCGCCCGGCGCGGCCGGCGCGCCAGGAGCTATTCTCGGAATGTGGGTAACACGGTGTTCGACGCCGGTGCGTCTTTTTAGTTCCGGCGCACACTTGGCGTTCCGTTCTGGGTCGATTCGACGGTGCGGCCGCGCGCACGGCGGGCGATGCCGGCCCCGGCGCCCGGCGCCATCGTCAGGCGGAACGGCCTGCACCCCGCTGTCGGGCTATGATTGCCCATCCTTATCGAGTCCCGGTACGCGACTCGGTCGCTCTCCCACGCGGTTTTTTTGTCGGATCAGTCAAACGTTATGCATCGTGATACCAAGCAAACCGGGCAGGCCGGCCGCGAAAGCGAGCAGTTGCGCCAACTCAATCGGATGCGCCGCATCGCCACCGGCTTGCTGATCGCCATGGCGGCGCTGTTTGTCGCGGCCAGGCTGGGCCAGCCGGCGTGGCCGCGTCTGGCCACCACCCTGTCCTTCGTCGCCGCTTTCGCCGAAGCGGCCATGGTGGGCGCGCTGGCGGATTGGTTCGCCGTCACCGCCTTGTTCCGGCATCCGTTCGGGATTCCGATTCCGCACACCGCCATCGTGGCCAAAAACAAGGACCGGATCGGCGAAAGTATCGGCAACTTCTTGGAACACAATTTCATGACGTATGAGGTATTGCACGAGGAATTGGCGCAAGTCGACTTCGCCGGCACCGGCGCGACCTGGCTGGCGCGCGAAGAAAACAGCGGCGCCGTGGCGCGCCAAGTGGTGGACGCGTTGCCGGCCATGTTACGTCTGATCGAGGATGAAGACGCCGGCAACTTTTTGCGCAAGGCCATCGCCGGCTCGCTCAAGGACTTGCGCTTCGCGCCCTTGCTGTCGGAAGTGCTCAAGGTGCTGGCCGCCGGACGCCAGCATCATGTGTTGCTCGAGCGCATACTAGGCATCGTGGCTCGGGTGCTGGAGCAAAACCGGCCGTACATTCGCCAGAAAGTGCATGAAAACAGCCCGCGCTGGATGCCGAAAGCCATCGATGAAAAGTTTTTCGAGCGCCTCATGGACGGGGTGCAAGATATTCTGGCCGATATCCGCAGCGAGGACAGCGAATGGCGCGAGCGGCTCGACGCCGCGACCGCCGACCTGATCGCCAAGCTGGCCGAATCGCCCGAATACGAGGAAAAGTTGCAGGCCCTGTTGGCGGCCAGCCTGGGCCATTCCATGTTCCACGCCTATTTGCACCAGGTCTGGCAGGACGTGAAACAGCGCCTGCTGGCCGACACCGCCCGGCCCGATTCGCGTCTGGCCGCCCGCTTGCGCCAAGCGATGCGGGTGTTTAGCGAGGCGCTGGCCAACGACGAGGCGATTCGCCGCAAGCTCAACGAATGGATGCGGGTGGTGGTGGCCGACACCGTGGTGCGGCGGCGCGACGTGATCGCCGC
>JAYVUV010000375.1:0-6972 GCA_043787615.1 Janthinobacterium sp. | reverse complement strand
CAGCTTCGAGGCGGCGCCCGGCGGCGCCGAGGCCGGCTTTCGCATCGGCCGGCTGGCGCCAGACCAGGATCTCGCCGAGGAAAAACATGGAGCCGGCCTCCCCGCTGATCAGCAAGGTGTGCTTGCCGCGCCATCCGAGGCCGGCCTTTTGCGCCAGCGCCTCCTCCATCACCGGCGCCGAATCGCTGAACACGCGGTGGCCGAACTCGCCCACCGCGACGCCGATGCGATCGGCCAGCTGCTGCAAGCGCGCCCGCATCACCTTGTGATAATCGCGGCCGCGCGCGTACAGCGACACCACGGCGGCGCGCGGATCGTCCAGCCGCGCCGCCTCGCGCGCGCGCCAGTCCGGACCGAGCGCCCGCGGCAGGTAATCCATGCGCGCGCAAATCGCGCGCAGCGTGCCCGGCACCAGTTCGGCCGGGCGCGCGCGCTTCATGCCGTGGCTGGCCATATACGCCATCTCGCCATGAAAACCGCCGTCCAGCCAGGCTTGCAAGCCCGCCTCGGCGTGGCGCAGATCGACGTCGGCGATGCGCACCTCGGCGAAACCGAGCGCCACGCCCCATTGCTTGATGCTGGCGGCCAGCGCGGCCAGTTGGGCCGGGTCGGGCGCAGAGGAAAACTCGGACATCGGTGTGCACTCGCGGTTGCGATGGACGGGCCGCCGCCGGCGGCCCGGCGCCATCTTGAAACCGTATTCTATGCGATCGCGCGCACGGCCAGCGCGCTCCCAGCCACTATAATGACGCCATCGACGACACGCTCCAAGCCATGACCACCATGCATCCCACCTCCAGCGGCACCGAGGCCGCCGGCGCGCCGCCGCGCCAGCGGCGCCACCATCTGCGCGACGAAGCGGCCACCCTGGCCATGGGCGCGGCGCTGGCGCGCGCGCTCGCGCCCGGGCTGGCGATCTACCTGCACGGCGACCTGGGCGCCGGCAAGACCGCCCTCACGCGCGCGCTGCTGCACGCGGCCGGCCACGCCGGCCCGGTCAAAAGCCCCACCTACACGCTGTCCGAACCCTATCGCGTCATGCTGGACGGGCGCGCCGTCGGCGTGATCCACTTCGACCTGTACCGCATGGGCAGCCCGGAGGAGTTTCTGGACGCCGGTTTTCGCGAAGACTTCGACGGCGCCAACATCTGCATCGTCGAATGGCCGGAAAAGGCCGAGCCGGTGCTGCCGCCGCCGGACTTGAATATATTTTTGACTGTGGCCGGCCAGGGACGTGATGTAGAATTGCAAGCGTGTTCCGACCTGGGTCTGCTATGCCTCCACCGCTTCAAATTCGCCCCCACGCTCTGATCGCCGGCCCCGTCACGCGGCGCACGGTGCTCAAGGCCGGCGGCACCCTGCTGTTGTCGGTGCTCGCGCCGCTGCCGGCGGCCGCCGCGCAGATCCTGGCCGTGCGGGTCTGGCCGGCCGACGACTACACCCGGGTCACTTTGGAGAACGACAGCAGCCTGAAAGCGACCCACTTCATCGTCAAGGACCCGGAGCGGCTGGTGGTCGACATCGAAGGCCTGGAACTGAATCCGACCTTGAAAGGCCTGGTGGCCAAGATCCAATCGGGCGATCCGTATATCAAGCAGGTGCGGGTCGGCCAGAACCGGCCCAACGTGGTGCGCCTGGTGTTCGACCTGAAGGAAGAGATCAAGCCCCAGGTGTTCACCCTGGAGCCGGTCGGCGCCTATCACCACCGCCTGATCTTCGACTTGTATCCGGTCAAGCAGCCGGACCTGATCGCCGCCATGATCGACAAGGGCGAGTGGTCGAACGAGGCCTTGGCGCTGCCCAAGCCGCCGGTGGCGGTGCTCAAATCCGATCCGGTGGCGCTGGCGCCGGTCGAAGCGCCGCCGCTCGCGGTGGCGCCCACCCTCGCCGAGAACGCCAAGGCCGATCCGGCCCGGCCCGACGACAAGGCCGACCCGGACGCCAAGGCGGATGCCAAGGCGGACGCCAAAGCCAAGGCGCTGGCCAAGGCCAGGGGCGCCGCCAAGGGCGACACCGACACCGATGGCGACGCCAGGGCCGACGCCAAGGCGGATGCCAAACCCGGCGCGCCGCAAAAAGTGACGCGCATGATCACCATCGCGCTCGATCCCGGCCACGGCGGCGAGGACCCTGGCGCCTCCGGCAAGAACGGCAGCCGCGAAAAAGACGTGGTGCTGGCCATCGCCAAACGGCTCAAGACCAAGATCGAAGAGCATCCCAATATGCGCGTCATGCTCACGCGCGACGCCGACTTCTTCGTGCCGCTTCAGATGCGGGTCGAAAAGGCGCGCAAGGTGCAGGCCGACCTGTTCGTCTCGATCCACGCCGACGCCTTCGTCGAGACCAGCGCGCGCGGCTCGTCGGTGTTCGTGCTGTCCGAAAAAGGCGCCAGCTCGGGCGCCGCGCGCTGGCTGGCCAATAAGGAAAACCTGGCCGACACCATCGGCGGCATCAACGTGAAAAGCCACGACAAGCAGCTCGCCAGCGTGCTGTTCGACCTCTCCACCACGGCCCAGATCAGCGATAGCCTGAAGCTGGGCAAGGCGGTGCTGGGCGAGATCGGCGGCATCAACCGGCTCCACAAGGGCTCGGTCGAACAGGCCGGCTTCGCCGTGCTCAAGGCGCCCGACATCCCCTCGATCCTGATCGAGACCGCCTTCATCTCGAATCCGGAGGAGGAAGCCAAGTTGACCGACAACGCCTACCAGGACCAGATCGCGGAAGCGGTCATGAAGGGCATCAAACGCGACTTCTCCAAAAACCCGCCGCTGGCCAAGAGCCGCCTGACCTGATCGCGCGCGCACTTTCGCCATCGCCCGCGCCGTTTTGACCGCACAGGAAACCACCATGAACAGCATCACGCCCATCACCTTCGGCCAATTGCCGGCGCTGCGCATCGAGGCGGCCGACGGTGCCGCCGCCATCGTCACGCTGTACGGCGCCCATCTGGTGTCCTGGAACAGCGCCGACGGCGCCCAGCGCCTGTTTTGCAGCAGCCTATCGGCGCTCGACGGCAGCCGCGCCATCCGCGGCGGCGTGCCGGTGATCTTCCCCCAGTTCGGCGCGCGCGGCGACGGCATGCGCCACGGCTTCGCGCGCGTGAGCACCTGGCGCCTGGCCGACAGCGGCGTCGACGGCGAGCACCATTTCGCCGAATTGGCCCTCGATCAGAACGACTTGACGCCCAAGCTGGCGGCCGACTGGCCGTTCGCCTTCGAACTGCGGCTGCGCGTGGCGCTGCACGGCGACCGGCTCGACCTGGCCCTGATCGTGCGCAACCGGGGCGGCCAGGCATTTCCGTTTTCGGCCGCCCTGCATAGTTATCTGCTGGTCGATCACCTGGAGGGTTGCGCGCTGCACGGCTTGCAGCACGTGCGTTTTTCGGACGAGGCGCAGCACGTGGCCTTGCAGGACGAGGCGGCGCTGCGCCTGAGCGACAAACTCGATCGCATCTATTATCAGGTGCCGGGCGCGCTGACGCTTGACACGGGCGGCGCCGCCCTGCGACTGGAGCAGCAGGGATTCACCGACGTGGTGGTGTGGAACCCGGGCGCGGCCGACGCCGCCGCGCTGGCCGACATGGCCGACCTGGAGTTCGAGCGCTTCCTGTGCGTGGAGCCGGCCTTGATCGAACCCGATCTGCTGGCCGCCGGCGCCGAGTGGACCGGCTTGCACAGCCTGCGCGCGCAAGCGCTGCCGCAAGCGGTGGCGCCTAGTTCGATTCCTTGACCATGCGCCCGCCGCTGGCCTGGGTCGGGCGCGCGTTGAGCGGGTACAGGCGGCTGAACAGCGCCATCTGGGCCGGCGAGGCTTGCACCGGATCCTTCATCACCAGCCACAGCACCCCTTCGCTGCAGGGCGGCTCGGTCATCGACCCCATGTAGGTGAAGTAGTCGCGCCGCTGCGGCAGCATCTCGCCCGGATCGATCACGATGGCGGGCGAACCGACCTCGTTTTTTTCCAGCGGCAAATTGTTCCACACGGTTTGGATGGTCGCTTGCGGCTTGCCGCGTTCCAGCAGCAGCGCCAGCACGGCCAGCTTGCCTTCCGCGTCCTTGTGCACCAGATGCACCACCATCTCGAAGCCCTTGCCATTGATGCGTTCCTCCGACGGACGGTGGAAGTGAAACTGCACCAACTCGTACATGCGGTTTTGCAGGGTGATGTAATTGCCGCCGCCGACCGTGACCAGGACGGTGTGGGAGTTGTCGACCACGGTGAAGGAAGACGGCTTGTAGTCGAAGGCGATCTGCTCCAGATCGACCTTGATGCCGTCGCGGATATCGATCGGCGACTGGCGCGTGCCGTTGCCGCACTTGCCCCAATCGGAATTGATCTTGCTCCAGTTGGCCGGGCCGGTGTCGCCCTCGTAGGACCAGTTGGTGCCGCGCAGGATGACGGGTGGCGGCGGGATGGGCGGCGCCGCGTGGGCCGTCGCGGCGGCGACCGCCGCGGCCTTGCGCGCCTTGGCCTGGGCCGCCACGCGGGCGGCCTGGGTGGCGCGCATCTCGGCCAGCCGGGTGGCGATGCGGGCCGACAGATCGACTTCGGCCTCGTCCTCCTTGGCGCGCGCGGCCGCCGTCGAAGCGGCCGCGGACGGGCCGGGCGGCACCGGCTTGGCGATTTTGGGTTTGATCGAATCGATCACGGTCTTGGCCGCCTCCGCCTTGGCCGAGGCGGACGGCGCCTCGTGCGCCGAGGCCGCGCCGTGGGCGGAGGCCGGGACGTCGTTGGCGCGAGCGGTCAGCGTGAACAGACCCGATAGTAACAAGACAAGCAGATTGCGCATGGCATCCCAGACAGTGACGATCACCCTCTGGTATACGGCGCGTATGGGGTAAAACTTAAGCCGCGCGCTGATGCACGGCAGAAATTTTTAACTAAAAGGAGTTGCGCCTGGCCGGCCCTACCGGCGCCTACCGGCCCCTACCGGCGCCTACCGGCCCAGGATACGCTTGCTCACTTTCCACAGCGCGCCCAGCGCCAAGGGCACCACGGCGGCGCCCACGCCGGCCAGCACGATCAGGGTCAAATGCTCGCGCACGACCGGGATATTGCCGAAGAAGAAACCGGCCGTCACCAGCCCGACCACCCACAGCACCGCGCCGGTCACGTTGTACATCTGAAAGCGGGTGTGCGTCATGTCCGAAATGCCGGCCACGAAGGGGGCGAAGGTGCGCACCACTGGCACGAAACGGGCCAGGATGATGGTTTTGCCGCCGTGCTTTTCAAAGAAATCGTGGGTACGCCGCATGGCGTCTTTGTTGATCCAGCGGTAATCGTGGGTGAACACGCGATGCCCGATGGCTTCGCCGATCCAGTAATTGAGGGTGTTGCCCGTCACGGCCGCCGTCACCAACAGCAAAATGAGCAAGCCCAAATGCATCTGGCCGGTCGCGCAAAACGCGCCGGCGATAAACAGCAGGGTATCGCCAGGGAAGAAAAACAGCACCACCAGCCCGGTCTCGCAAAACACGATGGCGAACAGCACCGCATACACCAGGGTGCCGTATTGCGCGATCAACGTACCGAGGGTCTTGTCGACATGGAGAATCATGTCGAGGAATTGCATTAAATCCATAAAGTTATCCTATAGGTTGCGGCGGAATCATACACTACGGCGAGCGCGGATCGGCGCCCGGAGGCATGATATTTATGAATAATTGCCTAAGCGGCTAGCAGGCGCGAGGGCGGGCGGCGATGCCCGCCTTACGGCACCGAAACGGTGCGATCGGCGCCCCGTTCGGATTACAATTCCGGGCATCGCCGCCGCTCAAACCAGGAGACCCGCCATGCCCGTCCACCCCGTTCCCGCCCTCGCCCACCACCCGAGACGCACGCGCGCCGCCGTCCGGCTGGCCGCCGCGCTGGCCGCCGCACTCGCCGCCGCGCCGATGCTGCTCATGGGCGCGCCGGCCCACGGCGCCGAGCCGACCGCCGCATCGGCACCGGCATCGGCATCGGACCCGCTGCCGCTCAAACCCAGTCTGGCCGACGTGATCAAATCGTCCAAGCCGTCCGACTGGCGGCCGCTCGATCCGGCCAACACCCTGTATCTGGAACTGGCGGCCGGACGGGTGGTGATGGAGCTGGCGCCGGCCTTCGCGCCCAACCACGTGGCCAACATCAAGGCGCTGGTGCGCGAACGGTATTTCGACGGCCTGGCCATCCTGCGCGCGCAGGACAACTGGGTGGTGCAATGGGGCGACCCGAACGAAAAAGACCCGAAGCCGATGAAAACGGCGCGCCGCAAGCTGGCCGGCGAATTCACGGTGCCGCTCGCGAACGACAAGATGTTCACCCGCCTGCCCGACTTCGACGGCTACGCGCCGCAGGTGGGCCACTCGAACGGTTTCCCCTCGGCGCGCGATCCGGACGGCGGGCGCGCGTGGCTGACCCATTGCTACGGCGCGCTCGGCGTCGGGCGCGACAACGATAGCGACAGCGGCAGCGGGGCCGAGCTGTATGTGGTGATCGGCCACGCGCCGCGCCACCTGGACCGCAACATCACGCTGGTGGGCCGGGTGGTGGCGGGCATGCCGCTGCTGGCCAGCCTGCCGCGCGGCGGCGGCACCATGGGCTTTTACGACAAGCCCGAACAAACCGTTCCGATCCGGGCTATCCGGCTGGCGGCCGACGTGGCGCCGGCCGAACGCAGCCAGCTGGAGCTCATGCGCACCGACACGGCCACCTACCAGGCCGCCGTCGAGGCCCAGCGCAACCGCGGCGGCCCGTGGAGCAAAGTGGCGGCCGACTATATAGAACTGTGCAACGCGCCGCTGCCGGTGCGCCCGCGCGGCGCGCCGGCAGCGGAACGGGGCGGCGCCGAAACGCTATAATCTGCGCCATGAACGCTCCCCTCACGCCCCACCGGCCGATCCAGGCCCTGCCCGATCAACTGATATCGCAAATCGCCGCCGGCGAAGTGGTCGAACGGCCCTCCGCCGTGGTCAAGGAGCTGCTGGAGAACGC
>JAYVUV010000374.1:0-6870 GCA_043787615.1 Janthinobacterium sp. | reverse complement strand
TTGCAGCACGGCGCCGGCGGCCATCGGCCGGCAAAACACGTCGCCCTGATATTGGTCGCAGCCGAGCGCGCGCAGGGTGTCCAACTGGGCCGCGTGGCGCACGCCCAGCGCCACCGCCTTGAGACCCAGCGCGTGCGCCAGCAGCACGATGGCGCCGGCGATGCCGCCGCCGCGCTCATTATCGGCGTCGGCATCGGCATCGGCGTCGGCATCGGCGCCGCCGATCGCGCGCACGAAGGCGCGGTCGATCTTGAGCGCGGCCAGCGGCAGCACTTTGCACACCGCCAGCGAGGAGCCGGCGCTGCCGAAATGGTCGACGCT
Source organism: Janthinobacterium sp. (assembly GCA_043787615.1). Taxonomy (GTDB): domain Bacteria; phylum Pseudomonadota; class Gammaproteobacteria; order Burkholderiales; family Burkholderiaceae_D; genus Janthinobacterium. Next base: position 6,549 of record JAYVUV010000374.1, on the reverse strand, counting down.
GACCGGCACTCCGGCCGCGCGCAGCTGTTCGAGCACGGCGCCCACGCCGTCCAGCGCGGCCGACAGCATCTGCTCGGGCAGCTCCAGCTCGATGCTGCCGGCGCCCAGTTGATAGCGGCGCATGCGCGCCGACAGGTTTTGCGCCAGGTCCGCCTGCAATTGGGCGGCCACCAGATTGATGGCGATCGGCAGCGCCGACCCGGGCGCGGCCGCGTCGCGCCACTGCGCGGCCTGGGCGCAGGCCGCGCCCAGGGTCCAGTCGTCGATCTGGTCGAGCAGGGCGCGGTCGGGCACCGAGGGCAGCCAGGCCGACGCCGCCAGCAAGCCGCGGCCGGGATGCCACCATTGCAGCTGGGCTTCCAGCGCCACCACCCGGCCGCCGGCCAGCTCCACCCGCGGCTGGTAGTACAGCTCGAACTGGCCCTGGGCCAGCGCCTGGTGCAGATCGCGCCGCCACTGCTCGCGTTCGCGCTCGCGCGCGTTCAACTCTTCGTGGAAGAATTTGATGCTGCCGCGCTGCTCCTGCTTGGCGTGGTACATCGCCACGTCGGCGTTTTTCATCAGGGCGCGGGCCGAGCGGGCGTCGTGCGGATAGAGCCCGATGCCGATCGAGGTGGAGGTCTTGACGCGGTGGCCGCCGATCTCGAACGGGCGGGTATGGGCCAGGCCGATCTTGCGCGCCACGCGGGCCGCGTTGGCGGCCGCCGATTTGCCCTCGACCAGCACCACGAATTCATCGCCGCCCAGGCGCGCCACCACGTCTGACACGCGCACCGAGGCTGTCAGGCGCGCCGCCACCTGGCGCAGCAACTCGTCGCCGACCTCGTGGCCCAGGGTGTCGTTGATGGTCTTGAAGCGGTCCAGGTCGAGAAACAGCAGCGCGAATTCGGAGCCGTTGCGGTCGGCCGAGGCAACCGCGTGCTCCAATTGCTGGATCAGGGCGCGCCGGTTGACCAAGCCGGTGAGCGCGTCGCGGATCGACAGCTCGTTGGCGCGCTGCTCGGCCAGTTTGCGCTCGGCCACTTCCAGTTGCAGCTCGGCGTTGATGCGTTCCAGGTCTTGCACGCGCTGCACCCGCAGATCTTGATTGAGCTTGGCCAGTTCGTCCGATTTTATTTGCAGCTCGATGTTTTTCTTCGTCATTTCGACGAACACCGCCACTTTGGTTTGCAGGATTTGCGGAATCACCGGGGTGAATAAATAATCGACCGCGCCGTTCTGGTAAGCCTTCAGGCGGTGGATTTCGTCGGCGAAGTGGGCGGTGATGAAGATGATCGGCACCGCGCCGCTGCGCGGATGCGAATGGATCGCCTCGGCGGTCTCGAAGCCATCCATGTCGGGCATGCTGACATCGAGCAAAATGACGGCGAATTCGTGCCGCAGCACCTGGCGCAAGGCATCCTTGCCCGACGTCGCGGTCAGCAATTCGTATTCGAATCGCGCGGCGGCCTCCATCAACACGCTTTCGAGCGCGAACAGGCTGGCGGGATCGTCGTTGACGAGGAGGACTTTGGGAATCTGCACTTCGATAACACACCCGTTTGTGTTGGCCTGGAGTGAAATGCAAAGATACTCCTGTGATAGTACGAGTCAAGGAGAAATCATTGCCTTGTCTTCCAAACTGGCTAATCCGGTTTGAGCGATTCTACAATAAATCGGCGCGATTTCCGCCCCGCACGCGACAACCGGCGGTCGCGGTCCACGCCAAGGCTGGGCGAAGGCCGCCGCCTTGGCGCCCGGCCCGCTTTATTGCAGTTGAGACAGAAGAAAGGTGTACGTCAGGGTCCACATTTGTGCTTGTTGGTCGTTATTGGCCGCGCCCGCGTGGCCGCCTTCCATGTTTTCCCAATACAACACGTCATGCCCTTGTTCTTGCATTTTGGCCACCATCTTGCGCGCGTGGGCCGGATGCACGCGGTCGTCGCGGGTCGAGGTGGTGAACAACACGCGCGGGTAGCGCTTTTCGCGCAGCACATTGTGGTACGGCGAATAGCGGCCGATGTAAGCCCATTCGGCCGGCACGTCGGGATTGCCGTATTCGCCCATCCAGGACGCGCCGGCCAGCAATCGATGGTAGCGCCGCATGTCGAGCAGCGGCACCTGGCACACCACGGCGTTGAACAAGTCCGGGCGCTGGGTCATGACGGCGCCCACCAGCAAGCCGCCGTTGCTGCCGCCCATGATGCCCAGGTGGCGCGGGCTGGTGACGCCGCGCGCGATCACATCCTCGGCCACGGCGATGAAGTCGTCGAAGGCGCGCTGGCGATGCTCCTTGAGCGCGGCCTGGTGCCAGCGCGGGCCGAATTCGCCGCCGCCGCGGATATTGGCCAGCACATACACTCCGCCGTGGCTCAGCCACGAGGCGCCGATCATGCCGCTGTAGTTCGGCTTCATGGAAATCTCGAAGCCGCCATACCCATACAGCACGGTCGGATGGCTGCCATCGAGCTTGGCGCCGCGCGTCATCACCACGAAATACGGCACCCGGGTGCCGTCGGCCGAGGTGGCATCGAACTGGCGGGTTTCATACGGCTCGGCCTCGAAATAGCCGGGCATGGCCTTGAGCGCGGTGCGCGCGTCCTCGCCCACCCGGCACAGGTACAGGGTGGTGGGATGGAGGAAGTCGCTGGCGGTCATGAAATACTGGTCCGAGCCGATCGAGTCCAGCGCGCCCACCTCGATGGTGCCGTGGTCCGGCGTGGCCACTTCGCGCCGCTGCCAGCGGCCGTCGATCAGGCGCAGTTCGAGCACCCGGTTGCGCACCTTGTCGAGTTGATTGATCAGCAGCGCGTCGCGCGTGGCGCTGACGCCGTCCAGGGAGCAGGTGGGGGTGGGTTGGAACAGTACCTCGAAGCGCCGTTCGCCCCGCATGAAGCGGACGAAGTCGCAGCCGATCAGGGCGCCCTGGACGTAGGTCGCGCCGTCAAGCGTCCAGTCCGAGCGTAGTTCGATGATCAGCTGGCCGCGCACCAGGAAGGCGGTGGCGTCGTCCGGCTTGGCCACCTTGGTGAGGCGATCGCCTTCGCGCAGCCATAGTTCGCTGCTGTAAAAACCGATCTGGCGCGAGACGAATTGGTGCTCGAAACCGGGCGTGCAATCCTGGTAGGCGGCCACGCTCAAGTCTTCGTGCCGGCCTTGGTAGACCAGGGTCGCGTCGGCCAGGGCGGTGCCGCGTTTCCATTGCTTGACCAAGCGCGGATAGCCCGAACTGGTCATCGAGCCGGGGCCGAAATCGGTCGACACGAACACCGTGTCGCGGTCGATCCAGGACAGGCCGCCTTTCGCCTCCGGCAGCACGAAGCCGTCGTCCACGAAGCGGCGCGCCACCACATCGTATTCGCGCACCACCTTGGCGTCGCCACCGCCGCGCGAGAGCGAGATGAGGCAGCGTTCGGCGTCCGGGTACAGGCCGGCCGAACCGGCCCAGACCCAGTTTTCGTTTTCATCGGCGGCCAGGCAGTCCAGGTCGATCACGGTTTCCCATGCCGGCTCGGGCAGTTGAAACTGTTCCAGGGTGGTGCGGCGCCAGATGCCGCGCACATGCTCGGCGTCGCGCCAGAAGTTGTAATAGTGGGCGCCGCGCTTGGCGACAAAGGGGATCCGTTCTTTCGAGTTGAGGATGGTCTTGACGCGCGCCAGCATGGCCGCGTAGCCGGGCCGGTCCTGCAATTGCCGCTCGCTTTCGGCGTTGCGCCGCCCGACCCAGTCGAGCGCGGCCTCGCTCGCCACCTCTTCCAGCCACAGGTAGGGGTCGGCGGGCGTGTCGGACGGCGAGGGCGCGGCGGCTGCTTCGGCGATTGCGCCGGCGAAGGGTTGATGCGATGACATGGAGGTCTTTCATGGTGATGGGCGGCGTGGCGGCTGCCCTGGAACGGTCAGAGCCGTAATGTGACATGAATTGACGCGGTGCACCAGGGCGGCACGTCCGTCACGCGTGACCGGGCCTGACAATGAAAGTAATTTTATTTGATAAAATAAAACATTAATTTCAAATATTTGTAGGCATATCGATATGAAACTTTCCGCTATCTGGCTCGGCGCCGCGTTTTTCCTGCTCTCCGGCGCGGGCCACGCGGCGGCGAGCGCGCCGACCCGCGTGCCGTTCTCCGGCGTCGATATCAGCGGCGTCTATGGCTGTGTCGGCAACGACGCGCATGACGGCAACTTCACCAGCAGCATGACGCTCACTCTGGACCGCCAATATAGCTCGGGTCAGTCCGGCTCGTTCAAGGTGACGGTGGAGGGCGAGCATGATAGTTACACCGGTTCGATCGTCACCAATGGCAAGCGGTTGGCCATGGACTTCGCCAACAAGGACTTGTCGAAAAACGATTTCGGCGTCGCGCTGGGCAGCGTGAGCAGCCCGGCCACAGCCCGCTTCAAGATTGAAAAGTTTTATTACCAGCCGCGGTATATGGGCGGCAGCAACGGCTTCGAGACGTGCACCTTGAAATAAGCCGGATCGCCTCACTTCAGTCGGTCTGCATTCCTTCCCACAGCGCGGCCCAGTCGCGCGCCCAGCAACAAGCATGGTCGTAGCCCGCGATCAAGCGCAGGGCGGGTCGGGCCGTGGACGGGAAGTGCGCCGCGTAGGCGCCGGCGATGGCGGCCGGCATGACTTGATCGCGCTCGCCGATCAAATGCAGTTGGGCCACGCCGGCCAGTCGCGCCGACGCCAGCGCCGGGTTGAGCGAGCCTTCCAGCGGGGCCACCCGGTGCAGGCCGGTCCAGGCGTCGGTGTCCAGATTGCCCGCCACCGTCACCAGGCGGGCCACGTCTTCGCGCCGCGCGGCGACCAGGGCGGCGATGGCGCCGCCGCCCGAATAACCCACCAACACCAGGCGGCTGGCGCCGAAGCGGGTTTTCAAGACGCCGATGGCTTGGTTCATGGCCGCCACCACCTCGGGCGCGAAACGCCGATCGGTCCACAGGGCGCGCCGGCACGCCGCTTGGGGACGCAGATATTGGCAGGGCCGGCTGAGATAGGCGGCGGCGCCGCGTGGCTGGGCCAAGGCCATGGCCAGGGCGACCGGTGTGAGCGGGGTGGGATCGGCCGACGGCATGTCGTCGCTCAGCCAGGCCAGGCCGTCGCCCTCGATGTAGACGGTCAGCGTGTCCCGGGCCGTCGTTCGCTCGGGCAGGTAGGCGAGCAGGTCGAAGCCGCCGGCCGCGATCGCGACGGGCCGCCAGCCGCGTTGCGCGGCCAGCGTGTCGGCGCGCTGGCGTCTGTCTTCCGGCGTCGGCACGACGGCGCAGGCGGCCAGCAAGGCCAGGGCCGCCGCGCCCATGGCGAGTCTACGGGCGCACGCGGAGCGAGGGCGCGGCCGGTCGGGCCGCATGGGAAAAAAGGCCGGGAAGCCGGCCTTTTGTATTAGTCCTTTCAGCGAGGACGGGCTCAGAACGGCATGCGCAAGCGCGCCGACAAGGTTTGGCCCAGGAAACCGCTGGTCCGTTTTTCCAAGTCATAACGCAGCGTCCATTCCTTGCCCGACTCGGTCGCCGACACCAGGCCCAGGCCGAGGCGACCCAGCCATGGCGACGGTTTCAAGCCGTTGGTGACGAACACCGCGCCGCCGCCCACGAACGCCGAACTCGACACCGCCGTCTTGTTGATGAGGTCGTACGCCAGGGAAACGTTGCTGACCAATTTCAACTGGCTATTGAGCTCGCGGGCCAGCTTGACGTCGCCCGAGACCAGCATTTCGCGGTAGGTCGAGCTATCGACTTTCAGGTTCAGCGCGCCGGCCCCCGTTTCTGTGTAGCCATCCGTTTTCACATGCGTGTAGTCCAGGCGCAGCGAAGGGGTGACGTTGGTGGCGGCGTCGAGCCCGATCAAGTGGCCGATGCCGGCGCTGATGTGCGCGGACAGGCTGTCGTAGTCGGAATCGGCGATTCGGCTCAGTGCGCCAAAATTGATGTTGCGGTGTCCCTGGTTGGTGTTGCGGCCCACGTCGATCTGATAGTTGAGGTCGGTGGTCGGGTCCAGGTTGTAACTGGCGTAGCCGACCAGTTCGATGGTCTTCACGTCGGTTTTTTGCGCGGCCACCGGGTCGTTGGAAGTGACGTCGCTGTCGGCGTAGGTGAGCACGCCGCCGACCCTGACCTTGTCGTTGACCACGTTGTCCACGCCCAGCGCCAAGCCGCCGGTGTGCAGCTTGAAGCCGGCCACGGCGTCGCGGTCTTGCTGTTTGGCATGCGAGCCGAAGGGCTTCAACCATATTTGCCGATTGCCATAAAACTCGTCGCCCGACGACAAGCCACGGTTGTTTTCGACGCGCGACTGGATGATGCGGTTCATGCTGTGCAAAACATTGTTGGTGGCCATGGCGCCGCCGCCCGTCATCAACGGTAGCGTTTGACGGACCGCGTCCGACACTTGCTGGGCCGTGGACAGGGTGCCCAAGGCGGTGATGACGCTTTGCATGTCGCTATTGCTGGTGCCGCTGGCGATCAAGCCGTCGAACACACGCGCCGCGCCCGCGCCCGGACTGTTGGTGTTGTCCGTGACGGCCTTGACGACCGAGTTCGGCGTTGGCGTTGGCGTTGGCG
>JAYVUV010000373.1:0-30730 GCA_043787615.1 Janthinobacterium sp. | reverse complement strand
GGCAAGGGCGCGCGGCCTCGCGCGCCTTGCCCTGCGGCGCCCGCCGCATCGCGCGCGCGCCGGTCCAAATCCCGAACTCTTGATCCAGATCAAACACGCCGCGGCGCGTATCGGCCACAGTCATATTGTCATTAAGAAATGAGGCGCGTCGATTTTTTACCGGCAAGCATCACGCAAAACTTACCAAGAGTTTATTTATTTTGCGATAATGTGGCACATTTGCTATGAATTCGCGTACTACGCCCGCTTATTCTTGGTAAAACGATCAATGAAAACTCCCCGTTTGAATTAGCAAAGCGGTATGATTTGTACGAAGAGTCACTTTTGAAGCAAGCCGGCATTGTGTCGTCAGGTATCATATCGTTCCAGCGCGCACCGGCGTGCGCATGGAACGGCGCCTCAGCATCCAGAAAAGGCCCCGACCGGCAACCATGCCGGCCAGGCTGCGGCTTGACCAGCCGATCCTGGGCGGCGGGCGGATGTCCGGACGCGCCGCGCTTTTGCAGCACACCAGAAAAAGGCCAAGTGCAATGAATTCAGGCAGTACGGGGCTAGCCCGGCGACACCACGCCGCCATCTTGATCGTCGACGACGCGCCGGCCAATCTGGCCCTGCTGCGCAAGATGATGGTGCAGCAGGGTTATCAAACCTTTGTCGCCACCTCGGGCGAGCGGGCCATCAAGATCGCCAAACGCGTCCACCCCGACCTGATCCTGCTCGACGTCGTCATGCCCGGCGTGGACGGCTTCGAAACCTGCCGTCAGCTGAAAAAAAGCCCGCTCACCCAGTCGATCCCGATCATCTTCATGAGCGCGCGCACCGACACCGACGACGTGGTCGAGGGCTTCGACCTGGGCGCGGTCGACTACATCGGCAAACCGCTGCGCATGGCCGAAGTGTGCGCCCGCGTGCGCACCCAGCTGCAAATCCGCAGCCACACCGAAACCCAGCACGAACAGGCCGAACGCCTGCGCACCATCGTCAACAACATGGCCGAGGGCTTGCTGATCATCGAGGCCGACGGCCGCATCCAATTCACCAACCCGGCCTGCGATCAGTATCTGGGGTATCAGGAAAACGAATTGGCGGGCAGCTCGATCGGCAATCTGTTCAGCCCCATGGTGGCGCGCGAATACATGGACTACTTCGCCATGCACGCGGCCAATCCCGGCACCGCCCACAATCACGGCACGCGCGAGGTGGCGATCCGCCACCGCGAAGGCCATAGCGTGAGCATGGACCTGACCCTGACCCCGATGTATCTGCGCCAGTCGCTGTATATCGGCCTGCTGCACGACATCACCCACCATAAACAATCCGAGGACGCGCTCCAGCGCGCCGCCTACCTCGACCCGCTCACCAAGATCGCCAACCGGCGCCACTTCGACACTTTCCTGGAAAAGGAGTGGCAGCGCGCGGTGCGCAGCGGCTCGCCGCTGTCGCTGGTGGTGCTCGATGTCGACCACTTCAAACTGTATAACGACACCCTGGGCCACCCGGCCGGCGACAGCTGCCTGCAACAGGTGGCGGCCGCCATCGCCTCGCACGCCTGCCGCACCACCGACTTGGCGGCGCGCTACGGCGGCGAGGAATTCGCGCTGCTGTTCGCCGAAACCGACTCGGACGCGGCCATCGTGCTGGCCGAGGCGATCCGCGCCCACATCGAGGCGATGCGGCTGCCGCACCCGCGCTCGGCCACCTCGGCCTGGCTGACGGTGAGCATCGGCGTGGCCACCATCAACCCGCACCAGCTCGACAGCAAGGAAGCGCTGTTCGTGGCCGCCGACCGCGCCATGTATGTGGCCAAGGAGGGCGGCCGCAATCAAGTGCAAGCGACCCGCTCGGGCAGCCCGGCCTGGGAAGCGGTCAAGGCGCTGGTGATGCGCTGAGCGGCGCCGCGGCACCCTGCTGTTCCCGTGTTCGGGCCGGCGTCCGCGCGACCGGGCGCGCGCCGCGCTTGCGGGTCACGTCCCGCGTCAACCGGATCGCCCGATGATGCCAAGTCAGCGGCCTGAAGTCGCCGTGTCCCCGCCCTCGTTTCGCGCCGGTCGCGTGAGCGGCGCCTACCTGCGACCCTTGCTGGAGGCGGCCGCCGCGCGCGGCATCGGCGCCCAGGACCTGAGCATGGCGGCCGGACTGCCGCGCCACTGTCTGCGCCCGCTGCCCGAGTCGCTGGCGGCCGACCATTACGTGCGCCTGCTCGACGTGGGGGCGGCGCTGGCGCGCGATCGGCATTTCGGCCTGCACGTGGGCGAAAAGGTCAAGCTGAGCACCTACAGCGCCTACGGCCTGGTCCTGCTCAGCTGCCGCGACTTCGGCCAAGCCTTCGAGCAGAGCGCCCGCTACGAACAATTGGCGCACGACCTGGGCCGCTCCAGCATGCAAGTGGACGGCGGCCTGGCCCACTACGCCTGGCATAGCAATTACGCGCCCGGCCAACGCCACCTGATCGACAGCGTCTTCGCCGGCATCCGGGTATTGAGCGACTGGCTGGCCGGCGCCGCGCTGCCGCCGGCCAGCATCGTGCTCACGCACCCGGGCTGCGGCGACGACAGCGAGCGCGAATATGCGCGCGTGCTAGGCAGCCAGCCGCGCTTCGGCGGCCCCGCCAACGTGGCCAGTTTCGACGCGCGCGTGCTGGACTGGCCGATGCCGAACGCCGACGCCAGCCTGTATCCGCTGCTCCAGCGCCATGCCGATCACCTGCTCAAACAACGCGCGCAGGCCGACGTCTCGCTCGGCGACAGGGTGCGCGCGGCCATCGCCTGCAATCTGGCGCGCGACCGGGTGCGGCTCGGCACCATCGCCGACCAACTCAATCTGTCGCCGCGCACCCTGCAGCGCAAATTGAGCGAAGCCGGCACCAGCTTCCAACTGCTGCTCGATGAAGCCCGCTTCGCGCTGGCCAAGGACTATCTGCGCCAGGATGGCCTGAGCCTGACCGACATCGCGTTTCTATTAGGCTTTCGGGAGCAGAGCGCGTTCACGCACGCGTTCAAGGATTGGTCGGGCCTCAATCCGGGCGCCTATCGCAGCGGGTTGGCCGGCTGAACGCGCTCAGGACAGGGTGCACAGCACCAGTTCGGGATCGGCGTGCAGCCGCACCGGCAAGGTGCTGCAACCGACGCCACGGCTGACGATCAACTCTCCCCGCCCGGCCGGCTTGAACCTGCCGTGCCAGTACTGGCGGCACAGCGGGCCGTGCGGCACCACGATGGGCCGGCCGTCCGCGCGCGCGATCTGGCCGCCGTGGGTGTGGCCGGCGAAGGCCAGCTCGAAGCGCCGCTGGTCCAGCAGCAAGCCGTCCGGCGAATGCATCAGCAAAATGCGCACCGGCCCCGCCCCGTCCAGCGTTTGCGCCGCGTTGGGGGCGCCGGTCCAGGGATCGTCCATGCCGCACACCGAGACCGATGCGAACGGCGCGTCCAGCACCCGATGCGCGTTCACCAGCAGCGTGACGCCGGCTTGTTCCAACGCGCGCTGTATCCGCGCGTGGTCGCTCCACAGATCGTGGTTGCCCAGCACCGCGAACTTGCCCAGCGGCGGCCGGCACCGGGCCAATCCTTCGCGCAAGGCGGCCATGTACTCGGCTTTGCAGGACACGAAATCGCCGCCCAACAAAAGCAGGTCGGGCCGCGCCAGCGCGATCGCGTCGAACAGATCGGCGAACACCGCCGGATCGGTGCCCGGGCCGGCGTGAAAGTCGGAGGCGAACGCGATCACGAGCGGGCGCGCCAGCCTGCGCTCCGGCGCCAGTTGGATCGCGTACCGGGTCACGCCGAGCCGCCCCTGCAAGCCCTGACGGCGGCACCAGCGCGCCAACAGGCCGCCGCACATCGCGCGGTCGAGCAGCCATTCGCCGCCGCGACGCAGAAAGTGATTATGTTTGCCGCGCGGCGTGGTCGATGTCATGTGCTGGTCGGTCTGAATAAAGAGCGACGCCGGCGAATCGGCGCCGGCCGCAGGCGCCCAGCGCGCCGACAACGCATCAGGCCAGCGCTTCCTTGGCCGCTTCCTCCGGAGTGAGCCCCTCGTAGAATTGGTCGGTGAACCATTCGACCTGTTCCTCGATATGCTCCTGGGCCTGTTGCTGGGTGGCGCCGCCGGCCACCAAAAAACCTTCGACCTCGATACACCAGTGAATCAAAGCCAGCGTTTCCGGGTCCAGCTCATCTTTTTTCTTTGCCATCTGCGTGCCTCTTGCTTTAGTTAACTTGCGCGGCCCGAGCGGCCGGCTCGGCGGCCGGTGCCACGGCCGTCGCGGCCGCCGTCTTTTCCGGATACAGCACCACCTGGACATAATTATCCAGATTAAAATAACGCCGCGCCGCCTGTTTCACATCGTCGGCCTTGAGCGCCGCCAGCCGCGCTTCATACGTCAAAATCGCGGCTGGATCGCTGTCTTGCAGCACCGCCGATTGCAGCATCGCCAACCAATAGCTGTTCTCGCGCAGGGCCTTGCGATAATCCTTGGTCCAGCCTTCCTTGACCTTGGCCAGATCGCCCTCGACCGGTCCGGCGTCCTTGACCTTTTCAATCTCGGCCAGGGTGGCGGCGATCACCTTATCGACGTTTTCCGGGCCGGTGGGCAGGGAAACATTGATCGCGTAATGCCCGTATGGCAGCTTATTCAAGGAAGCGCTCATGCCGCCGCCATAAATCATGCCCATTTTTTCGCGCAGCACCTCGATCAATTTGATGTTCAACACCGACACCAGCGCTTGCAAGCGCATTTGCTCATCCTCGGAATAGGCGCTCTCGCCGCTGAAGGTGATCGAAATACTGCTCTTCGGCTCGGAGCCTTTGAACACGTCCTTCTTGATCACCCCGTGCACCGGGCGCACCCCCAGGTCTTTGTAATTGACGCCGATCTCGCCCGACGGCAGGCTGGCCAGATAGGTGGCGATCAAAGGCTTGACCTGTTCCACGTCGAAGCTGCCGACCAGGAAAAAGGTGCTGCCCTTGGCGCTGGCGAAACGCTGCTTGAAAATGTCCAGCACGCGCTCCAGTTTCACCTTGTCGAAATCGTCGGGCCGGGCCGCGCGCGCCACCCGAGGATGGTTCTGGTACATGGTCGCCTGCACCGTGTCGCTGAACACCGATTCCGGCCGCGACATGGTGTTTTTCGCCAAATCCTGCTGTTTACTGATGAAGGACTGATAGATCGCGTCGTCCTTGCGGGTCTGGGTATAACGCAGATACGTCAGTTGCAGCATGGTTTCGATATCGCTGCTGCCCGAGGCGCCGGTGACGCCCTCGTTCAAATTACTCAGATACGCCGACACATTGACGCTCTTCCCGGCCAAGACCTTTTGCAGATCGGTTGGCGACCAATCCTTCAAGCCCATTTGACCGATGATGGAACTGGCGTAGCGGGCGTTGTACACGTCCTCGTCGCCGAACAGGGATTGGCCGCCGAAGCGGGTCGAGCCCAACAGCACCTGATCGTTCTTGAAATCGGTCGGCTTCAATATCACCCGCACGCCGTTACTCAAGCTCAGTTCGGTCAAGCCCAATTGCGCGTTTTTCTTTTCCGACACGATGCTGCCGGGCGTCGGCGGCTGATCCATCAAGCTGGCGCCCAGCGCTTTTTCTTCCCTGGGCTTGACCGCCGTTTTTTCGGCCCCGCTCACCTGTTCCAGCAACTGGGCGCTGGTCGGCACCACCGTGTCGCCCTTGCTGCTACCCATGAAGACAACCAGTTTTTTCTCGTTGTCCGGCAGCGCCTTTTTCACCGCTTGATTAACTTCCTCCAGCGTCACGCGCGGCAGCAACTGCTTGACGTAATCGTATTCCTTGGCGATGCCCGGAATCGATTCTTGCTCCAGGAAATTGCGGATATATTCGGCCACATAGCCGGCCGAATCGGATTTGTCGCGCTCGTTGAAGGCCAGCTCGTAGCCGCGCAACATATTCTTTTTGCTGCGATCGAGTTCGGCCTGACTGAAACCGAACTGGCGCGCGCGTTGATCTTCCTGCACCAGCGCGTCGATGGCGGGCGTGACGCCGCCCTTGCCGATCAAGGCATACGCGTTATACGATTTATAGCCGCGCACCACCTTGCCCATATTGCTGCCGCCTTGAATGAAGGGCGGATTGGCTTGCTGGGTCAATTCCTGCATGCGCATGCTGAGCATTTCGCTGTACAGCGACTCGATCATTTTTTCGCGATAATCGCCCACCGTGTCCTTGTTGCGGTCCTTCTGGATCGGATAGCGGATGAACAGCACATCGCTGGTCGCTTCCTTGTCCGTCACCACCAGGCCCTCGGTGGCCTCGCGCGCCGGAATGGCGGCGTAGACGCGCGGCCGTTCCTTGGCCGGGTTTTTCAATTTGGCGAAATGCTGATTGATTAATTTTTCCGCCGCCGCCGGCTCGATATCGCCGACCACCACCACCGCCATCAAATCGGGCCGGTACCAGTCGCGGTAAAAGCGTTTGATGGCGTCGTATTTGAAGGTTTTCAGGATCGGCTCTTTGCCGATCGGCAGCCGGCTGGCGTAACGCGAGCCGTTGAACAGCTTCGGCATCAGCACCTTGCTCATGCGGTCGTCCGCGCCTTTGCCGAGGCGCAGTTCTTCCAACACCACGCCGCGCTCGCTATCGATGGCGGCGTCGTCGAAGCTCAAACCATGCGCCCAATCTTCCAGCACTTGAAAACCCTGCTCGATATTGGCCTGTTTATCGGTCGGAATCGGCAGGATATACACCGTCTCGTCGAAACTGGTGTAGGCGTTCAAGTCGGCGCCGAAGCTCACCCCGATCGACTGAAGATAGGAAATCAGTTCGCTCTTTTTAAAGTGGGTCGAACCGTTGAAGGCCATGTGTTCGGTGAAGTGGGCCAGACCCTGCTGATCCTCGTCCTCCAGGATCGATCCGGCTTTGACCACCAGCCGCAATTCCAGCTTTTTCTCGGGCTTGCCGTTCTTTTGTATGTAATACGTCAAGCCGTTGGCCAACTTGCCGACCTGGACTTGGGGGCCGACCGGCACCGGGTCGCTCAACTTGATGTCGGCCCGGGCCAGCAGAGAGCACGTCAACAAGGCGACGCCGGAGAGAAGATGCAATGAACTCAATTTCATGTTTAGCGGTGGCGAGTGGGGGATGTGCATACAGTATACCGATTCGCCCGCTTTGAGTTGACCTGATACGGACCGAAACAATTTAGGCCTCCGGTAGACGTCCGGTAGGCGTCCGGTGGGCGCCCGGGCCGGGCCCGAACCGTTCGCCGCCCTGGCGCGCGGGTCATCAATGTTAAGATACCGGCATGATGTCGACCTTGCCGCTTCCTTCTCTTTTAAAACACCTGCACCGCGCCGCCGTGGCCTGGATTTATTCGTGGTGGCGGCTGCTGCATTTCGCGGTCCTGATCTTTTCCCTGGCGCTGGCGCCGTCCAGCTACAACCGGCGCAATCGGCCGATTTTGGCGCGCCATCTGGTGCTGGCGACCGCTCCCAACCTGTTGTGGTTCTCGGTCATGGCGGCGCTGCTCAGCCTGGTGCTGATCCGCATCGTGGTGGTCACCGCGCTCAGTTACGGCCTGTCGCGCTATGCGCTTGAAATGGTGGTGCGGGTGCTGGTGCTCGAATTGATCCCGCTCACGGCGGCCGCCTTCATCGCCCTGCGCAGCACCCTGCCCGGCGGCCTGGAATTCGCCCAGTTGCGCGCGCGCGGCGCGCTCGACGCGCTCCAGCGGCGCGGCGCCGATCCGCTGCGGGCCGAATTTTTCCCGCGCGTGGCCGCCGGCGTGTTCTCGGTCTGGATGCTGGCCGCCGTCAGCTGCGTGCTGACCCTGGTGCTGGCCTACCTGTCGATCTACGGCTTCACGCCGTGGGCGCTACAAGGCTACACGCGGGTGGTGGGCCAAGTCTTCAACCCGGCCGTGACCCTGATCCTGATGCTCAAGGTACTGTTCTTCAGCTTCGCGGTCGGCTTGATTCCGATGGTGTCGTCGTATTACGGCGGGGTCGGCGCGGCCGGCCAGTTACGCCCCGCGCACGGCTTGCGCGACATGGTGCGCCTGTTTTCCGTGATCCTGCTGATCGAAATCGCCTCCCTGATGGGCAACTACTATTAATCCAATCGAGCCTCGCCTTCCATGACAGATCCCTCCCTTCCCTCCGGCGCGGCCGACGAGCTGCCCGTCACGCCGCCGGTGCGCAACGCCGAATTGAAAGCGGCGCTGCTGCTGGCGCTGATGTTCGCGCTGGTCGTCGGCACCGTGCTGTACCTGATGTACGCGCGCGGCGCCTTCGAATCGACCCAGAAGCTGCAATTGGTGGCCGACGATTCCGAAGGCGTGGTGGTGGGCATGGACGTCACCTTCTCCGGCTTTCCGGTGGGCCGGGTGCGTAACATCGAATTGAGCGACGACGGCAAGGCGCGCGTGATCGTGGACGTGCCGCGCAAGGACGCGCACTGGCTGCGCACCACCAGCATTTTCACCCTGGAGCGCGGCCTGGTGGGCGGCTCCAAGCTGCGCGCCTTCACGGGCATTCCGACCGATCCGGCGCTGCCGGACGGCGCCTCGCGCCCGCTGCTGGTGGGCGACGCGGCGGCCGAAATCCCGCACCTGCTGGCGGCGGCCAAGGAGCTGCTGCAAAATCTGAGCAATATGACGGCCAACGATTCCTCGCTCGACGCCAGCCTGCGCAATGTGAAGGGCTTGACCGAGAAGCTCAACGGCCCGAACGGCGCGATGGGCTTGATCGCCGGCGACGACAAGGAATCGCAAAAACTGCTGGCGCGCGCCAACACGCTGCTGGTGACGGTGGACCGGCTGGCGCTCAAGGCCGATAGCCTGATCGGCAACGCCGACCAGCGCGTGTTCGGCAAGGGCGGCGTGATGAGCGACACCCAGGCCACCATCGTGCAGCTGAACGCCCTGCTGGCCGACGCCCGCAACAGCTTGAAGAAAATGGACGCGGTGCTGGTCGAGGCCCAGGCCGCCGGCGCCAACGTCAAAAACGCCACCGCCGACCTGGGGCCGCTGCGCTCCGAGGTGGAAAGCAATTTGCGCCGCATCGAACAACTGGTCAACGAAATCAATCGCAAATGGCCGTTCAAGCACGACACGGAGATCAAACTGCCATGAACGCTTCCTTGCGACTCGCCCTGCCCGGCCTCTTGCTGTCACTCGCCACCCTGGCCGGCTGCGCCGGCGGCCCGCCCACGCCCGATTGGCAAATGACGGCGCAAAGCGCGATCGGCCGTTTCGCGTCGGGCTATATGGACGGTAACAAAGCGGTCGAGGCGGCCGAATGGCGCCAGGCGCGCGAACAGATCGCCAGCACCGGCAAGGTTGAACTGGTGATCCGGATCGAACTGCTGCGCTGCGCCACGCGGGTGGCCAGCCTGGTATTCGAACCCTGCGCCGGCTTCGAGCGGCTGCGGGCCGACGCGACGCCGGCCGATCTGGCCTACGCCGCCTACCTGGAAGGGAAGCTCTCGCCCGGCGACGCGGCCTTGCTGCCGGCCTGGCACCAAAGCGTGGCCGCGGCCGGCGACGACGTGACGGCGGCGGCGGCCGTGAAGCGGATCGCCGATCCGCTGTCGGCCCTGGTGGCGGCCGGCGCCTTGACGCGCGCCGGCCGGGCCAGCCCGGCGCTGCTGGCGACGGCGGTCGATACCGCCTCGGCCCAGGGCTGGCGACGCCCGCTGCTAGCCTGGCTGTCGGTGCAAGCCACGCGCGCCGAGCAAGCCGGCGCCGGCGCCGAGGCGGGGCGCATCCGGCGCCGCATCGATCTGGTGCAAGGCAGCGACGCCGGCGTCGCGCCGGTCAAGGACTAGCGAACAACGGCCCGCCGCGCGAGGCCTTGAACGGTCCGGATCATTGCCGCGTCGGGACTCCAGTCCGGCAAGCCGCTATCACGGCGGACAAGGCAGCGCGCGGTAAAACACCAGGCCGGCCACACCGATCGCTTCGGTGCCCGGTTGAACCGCATACACCAGGGCGCGGCGCGCGGGGTCGACCCGCAGCAACGCGGCGCTGTTCGGCGCCGCCGTGGAATTGGATGGATCGGCCAGCTCGGGCGGCAACGGCCCCGCGCCGCCCAATTCAAGACTCAAGCGCGCCGCGTCCGCATCGTAACGCCAACGACCCGGATTAAAGAACGCGAAGCCGCCGGCGAAACGCAGTTCGCCGTCGCGCATCAAGCGCATGCACACGCCCGGATAGGCGGCCGGTGGACTGAACCAGCTCTGCGCCAGCGCGGGTGCGTCGGGCGCGGGCTTGAGCAAGCCGCAACCGGCCAGCGCCAGGCCCGCCGACAGCGCGCACAGGCGCATGCCGGGGCCAGAAAAAACGCCGCGCGCGCTCATCGCGCCACCCCCGCCGCCGCCTCGCGCAGCTTATCTTTCTTGCTCTTGCGTTTGCCCTTGACACCGCCGTTGACGCTGTCGGTCACGGACAGGGTGGCCGGTACCGTCAGCGTTTCGGTCGGCTCGAAGCCGGCGATATGCTCGCGCGGCGCCCGCACTTGCTGGCGCTTTTCGATCAAGCTGAAATGGGCTTCGGTGTCGGCGCTGACAAAGCTGATCGCCAGGCCGCTCTGACCGGCGCGGCCGGTGCGGCCGATGCGGTGGGTATAGTCGTCGGCCGAGCGGGGCAAATCGTAATTGACCACCACCGGCAGCTGCGCGATGTCGATCCCGCGCGCGGCCACGTCGGTGGCCACCAGCACCTGCATGCGGCTGGCCTTGAAGTCGGCCAGCGCCTGGCCGCGCGCGCCCTGGCTCAATTCTCCGTGCAAAGAGGCGGCGCTCACACCGTTGCGGCGCAGCTTGTCGGCCACATGCTCGGCCGCGTATTTGGTGGCGACAAACACCAGCACCCGGCTCCAGCCGTGCGCGCCGATCAAATGCTTGAGCAGCTGGGTGCGGCGCGGCACGTCCACCGCGATGGCGCGCTGCGTGATGTCGCGCTGCGCCACGGTGAGCGCCGCCACCTCGATGCGGGCCGGCTCGCGCAAGATGGCGTCGGCCAGGGCTTGCACCGAATCGGGGAAGGTGGCCGAGAAAAACAGGTTTTGGCGCGCCGCCGGCAGCAGCGCCAGAACACGGCCGATCTCGTCGGCGAAACCGAGGTCCAGCAGGCGGTCGGCCTCGTCCAGCACCAGGGTGGCGACCGACGACAGGCGCAGCGCGTTATGGTCGATCAGATCGAGCAAGCGGCCCGGGGTGGCCACCACGACGTGGGCGCCGCCGCGCAAATCCATCATCTGCGGATTGATCGACACGCCGCCGAACAGCACGGCCACCTTGGGCCGGGGCGACAGCGCGGCGGCCAGCTTGCGCACTGTTTCGCCCACTTGGGCGGCCAGTTCGCGGGTCGGCACCAGGATCAGGGCCAGTGTCGGGCGTAGCGAAGCGCCGCGGCTGTCGGGCAGGGTTTGCAGCAGCGGCAGGCAATAGGCGGCGGTCTTGCCCGAGCCGGTCTGCGCCAGGCCCAGCACGTCGCCGCCGCCCAGGATGACGGGAATGGCGGCCGACTGGATCGGCGTCGGGGCCAGATAGCCGCTGTCGGCGGCGGCGCGCGCCAGGGCGGGAACGAGACCCAGTGAGGAAAATGGCATGGAGGGCCTTGATTGGATGATATGTGGATGATATGGAAAGCGCCGGCATGACGTCGCCGGAAAAGTCAGCGCAGTCACCAGTATAAGGCACGCCGGCACGTCACGCGCCAGGATGGGGTGGCGTGGCGGGCGGCGCTCGTAGCTCGTATTGACCGTGCCCGGGGCGAACGAAACAGGCAAGACATAAGCAAAACCCGCAAAAACACGCAACATGCGCGGCGCCGCCGGCCAATCCGCCGCGCGCCATTATCGTCGGAACGGCGCCGGATAGGAAAATCGCTTGGGCGATAATAAATTATCAATATGGAGAAAAAATCGACACTATTATAAAAACTCGGTATCGCCGATTTAAACAACCGCATCGCGAGCTTGCTTATCGGATTATTTTAAGTAAATTAGAAAACTGTTGTTAATAGTAAAGGCCAATCGGCTCACCGAGAGTGCGCGCAGAGGGCCGCCGACCCTTCCATGCCCGTGGCGCACAATCTGCCCGGGGCTGACGCAGCCCATAACATTAAAACAATTCGCTTATTTTTTAAATCAAGCTCGACGGCTTCGTAAAAATGTATACAAGACAGTCCACCGTGCACATCAAATAAGCTTGACCTTGGCGGCCTGGCCGATATGTCGTTAAAAGCGTGCACTTCGAAAACATTTCTTGCCAAACCGGTGCTAGGCAAGAGATCATCCGTGCAAACCACGCTCATCATCGTAATGACGCGTATTTTCTATACATAATTACAAGGTTTTCATCATGCCTAAACATTTCCTCACCCTTTTGACCTGCCTCGGCTTGGCGCTCGCCACCCCGCTCAGTCATGCCGCCGGCGTCACCGCCAAGAGCATCATCGTCGGCCAATCGGCCCCCTTGACCGGTCCGGCGGCCCAGCTCGGGATTGAATTTCGCGACGGCGCGCAAGCGTATTTCGATCACATCAACGCCGCCGGCGGCGTGGCCGGGCGCCAGATCGTGCTCAAGACCCTCGACGACGGCTATGAATCGGAGCGGGCCGCGAAAAACACCCAGACCTTGATCGAAAAGGAAGGCGCGTTCGCGCTGTTCGGTTATATCGGCACGCCGACCTCGAACGCTTCCCTGCCTCTGATTAACAAGGAAGGGATTCCGTTTTTCGCCCCTTTCACCGGCGCCCAATCGCTGCGCGAGCCATTCAACGAAAATATTTTCAATATCCGGGCCAGCTATTACGCCGAAACGGAGAAAATCGTCGAAAACATCACCGCAATCAACGTCAAGCGCATCGCCGTGTTTTATCAAAACGACGCCTACGGCAAGGCCGGCCTGGAAGGCGTGATGCGCGCCATGAAGCGGCGCAATATCGAAGTCATGCTCACCGCCACCGTCGAGCGCAACAGCGTCGACGTGGCCGCCGCCGTGGCCAAGATGAAGCGCGCGCAGCCGCAAGCGGTCATCATGGTGTCGGCCTACACCTCGTGCGCCGCCTTCATCCGCGCCATGCACAAGGACGCCGAATCGGTGCCTTATTTCTGGAACATTTCCTTCGTCGGTAGCCAAGCGCTGTCGAACGAACTGGCCGATGAGGGCCGCGGCGTGATGATTTCGCAAGTGGTGCCGGCGCCGTGGGACGAGCGCCGCCCGGTCGTGCGCGAATACAAACAGCGTTATTTGACCAAGCCGGAACGCGAGGCCGGGTTCGTCAGCCTGGAGGGGTATATCGCCGCCAAGGTGTTCGTCGAAGGTTTGAAGCGGGCCGGCGCCGGCTTGACGCGTGAAAGCTTCACCAAGGCCATGCATGGCATGAGCGCCTACGACACGGGCGGCTTCGTGGTGCGCTTTAGCCCGACCGATCACAACGCGTCCGATTTCGTCGATCTCACGGTGATCACCGAGGGTGGCAAGTTCGTCCACTAAATGCCCGGGCCCTTCCCGGGCGGTAGCGCCGCGCTCGCCGCCGCGCGGCCCGGCGCGCGGCACCAGCCCGTCCCGGTCGATGGCTCGATGTGTCGCAAAAGCACAAGTCAAAAAATATCCTTTGCCATACCGGCGGAAAACAGGACATCATGATAAAAAACACTTTTTAGTGCCTAATGGCACTCTACCATCCACGGCATAGGGGCATTGCTAATGAAAAAACATCTATCCAGCTTGCTTATCTGCCTAGGTTTAACGGCGATTCCCGCGCTCGGCCAAGCCACCCCGGGCGTGACCGCCAAAACCATCGTGATCGGCCAGTCGGCCCCCTTGTCGGGTCCGGCCCAGGAATTGGGCACCGCCTTTCGCAATGGCGCGCGGGCGTATTTCGATCATGTGAACGCGGCCGGCGGCGTGGCCGGACGCCAAATCGTGCTCAAGACGCTCGACGATGGTTACGACGCGGAACGCGCCGCGAAAAACACCCAAGCCTTGATCGACAAGGATGGTGTGTTCGCCCTGTTCGGCTACATCGGCACGCCCGCCGCCAACGCGGCGCTGCCCTTGGTCGGCAAAGAAGGGGTGCCCTTTTTCGCCCCCTTTTCCGGCGCCCGTACCCTGCGCGAGCCGTTTAATGAAAATATCTTCAACGTGCGCGCCAGTTATGCCACCGAAACCGAGAAGATCGTCGAAAACCTGACCGCCATCAACGTCAAGCATATCGCCGTGTTTTATCAAAACGACGCCGACGGCAAGGCCGGCCTGGAAGGCGTGCAGCACGCCTTGAAAAAACGCGGATTGGATACGATGCTCACCGCCACCGTGGAGCACAACAGCGTCGACGTGGGCGGCGCCGTGGCCAAGATGAAACACGCGAAACCGCAAGCGATCATCATGGTCTCGGCGTATACCTCCTGCGCCGCCTTTGTGCGCGCCATCCGCAAAGACGAAGACTGGAACCCGTATTTATCGAACATTTCCTTGGTCGGCAGCCAGTCGCTATCGAACGCGCTGGGCGAGGAAGGGCGCGGCGTGATGATTTCGCAAGTGGTGCCGCTGCCCTTCGACGACCGGGTGCCGGTGGTGAAGGAGTATCACCAGTATTTCCTCACCAATCCCGAGCGCGAGGCTGGCTTTGTCAGCATGGAAGGCTATCTTTCCGCCAAGGTCTTGGTCGAGGGCTTGAAAAGGGCTGGCGCCGCGCTCAGCCGCGAAGGCTTTGTCAAAGCCATCCATAGCATGAGCACCTACGACGCCGGGGGCTTCCTGGTTCACTTCGGTCCGAACGATCACAACGCCTCCGACTTCGTCGATCTCACGGTGCTGAGTGAAGGTGGCAAATTCAGCCATTAGCCGGCACCGCCGCTATGGCGCACCCCGAAAGGCTCCTTCCATGCGAATCGGGGGCCGTTTTTGTTTAGCGGGGCGTTGTGCCATCAAGCAACAGCAGTACGCTTGTGCTTGGTTGAAGCAGGGGAGGCCATGGTATTCTCAAGCGGCCTGCCCGTCACGTTACTGGAGGAGTCGAACTTGTTAGTCTCTCTCGGATCTATCGTCGTGCTCCTGGCCATCTTCGGTGGCTTCGCGATGCAAGGCGGACATTTGGCCGCCCTGTTCCAGCCGACCGAATTGCTGATGATCGCCGGCGCCGCCATCGGCAGCTTCGTGGTCTCGAACGACGCCAAGGCGATCCGCGCCACCCTGCACGCCATTCCTTCCCTGTTCGACGGCACCAAATACACCAAGTCGCTGTATATGGAATTGATGTCGCTGCTGTTTGAAATCCTCAGCAAGATCCGCAAGGAAGGCTTGATGTCGCTCGAATACGACATCGACAACCCGCACGAGAGCGCCCTATTCACCAAATATCCGCGCACGCTGGCCGATCACTTGATACTCGAATTCATCACCGATTATTTGCGCCTCATGGTGTCGGGCAACATGGACGCGTATCAAATCGAAAACCTGATGGACAACGAATTGGAGACCCACGACGACGATAGCGAGATTCCGATCCAGACCATTTCCCAGTTGGCCGACGCCATGCCCGCTTTCGGCATCGTGGCCGCCGTGATGGGCATCGTGCACACCATGGCCTCGGTCGGCTTGCCGCCGGCCGAACTTGGCGTGTTGATCGCCAACGCGCTGGTGGGAACCTTTATCGGGATTTTGCTGTCTTATGGTTTCGTGGCGCCCTTGGCCAGCTTGTTGCGCCGTAAGCATCAAGAAACGGCCAAGATGTTCCAGTGCGTCAAAGTGACCCTGCTGGCGAGCTTGAATGGTTACGCGCCGGCGCTGGCGGTGGAATTCGGCCGCAAGGTCATTTCGGCCACGGAAAGGCCGACTTTTAACGAGCTGGAAAAGCAAGTGCGCCAGATGCGCGTCAAGTAAGCGGCCAGGCCCGGCGCGCGGTGGCGGCTTGCGCGCATATCAATTAAATATCAAAAGCCGGCCTGCGGATGCCAAAACGATGCACATAGGCAAGCTTAACGGCGCTATAATCATCGATGACTGATTGATGACCGTCCGCGCCAGCGCGCCATGGCCGAGTGCGCCGATCGAAGTTCAACGTTTTCGCCTGGCTCCAATTGAATCCACATCTAGACAAGCTGCAACCCTACCCGTTCGAGAAGCTGCGCCGGCTGTTTGCCGCCGTGCCGGCCGACCCCGCCCATTCCCCCATCAGCCTGGGCATGGGCGAGCCGAAACACCGCACCCCGCCCTTCATCGCGCAAGCCTTGAGCGCCAACCTGGGCGGCCTGGCCAACTACCCCGGCACCATAGGCTCGGACGCCTTGCGCGGCGCCATCGCCGGCTGGCTGGAGCGGCGCTACGGCTTGCCCGCCCTCGACCGCGCCACCCAGGTGCTGCCGGTCAACGGCTCGCGCGAGGCACTGTTCGCGCTGGCCCAGACCGTGATCGACCCGGGCGCCGATTCGCTGGTGATGTGCCCGAATCCGTTTTACCAAATCTACGAGGGCGCCGCCTATCTGGCCGGCGCCACCCCCTTTTTCGTCAACTCCGACCCCGAGCGCAATTTCGGCTGCGATTACGACAGCGTGCCGGAGGCCGTGTGGCGGCGCGTCAAGCTCTTGTTCGTCTGCTCGCCCGGCAACCCAACCGGCGCCACCCTGTCGCTGACCGATTGGGAACATTTGTTCGCCCTGTCCGAGCGCCACGATTTTGTGATCGCCGCCGACGAATGCTATTCCGAGATTTACCACGGCGAGCAAGCGCCGCTGGGCGCGCTGGAGGCGGCCCACACGCTGGGCCTGTCGAGCACCGAGCGCCCCTACGCGCGCCTGGTGGTGTTTTCCAGCCTGTCGAAACGCTCCAACGTGCCGGGCATGCGCTCGGGCTTCGTGGCCGGCGACGCCGTGCTGCTCAAACAATTTTTGCTATATCGCACTTACCACGGCAGCGCCATGAGCCCGACCGTGCAAGCGGCCTCGGTGGCGGCCTGGAGCGACGAAGAGCATGTGCGCGAGAACCGCGCCCTATACCGCGCCAAGTTCGCCGCCGTCACGCCCCTGCTCGAAACGGTGATGCCGGTCGCGCTGCCCGACGCCGGCTTTTATCTGTGGGCCGACATCGGCGCCACCGGCTTGAGCGACACGCAATTCGCGCAAGCCCTGTATGCCGAATATAATGTCACAGTTTTGCCGGGAAGTTATCTGGCGCGCGAGGCGCACGGCGTCAATCCGGGCCGCGACCGCATCCGCATGGCCCTGGTGGCCGAGGCGGACGAGTGCCTGGAGGCGGCGCGCCGGATTGTGACTTTTTGCCACGCCCTGGCCGCGCGCGCCGCGCCTCACACCATTGCTATTTGACCACTCATCCAAGATTATCATGACCCAACAACTTCAGCACATCATCGACCAAGCCTGGGAACAGCGCGCCGACATCACCCCCGCCAACGGCGACGCCGAACTGCGCGAGGCGGTGGCCCACGTGATCGGCGGCTTGGACGACGGCAGCATCCGCGTGGCGCAAAAAATCGGCGCCGACTGGGTGGTCAAGCAATGGGTCAAGAAGGCCGTGCTGCTGTCCTTCCGCCTGGAAAACAACAGCGTGCTGACCTCGGACGGCACCATGCAGTTTTACGACAAGGTGCCCACCAAGTTCGCCCACTACACCGCCGACGACTTCGCCAAGGGCGGTTTCCGGGTGGTGCCGCCGGCGGTGGCGCGGCGCGGCAGCTTCATCGCCAAGAACGTGGTGCTGATGCCGTCCTACGTCAACATCGGCGCCTATGTCGACGAGGGCGCCATGGTCGACACCTGGGCCACGGTCGGCTCGTGCGCGCAAATCGGCAAAAACGTGCATCTGTCGGGCGGCGTGGGCATCGGCGGCGTGCTCGAACCGATGCAGGCCAACCCCACCATCATCGAAGACAATTGCTTCATCGGCGCGCGCTCGGAAATCGTCGAAGGCGTGATCGTGGAGGAAAACTCGGTGATTTCGATGGGCGTCTACATCGGCCAATCGACCAAGATTTACGACCGCGCCACCGGCGAGGTGAGTTACGGCCGGGTGCCGGCCGGCTCGGTGGTGGTGTCGGGCAACCTGCCTTCCGAAGACGGCAAGTACAGCCTGTATTGCGCCGTCATCGTCAAGCGGGTGGACGCCAAGACCCGGGCCAAGACCGGCATCAACGAATTATTGCGCGGCATTTAAGCCGCCATCCGGCGGCCGGCAGTTAGACCACCTATTACACGATTGAGGAGTACGAGATGGCAATGGAGCGCTTATTCCAGTTGATGAAGGAAAAGAATGCCTCGGACATGTTTTTCGCGGTCAATTCGCCGGTCCACCTGAAAATCAATGGCAACCTGATCCCGATCAACCAGCAAAAGCTTGATGGCGACAATATCGATTCGCTGCTGATGGAAGTGTGCAGTCCCGACCAGTTGCGCGAGCTGGGCGAGACCAATGAGTTGAACATGGGTATCTCGGTGCCCAATCTGGGCCGGTTCCGGGTCTCGGCCTTCCGTCAGCGCGGCACCGTCTCGGTGGTGTTCCGCTTCATCAACGGCAACATCCCGCCGCTGCGCGACCTGGGCTTGCCGCCCGTGCTGGCCGAGCTGATCATGGAAAAGCGCGGCTTGATGTTGCTGGTCGGCGCCACCGGTTCGGGCAAGTCGACCACCATCGCCTCCATGCTGGACCACCGCAACGAATTGCGCTCGGGCCATATCCTGACCCTGGAAGACCCGATCGAATATTTGTTCAAGAACAAGCGTTCGATCGTCAACCAGCGCGAGGTGGGCAACGACACCAAGGATTTCCCCACCGCCCTGCGCAACTCGATGCGCCAGGCGCCGGACTGCATCTTGATCGGCGAAATCCGCGACCGCGAGACCATGTCGGCCGCGCTGGCCTACGCCCAGTCCGGCCATCTGGTGCTGGCCACCTTGCACGCCAATAACAGCTACAACGCGCTGAACCGCATCATCAGCTTTTACCCGATCGAAAACCGCGCCGCCCTGCTCCAGGATTTGTCGACCACCGTCAAGGCCATCGTCTCGCAGCGCCTGTTGCGCTCGATCCACGGCGGCACCCGCACGGCGGCGGTGGAAATCATGGTCAACACGCGCGCCATTTCCGACTTGATCGAAAAGGGCGAGATTTCCCAAATCAAGGACGCGATCGAGAACAGCATGTCGCCCGGCTCGCAATCGTTCGAGCTGGCCTTGCTGCAGTTGGTGCGCGACGGCGCTATCAGCCAGGAAGAGGCGCTGGCCAACGCCGACTCGTCGACCAACTTGCTGTGGCTGCTCAACAACGCCACCGAGGTCAAGGTCAACGGCGTCACGGCCGAGCCGCAGCAAAAGCACACCGAGGAAACCTCGTTCACCGAGTTCACCCTCAACACCTAAGACCTGCGGCCGGCACCGGTCGCGGCCCGCGCCGGACGGCGCGGCCGGTTATAATGTCGGCTTCCCGTGGCCGATCGGCCCGGCGCGCCTTCCACCCAACGACCTGTCATGACCATCACTCTGTACGGCATCCCGAACTGCGACACCGTCAAAAAAGCCCGCCTGTGGCTGACCGACGCGCAACACGCCTTCGTCTTCCACGACTTCAAAAAGCAAGGCCTGGAGCGCGCCACCGTGGCCGCCTGGCTGGAACAACTCGATTGGCAAGTGCTGCTCAACCGCAAGGGCAGCACCTGGCGCGGCTTGCCGGACGCGCAAAAAGCGGCCGTGACCGACGCCGCCGGCGCCCTCGAAGTGATGCTGGCCTCGCCCTCCGTGATCAAGCGCCCGGTGCTGGCGCGGGACGGCCGCTACAGCGTCGGCTTCGCGCCGGCCCAGTATGCGCAATTGTTCGCTCAGCCGGTCGCCCAGCCGCGCTCCGGCGCCTGAGGCCGGCTTCGCGCCGCCTCCCACTCTTCACCATCAGCCCAGCCACCCCATGTCCCCAGCCTACTCCGCCACCCTGGCCCTGACCGAAAAACTGATCGCCCTGTCGTCCGTCACACCCGACGACAAGGGTTGCCAACAGCATTTGATCGACCTGCTCACGCCGCTCGGCTTCGTCTGCGAAACCATCGAATCGAACGGCGTGACCAATCTGTGGGCGCGCCGCGGCGATGGCGCGCCGCTGATCGCCTTCGCCGGCCACACCGACGTGGTGCCGACCGGCCCGGTCGAGCAATGGCGCTCGCAACCGTTCATTCCGACCCAGCGCGACGGCAAGCTGTACGGCCGCGGCGCGGCCGACATGAAAACCTCGATCGCGGCCATGGTGGTGGCGTGCCAGGAATTCATCGCGGCCCGTCCCGCACACGGCGGCTCGATCGCCTTCCTCATCACGAGCGACGAGGAAGGCCCGGCCACCGACGGCACCGTGATCGTCTGCCAGCGCCTGCGAGCGCGCGGCGAGCAAATCGATTACTGCCTGGTGGGCGAGCCGACCTCGGCCGAGACGCTGGGCGACACCATCAAAAACGGCCGCCGCGGTTCCCTGTCGGGCAAATTGATCGTCAAGGGCGTGCAAGGCCATATCGCCTACCCGCAACTGGCGAAAAACCCGATCCACCTGGCCGCGCCCGCGCTGGCCGAACTGGCGGCCGAACAATGGGACGCCGGCAACGACTACTATTTGCCCACTTCCTGGCAAATGTCCAACATCCACGCCGGCACCGGCGCCAACAATGTGATTCCGGGCCAGTTGGAGATCGATTTCAATTTCCGCTTCTCGACCGCCAGCACCGCCGAGCAATTGCAGGCGCGCGTGCACGCCATCCTCGACCGGCACGGGCTCGACTACGATCTGCGCTGGACCCTGAGCGGGCTGCCCTTCCTGACCCCGCGCGGCGCCCTGAGCGACGCGCTGACGGCGGCCATTTTCGCTGAAACCGGCGTCACCACCCTGTTGTCGACCACCGGCGGCACCTCGGACGGGCGTTTCATCGCGCAAATCTGTCCGCAAGTGATAGAATTCGGGCCGCCCAACGCCAGTATCCACAAGATCGACGAGCACATCGAACTGCGCTTCATCGATCCGCTGAAAAATATCTATCGCCGCACCCTGGAAAACCTGTTGCCCTGATCGCGCGCGACGCCGCGCCCGCGCGCCGGCATCCGCACCGATCGCCCTTATCGAGAACCGCCATGACTCCTAGCTCCTTCACCACGCCGCGCGACCTGCTGCGCTACGCCGTCACCCGCTTCAACACGGCCAAGTTGTTTTTCGGCCACGGCAGCGCCGAGGCGCTCGACGAGGCGGCCTATCTGATCTTGCACACCCTCAAACTGCCGCTCGACAAGCTCGAGCCCTTCCTGGACGCCAAGTTGCTGCCCGAGGAAGTGGCGGCCGTGCTGGCGGTGCTGGACCGGCGCAGCGTGGAGCGGATTCCGGCCGCCTATCTGACCAACGAAGGTTGGTTGGGCACCTACCATTTTTATGTCGACGAACGCGTCATCGTGCCGCGCTCCTTCATCGCCGAATTGATACCGCAGTATTTTTCGCCCTGGGTGCCGGAGCCAGAAGCGGTGACGTCCATCCTGGAACTGTGCACCGGTTCCGGCTGCCTGGCCATCATGCTGGCCGACGCCTTCGAGAACGCGCAAGTGGACGCGGTCGACATTTCGACCGACGCGCTGGACGTGGCGCGCCGCAACGTGGCCGATTACCGGCTGGAAGACCGGGTCAACTTGATCGAATCGGACTTGTACGCCAAGGTGCCGGACAAAAAATACGACTTGATCATCACCAATCCGCCTTACGTCAACGCCGCCTCGATGAGCAAGTTGCCGCAGGAATATCTGCGCGAACCGCGGATCGCGCTGGCCGGCGGCGCCGACGGCATGGACCTGGTGCGCCGCATCGTGGCCGGCGCCGCCGAGCGCCTGAGCGAGGACGGCATCTTGATGGTCGAGGTGGGCAATGAAAAAGCCCACGCCGAAGCGGCCTTCGGCGCGCTCGGCCTGACTTGGCTGACCACCAGCGCCGGCGACGACATGGTGTTTTTGATCACCGCCGACCAACTGCGCCTGTAAGCGCCCGCCATCGCCGGCGTAACGCCAGCCCAATGCCAGCGTAACGCGAGCCCAACGCCAGCAACACCGGGGTTGCGTGACCACCCCTTTTTTTAAGTCCAGAACATGATACGTTTCATACAAGTTAGCCTGATGCGCGGCATCAAACCCCTGCTCGAGCAGGTCGATCTGACCCTCAATCCGGGCGACAAGATCGGCTTGATCGGGGCCAACGGCGCCGGCAAATCGAGCTTGTTCGCCATGCTGCGCGGCGAACTGCATCCGGACCAGGGCGAGATCGACTTCCCGGCCAAATGGCGCATGGCTTACGTGGCGCAGGAAACCCCGCCGCTGGAACGGGCCGCGCTGGACTACGCGATCGACGGCGACGTCACCCTGCGCAAGCTGGAGGCGCAACTGGCCCAGCTCGAATCGGAGCCGGCCACGGCCGACAACGGCATCGCCATCGGCGAAGTCTACAGCGCGCTGGCCGACGCCGACGCCTACACCGTGCAATCGCGCGGCGAGCAGTTGCTGCTGGGCCTGGGTTTTAGCCTGGACCAGATGCAGCAACCGGTGGCCAGCTTTTCCGGCGGTTGGCGCATGCGCCTGAATCTGGCGCAAGCGCTGATGTGCCCGTCCGACTTGCTGCTGCTTGACGAACCGACCAATCACTTGGATCTGGACGCCATCATCTGGCTGGAAGACTGGCTGAAACGCTATGCCGGCACCCTGATCATCATTTCCCATGATCGCGACTTCCTCGACGAAGTGGTGAACGTGGTGGTGCATATCGACGAGCGCAAATTGAAGCGCTACTCGGGCAACTATTCCAGCTTCGAGCGCCAACGCGCGGCCCAAATGATATTGGCCGCCGGCGCGCTGGAAAAACAGCAGCGCAAGAAAGCCCATCTGGAATCGTTCGTGAACCGCTTCAAGGCGCAAGCGTCGAAGGCGCGTCAAGCCCAGAGCCGCATGAAAGCCCTGGCCAAGATGGAAGAGCTGGCCCCGCTGCGGGCGGCGGCCGAATTTTCCTTTGAATTCCGCGAGCCGCTCAGCGCGCCCAATCCGCTGCTGGTGATGGAAGACGTGAACGCCGGCTACAAGATGGAAGACGAGGCCACCGGCGACATCACCCACAAAACCATCGTCAACAACATCAACTTCTCGCTCCAGATCGGCCAGCGCATCGGTTTGCTGGGCGTAAACGGAGCCGGCAAATCGACCTTGATCAAAACCATCGCCGGCGAATTGCTGCCGCTGACGGGCGACGCCACCCTGGGCAAGGGCTTGTCGATCGGCTATTTCGCCCAGCATCAAGTCGAAATGCTGCGCCACGACGAATCGCCGCTGTGGCATCTGGCCAAGATCGCGCCCACCGTGCGCGAACAAGAATTGCGCAACTTCCTGGGCGGCTTCAACTTCCCCGGCACCATGGTGACCAGCTCGATCCGGCCCTTCTCGGGCGGCGAAAAAGCGCGTCTGGCGCTGGCCCTGATCGTCTGGCAGCGCCCCAACCTGCTGCTGCTCGATGAGCCGACCAACCATTTGGATCTGGAAACGCGCGAGGCGCTGACCGAGGCCCTGGCCCAGTTCGAGGGTACCCTGGTGGTGGTCTCGCATGATCGCCATTTGCTGCGCGCCACCACCGACCAATTCATCATCGTCGCCGATGGCCGCCTGCAACCCTTCGACGGCGACTTGGACGACTACAAGGATTGGCTATTCAAAACCAAGCTGGGCAAAGGCACCGACGTGTTGCCGGCCGCCGGCAAGGACAACAAGACCGACTTCCCGGTCGCCTCGCCGGTGGCGGCCGCCGCGCCGGCGGTGGACAAGCGCGACCAGAAACGGGCCGACGCCGAGGAGCGCCAGCGCTTGACCACCCTGCGCAAGCCGATCGAGAACAAACTCAAGCGGCTCGAAGAGCAGATCGCCAAGCGCAATGGACAAAAAACGGAAGTGGACGCCAAGCTGGGCGAGGCCGGTGCCTACGACGCGGCCAACAAGGCCAAACTGAAGCTGCTGCTGGCCGACCAAGCCTTTTTTACCAAGGACTTGGCCCAGCTGGAAGCGGAATGGCTCGAATTGCAGGAGCAACTCGAAGCGCTGGCCGCGTAACACGCGGGCCGGCGCCCGGGCCGCTCAAGCGGCTCAGGCGGCTTGCTGGTCGCCCACGTTGCACTGCCTGATCGACATCAACTTGTCGATATCGATCAGGATCAGGCGCCGGCCGCCCGATTCGCCCACCCCCAGCAGATAATCGACATCGTCGGTGGCGCCGGCGCCGGGGATCGGATGGATCTCCTCGCTGCTCAGGGTCACGATATCGGTCACGCCATCGACCACCATGCCCATCACGCAACTCGACAGCTTGAGAATGATGACGTCGGTGGCCGGATCGGGCGCCGCCGTCCGGCTGCTGAAGGCGATGCGCATGTCGACGATCGGCATGATCACGCCGCGCGACACCGCCACGCCGCCGATGATCTCGCCGTCCGAGGCGAAGCGTTCGAGCGCCTTGAGCGGGCGCAATTCCTGCACCTTGCCGAAATCGAGGCCGTACTCCAGGCCGCCAAGCCGGAAACTCAGATACTGCTGCCGCACCTTGTCTGCGTCGCCGGCTTGGCCGGCATCGGCCGCGTGCTTAATCGAATCCATGATGGTCCTTTCTTGCGGGGAGCTGCGTCAGGCCCTGAACATGGCTACGGACAGTGTCGCGCATAACTCATGCTACCCAGCATCACCGCCCTGCACGTTGATTAGAATCAATTGCCGCGCGGCTCGATAGGGGAAACGGCGCGTCTTCGCTCAAGCGACACGGATCCTCAGTTCGACTTGTACGGCTTACCGCCGTACGATAATTTTCCATACCAGGAGGTGCACATGGATACCGCATCGATAAAAAGCGCACGAATGGAGCTCAAGACCACGGCCGCCGCGAAAGATCTCTTGACCATGGCCGCCGCGCTGGAGGGCATGGATCTGACTTCCTTCGTCCTTGTTTCGAACAAAAAAAATTTAACTGCGAACATGAGAAAATCAATAAATAAGTGACAGGTTGGGATCGGCCCGGCCATTCTTAAAAACACGCACACCGCAGCTCGGTGTGGTAAATAGTGACGCCTATCGCGGCTTATCTTGCACGGAAACAAGAAGGCGATACAATGAGGCATCCACGCCTTGCCGTTTCCCCTACACTTCACCGCGCCGTATCGAGGTCACCATGCTTGCCTGGCTAGAGCGACTCTTTTCCTCCCCGCGCGCGGCGCCCGTCGCGGCCGGCGACCAGCCGATGCCGGACGCGCAAGCCGCGCTGCCGCGAGCGGCGGCCGAGCCGGCTATTCCCGCCGCGCCGGAGCCGGACACGGCGCGCGCCGCCGTCTCGTTCGAGCAAAAAGACAATATCAACCACAATTATCACGGCTGGTTGTTCGACAACCGGCAAGACGACACCGACTTGCACATCAACGCCCAGGAACAACTGGTGCTGGACGCGCTCGACGCCTTGCTGGCGTCGCAACAGTCGGGCGCCGATCTGGTGCGGCGCATGCCCGGCCTGCTGCCGCAAGTGCTACAAAGCTTGCGCAGCGAGCATTTCTCCGGGGCCGAGATCGCCCGCAAGATTTCGCACGACATGGTGCTGGTGGCGCAAGTGCTGCGGCTGGCCAATAAAGCCACGCTACACGGCGGTAAAACCATTTCCAGCGTCGAACACGCCGTGATCGTGCTCGGCCAGGAGGGCTTGCGCCAATTGATATTGACGGTGGCGCTGCGTCCCATCATCGACTTGCATTCCGGCTTTTTCACGCACAAGCTGGCGCCACGCCTGTGGGAGCAGTCCGAGCGCTGCGCCGTGGCTTGCCGCCTGCTGGCCGAATCGGCAGCCGTCGATCCGTTCGACGCTTTTCTTGCCGGACTGGTGCAAAACGCCGGTTTGATCGTGGCCTTGCGCGTGATGGACCGGATCGGCGTCAACCACCAACTCGGCTCGGTGTTGTTTTGCGCCGGCCTGCAAGATAAGAGCCGTCTGCTGGCGCGCAATATCGGGCAGGAATGGGGCTTCCCGGAAGCGGTCACGGTGGCCATCGGCGATCAGCTGGGCAACGCCAAGCGGCGCCAGCTGTCGCCGCTGGGACGCTTGCTGACGCTGGGCGACTACTTGAGCAAGGTCAAAATGTTGGTGGAACACGGACGGCTGAGCGAAAACCAAGCCGATTTGTTCAAAGGCTTGCCGGCCGACGCGCTACTGTATTATCAGCGCATGGACGCGCTGACCGCCAACGCCGACCTCGACCCGCCGATCCACGCGAACATTCCACCTTAGATGACGATATATAGCAAGACTAGCGGCAACGGCGATACGCACCGTACGGCTTCCGACCCGAAGTTTTTCGCATGAGCCACGCGATCGATCCGGCCGAGGTGGAATTGAGCGCGATCCGCGCCCAGGGACCGGGCGGGCAAAACGTCAACAAGGTGTCGAGCGCGATCCATTTGCGCTTCGATATCGGCGCGTCCTCGCTGCCCGAGCACTACAAGGAAAGGCTGCTGACGCTGCGCGACCAACGCATCAGCAAGGACGGGGTGCTGGTGCTCAAGGCGCAACAATCGCGCAGCCAGGAGCAAAACAAGGAAGAAGCCTTACGCCGATTGCAAGAGCTGGTCGACAGCATCGCGGTGTTGCCGACCCCGCGCCGCGCCACCAAGCCCACGCGCGGTTCGCAGCGCCGCCGACTCGACAGTAAAAGCACGCACGGCGCGCAAAAGCAGTTGCGCGGCAAGGTCAGCGTCTGAGCCGGCGATATCGAACGACCAGTCCGGGCCGCCGCGCGTCGTGCCGCATGGCTCAAGCCGGTTTGCGCGCCACCACGGTTGGAAACATGCGCGCCCGGTCATCGATGAAGCGGATCTCGCCGAAGCCGGCCGCCTCCAGTTGCGCCCTGGTTTCGGCGTGGGTGCGGAAGGCGCTCCATTTCACGTCGATGATGCGCACGAACATGAGGAACTGGAAACCCAGGGCTTGTTGATCGATCTGCGCCATATCCCATGGCGAGTCGGGCGACAGGGTGGGCGGTGGCGTCAAAAAGCTGGTGACCAGGGTGCCGCCCGGTTTCAAGGCATCGAAAAACGAGGCGTACAGGGCCGTGACACGCGCCTCGTCCGGCTCGTAGATATTCAAGCCGTTGCTGGCCAAGACATCGACCTCGCCTTTCAAGCTCATATTCCAGGCGTCTTCGCGGCGTAGCGATACGCGCGCCGTCAAGCCGCGCTCCTCGGCCAAAACGGCCGCGCCGTCGAGGGCTTGTTGATCCAGATCGATGCCGATCAGGCGCACATCGGGGTGGGGGCCATGGTCGAGCAACAGCAATTCCCCCATCCAGCCGCTGGGCACCGAAGCGAGGGTGAGCTCCGGTTTGAGCAAGGCTTGCAACTGCGCGCGGAAAATACCAAAGCGTTCCCGGGTCGCCAGCACCGCCGGCAAGGTTTCATAGAAGCGCTGTTCGAACGCCGACATGCCCTTGGCCTCGGCATCGCCCGGCAGATGGGTCACGGCGCGGTGGGTCCAATAGGCATTCAAGCCCCGGTTGCGCAGTAGAAAACGGCCCATGTCCAGGCCGGACAAGGCTTCCAACATGCCGATTTGCTGCTCGACGGTCGCGCCGGGCAAGTCGCCCGCCAGGCGCAAGCGCGCCTTGATCGATTCAAGCAGCGGGGCCAACTCGCCTTCCGCGTCGCCGCCATGGGAAATGAGTCGTTCGCGGTGCGCGGCCGTCGCCGACGCGTCATTTTCTTTCATATTTTTCTTTAAAAAAACGGGAGTGGGAGGAAGGATCGTCGTCACCGCATGGGTGCGAACAAGCGCGCGTTCGCCGCGCCGGCTCCTTGCATTATGCCTGATCGGCGCCGCCCGGCGAGCTCATTTATCGGCTTGAAAAGACCACTCCAGCATGCCGCTGCTGCCGCTGAAAATGGCGTCCACGCCGGAGGCGGCGCCGCGCAGGCTGCTGCGGATTTCCTTGGACGGCTTGTCGTACACCGGTCCCGCGTCCGGGTCGAACAGCAGGGTGCGCACCACGCTCTCGCCCACGATGGCGCCCACCCGGCAATGCAGCTCGCCGCAGGCCGCCCGCCGCTGCTCCATCACCTCGGCCATCGCTTGCAGCCATTGCGCGCGCTCGAGCTCGTGGGCCTTGACCTCGGCCGCCAGGCGGCCCACTTCCTTGAGCGCGGGCGCCACCGCCAGCGCCATCTTCTGGTATTGCGGCACCTGTTCGGCGCTCAGCGCCACTTCATGCTTGCGCACCTGGGCCGCCAGCATCAGATAGGTGCGCACCTCGGTCTGGCCGGTGATGGCCTCGATGGCCGCCTGACGGGTGCGGCCCTGGGCCGCGCACAGGGCCGCCTTGTCCGCCAGCTCGGCCAGGCGCCGGTCGAACACGGCCAGATCTGGCACCAGCGGCAGCACGATCATCTCGCTCTGCTTGCGCGGGCCGGCCCGCTCGATGGCGATGCGGCGCCCGGCGATGGCGCAGCCCTCGGCCGCGCGCACCACCACCTCGTCGCCTATGATTTCGCAATTGAAGGCTTGCCCGACCACCACCTTGCTGCCGGAGATGACGCAGTTTTCCGCGCGCGCCACCACGACCTCGCCCAGCTTGCTTTGCAGCACCGCGCCCGAGGCCACGCCGTCGACCCGGATATCGCCCTCGGCGTTGTGGGCGCTGCCGCCCACCAGATTGCTGCTCAAGACGATGGCGCCGCCGCGCGAGACGATGCTGCCGAACACGTCGCCGTGGATGGTGATGTCGCCGCCCTCGACGATGCGGCGTTCCTGCACCTCGCCGAATTCCTCGTAGGCGCCGCTGAGCATCAGATTGCCCGTGGTGCGGCTGCTGACCCCGTCTCGGCTGACGATCTTGGCGCCGATGGAGATGCGGCCGCTACGCCCGTCCACGCTGAGAAAACCCTCCAGCGCCGAGACCAGAAATTCGCCCTCGCGCTGTTGCTCGATCGCGGTGCCGGGACCGGCCAGGGCGGCCAGATCGAGGTCGGCCGGCGCGGCCGGCGGCAATAGCGCGCCGCCCAGATCGACCCCCGGCATGCCCGGCGCGGGCGGCACTTTTTTCAGCAACCGCTCGTCCTTTTTGATCTGCGGAAAGCGGTTGCTGAAGCTGTTCAAATCGAAGCGCCCGTTGGCCATCAGGCGCGGCGCGTCGTTGCGGTGCATATCGGGCGACACTTCGACGATGGCCGCGTCGCGCCCGGGCAGCGGCTCCAGGCGGCGCGCCACCACCAGCCGCGCCACCTTGCCGGAGGCGATCGCGGCGCGCACGGCGGCCGCGTCGATCCCGAAGCGTATGCCCTTGCGCCACAGGTCGGCCACGAATTCGTCGAAGTCGAGCCGGGCCGCGCGGCGTGGCGCCGCCGCGGCGCCGGCGACCGCCCGCTCGGCCTCCAGGAATACGCTCTCGAAATAATATTCGGCGGCGCCGCGCTCGATCTTGACCGCCTTGTACAGGGCGCGCCGGCGCGGATCGACAGCGGCCACCGTGGCGGCGAAACGCAGCGCGCCGGCGCCGTCTTCGCGGGCCGGCCCCGGCTGCGGGCCGATGCCGTATAGGGCGTATAAAAAGGCGGGGTAATCGAGGCCGACAAAATAGGCGTCCGAGGCGAACACGTGGTCGACGGCGGCCCGCACCTGGTCCCGCGCCGCGGCATCGGCATACACGCCGTCGGCGCGCTGGAGCAAGCCGCGCACGCCGGCGCCGCGCGCGCGCGTCGGCGCCGCGCTCCCCTCATGGGAAGCCGCCGCGCCCGATGCTGCCGCTGGAGCCTGGTCTGACACCGCCGTCCTCCCGTATCGAAGCCGGCCCGAGGCCGGACCGGCGCGCGCCCGCGAGACAGGCGCGCACCACGCTAGCGTAGCATGGGCGCGCCATAAAAACACGGCGCGCCGCGTGGGCGCGGCCGGGCCGACGCGCGCGCGCCGTTTTTACATGCAGGGGAACAACAGTTTAGGGGAAACAAGGGGCGCCGCACACCGGGCGCCCCGGGGACAAGCGTCAAGGACGCGGCGGACGCGCGTAGATATCCTGGCCGGCTTCGTTGATCTGGCGCCGCAGGTCGCGCCGCTCGTCGGCCGTCAAGCGGCCGCCGCGACGCCCGCCGTCGCGGTTTTGTTCCTGGGCCTGGGGCCGCTGCTCGTCGCGCGTATCGTAGGCGCGACCTTCGGCCGCACGCGGCTCGCGCCGCGCGTTGTCATAACGCTGGCCGTCGCGCGGCTGCTGCTGGGCGTTCGGGTTGTCGTCGCGGCGCTGGGCGTACTGGTCGCGCTGGTCGCCCGGCGCGGCCAGGGCCGGGCCGGCCATGGCGCCCAACAAGACGGCGCCCAGCACCAGCGGGCCAAACGAACCAGGGACGCGAAACGCTGCGCTTGCCGCCGAGTCGATTTTTTTGAGCGCGATATTCATTGTGTTCCTCTTCCGCGATGCCATGTAAACATATAAGCTTAATTACGCTGATGACCAAGTGTATGATGCTTTGTACATAGGGGTAAGAGCAATTGGGTAAAGTTTGTAACAGTTTGTAATGGGTCGCCGATCGCCGCATTCGGCGCGCGCCTAGACGTTACCATAGCAGTATGAATATGACAAATTCGATCGACACATGACAATCCATTCCACACCCCCAGCAAACCCGCCCACGGCGCCCGCCAACCATGGCCATCAAGCCAAGATCATGGTGGTCGACGACGACGTCCGGCTGCGCGATCTGCT
>JAYVUV010000372.1:0-3103 GCA_043787615.1 Janthinobacterium sp. | reverse complement strand
GCGAGCACGTAGGGGCCGACCGGAAAGGCGGCCGGGCGGCCCAGAAAATCGGCCAACGCCACGCGCGGCCGGGGCGCCACCGGAATCCGGTCGCCGGCGATGACCACGAATTCGCCCCGCGCCACCCGTTCGGCCAATAGCATGGCGGTGGCCGGCGACATGTCCGTCACCTGCATCAAATTGAGCTGGCTGTCCGGATTGAGGCGGCCCAGCATGCGGTTGAAGGCGCGCGCATGTTTGGTGTGCACCAGCACCGTCAGCTTGAAGTCGGGCCGCCGGCGCGACAGCACCCGGCACAATTCCAAATTGCCCAGGTGGGCGCAAATCAGCAAGCCGCCGCGACCGGCCGCGACCGCGTCCGCCATCCACTGCTCGCCCGACAGGCTCACTTGCTCCATCGGATACAGCCCGCCCCACAACAGCATCTTGTCGAGGATACTCTCGGCGAAGGCGGCGAAATGACGCAGCACGCCGACCGTGCCGACCCGGGGCGCGTCGCGCCCGCCCCGCCCGGCCAAGTGGGCCGCCACCCGGGCCAGATAATCGGCCGAGGCGCGCCGCGCGCGCGGCTTGGTCAGCACATACCAGGCCAGCACCGGATAGAGCACCAGGCGAAACGGCCAGCGCCCGAACACGCGGCAAATCCAGAACAGCAGGCGCATGCCGGCCACGAAACTAATTTCGTCGATGGCCGCCCAGTGCTTTGGCGCCGCGTTCACCGGCGCCGCCAATTGCGCGCCAGCAGACGCGGCACGCGCCACAACATGCCGAAGAACAGCACCGTGTGCATGCGCGTGATCAGCAGATTGTCGCGCCACAGGCGGAAGTGCGACACGCCGTCGCTCGGGTAGCCCACCCTGGTCGGCAAATTGACCACTTCCAGGCCGTCCCAGTACAAGCGCACCAGGATATCGGTGTCGAAATTCATGCGCGCGCCGAGCCGCACGCGCCGCGCCAGCGCCAGGACCGGCGCCAGCGGATAGAGCCGGAAGCCGCACATGGAATCGCGGATTTGCAGCGACAGGGTATTGATCCAGACCCAGATGTGGGTCGCGTAGCGGCCGTACAGGCGGGCCGCCGGCACCGAGGCGTCGTACAGCGGGCAGCCGGCGATCACCGCGCGCGGGTGCTCTTTGGCCAGCGCGACGAAGCGCGCCGCGTCGGCCACCGCGTGCTGGCCGTCGGCGTCGATTTGCAGCACGTGGCTGTATCCGAGGCTGTCGGCGTGGCGCATGCCGCTCAGGACCGCCGCGCCCTTGCCCTGGTTATGAGGATGGCGCACCAGCAGCACGCAGCCCTGCCCACCGGCCTTGAGCCGATCGAGTTCGGCCGCGCAAGCCGGCCCGCTGCCGTCGTCTACCAACACACAGACCAGCCCTTGCAGCATCAGCCGGGCCACCACGGCACCGACCGCGCGCTCGTGGTTATACACCGGGATGACGACGCAGACTTTAAACATGGCCGTCCCCGGCGCGCGCGAAGCGCAGCAGCGAATGGCAGTAGCCGATGCCGTCGCGTACCGTCAACAGACGCAGGCCGGCCGCTTCGGCCAGGCGAATGTAGTCGACGCTTTCGTAGATTTTGCTGTTCCCGCTGGCCATGGCGGTGAAATAAGGCGAGGTGTTGATCAGGCAGTAGGCGGCGATGTCGTAGCGCTGGCGGTCCCAGAAGGTGTCCATGATCAGCAACTGGCCGCCCGGCGCCAGCGCGGCCACGGCGCGCGTGAGGATACTGGCGATGGCCGGCTCGCTGAAGCAGCTCAAAAATTGGCTCATCCAGATCAGGTCCATGCCCGGCTCCAGGGCCGGCGCCGGGGTCGTGCCCGTGGCGCTTTCCAGCAGATCGATGGCGTGCAGGCGCGCGCGCTCGCGCAGCCCGGCCGCGCGCAGGTTCCGGTCGGCCACTTCCAGCTGGCGCCCCAGATCGACCAGATGCAGCTCCACGTCCGGCTGGTAGGCCAGCGCGGCGCAGCTGAATTTACCCGTGTTGGCGCCGATGTCCATCAACCGGCGCGGCGCGGTGGCGAAAACGTCGGGCAAAATGTCCGGGAACGAGGTGTCGGAATAATGGTGGTCGAAGGCGAACCAGCTCGACTTGGCCGGCTCCGGCAATTGCGACATGCCCTGATATAGGGTGGGCCAGTCGCCCAGCGCCTTCAAGCCGAGCGGCTGTTCCTCATCGAGCGAGCGATCGAGGTCGAACAAGCCCTGGTAGCAAACGTCGTGATTGAAATCGAGATTGATCTGGGTGATTTTATCGGTCAGCACGCAGTAACCCACCTTGTCGAGCACATAGCGCCCGCCGCACAGCTGCACCACGCCGGCCGACAGGCACGATTCGAGCACCACCTTGAGCGCGTATTCGGTCCACCGCCCGCCGCCGGCCAGTTCGGCCACGCTCAAGCCGGCGCCGCCGGCGTCCGACAGCGCTTGCAGCATGCCGCGCTTCCAGGCATACCGCACGCACTGAAACACCACCGGCCCGAAGGCGATTTTTTGGGCTTCGTAGCGGGCCGCGAAAGCGCTCTGGCGGGCCGGTGAAAAATTCTTGTCTAGCATGGCGACTCTGAGGGTGAAGGATCGGCGGGGCCGAATAATATGCGGCCGCTGGCATGCTGGCCGGAGGCCGACAGATACCGAAACTGCAGGCTGTTTTTTTG
Organism: Janthinobacterium sp.; assembly: GCA_043787615.1. Lineage (GTDB taxonomy): Bacteria > Pseudomonadota > Gammaproteobacteria > Burkholderiales > Burkholderiaceae_D > Janthinobacterium. Next base: position 444 of record JAYVUV010000372.1, on the reverse strand, counting down.
AAGATCGTGCTGTAGTTCCAGGCGCACCGGCTGCTCGGGCTGAATCACGTGCTGAAATTTCAGCGCGTGCACGCCGCAAAAGCGGGGTGGCAGCGAGAAATACTGGCGCCCGTAGGCGATCGCCCAATCGAGCTGCACCACCCCGGCCAGAATCGGCGCGTTGGTGAAATGGCCTTCCAGATAGAGCAGGTCGGCCGGCACCGTCAACTCCAGCACCACCCGCAAGGGCGCGCTTTCCAGCAAGCGCCAGCGCGGCCGGCGCGGCGCGGGCGTGGATTCGCCGAGCAAGGCCATGAGCGCCGCGTGGGTGATTTTTCCTTGCGCGTCGAGCGGCATGCGCTCGAGGTAGCGCCAGCGGCGCGGCAGCGCGACCGGATCGACCGTGCCGCCCAGCGCGGCGCGCAGGCGCCGGTTCAAGGCCAGCTTGCCGTGCGTGGCCAACAA
>JAYVUV010000371.1:0-13798 GCA_043787615.1 Janthinobacterium sp. | reverse complement strand
AAGCCAGTTCCTTGCAAAAAACCGCCGACACCATGGTGCAGATGGGTACCACCGTGCGCAACAACGCCGATAGCGCGACCCAGGCCAATCAGCTGGCCCAGGGCGCCTCGGCCGTCGCGGCCGAGGGCGGCGAGGTGGTGGGCAAAGTCATTTCCACCATGAAGGGCATCAACGACAGCTCGCGCAAGATCGGCGACATCATCAGCGTGATCGACGGCATCGCCTTCCAAACCAATATCCTGGCGCTGAACGCGGCGGTGGAGGCGGCCCGGGCCGGCGAGCAGGGTCGTGGCTTCGCGGTGGTGGCCTCCGAGGTGCGCAGCCTGGCCCAGCGCAGCGCCGAGGCGGCCAAGGAAATCAAGACCTTGATCGGCTTGAGCGTGGAGCAAGTCGAGCAAGGCACGGCCCTGGTCGATCAAGCCGGCAAGACGATGGACGATATCGTCGGCTCGATCCGCCGCGTCAGCGATATCGTGGCCGAAATCACCTCGGCCACGGTGGAGCAAAGCATCGGCGTGCAGCAAGTGGGCGAGGCGGTCAGCCAGATGGATGAAACCACGCAGCAAAACGCCGCCCTGGTCGAGCAAAGCGCGGCGGCGGCCGAAAGCCTGAAGGACCAGGCCGTGAAACTGGTGGAGGCGGTCGCCGTGTTTAAGCTGAACCAGGGCGCGCACGCGACCACGGCCCGTGCGCCGCTCGCGTCCGCCGCTTTGGCGCGCCCGGCGCCGCGCCGTCCGGAACGGGCCAAGGCCGCGCCCCGGCCGGCCTTGGCGGCGGCAAGCGCGCCAACCCTGGCCAGGTCCGCCGCCGCGAAAGCGCCGGCGCAAAACGACGCCGACGCCTGGGAGACGTTTTAAGCGGGCAGTCTACCTGAGAGCGCGGCTTGCAAGATGATCGCCGCCGCGTCACCGCCGCAGACGCTATGGCGGCGGCGAGCCGGCGACCGTCTGCGGCGTGGCGCCGAGTATCTTGAGGCGTTCGACGGCGTTGCTGTTGTCCGGATCGAGCGCCACGGAGCGGCGGTAGCTGCGTATCGCGTCCTCGCGCAGGCCGGCCTTGACTTGGGCCTCGCCGAGGCTGTCGAACAAATTGGCGTCGCCCGCCAGCGTTTGTGTGCCGAAACGGAAAATAGCGATCGATTCGTTCATCATGCCGTCGCGCAGAAGCGCATAACCCCAGGCATTGAAATCGTTTGAATCGAGCGTGAATCCGGCGCCCCGCGACTTCAGCTCTGCGTAGATGACGGCTGCTTGGTCGAAGCCGCGTTCGGCCAGCAGCTTGGCGAAGGCTTCACGCGTGGGCGCCGTGCCGCCGCCGCGCCGCACGTCCATGGCGACCGTATGCGTGGGCGCGCCGTTCTCGCCCGGCTTTTTGGCAAGGAAGTCGCGCGCGGTGGGATCGTTCTTCAGGTAAGCGTCCAGGAACCGGTGCACGTATCGCGCCATCCAACCGTAGGCGGTCGACACTTCGGCCCGCGTGTACTCGCCGAAATAGCTGTCGGGAACGAAGCGCAAACCATCCGCGCCGAAGTCGGAATGTTGCATTGCTTGCATGGTCAGCACCAGCATGTCGGCATACCGCATCTGATTGAGCAGGCTGAAATGGCTGCTGTTGCCTTTTTGATTCAAGGCTTCCAGCGACGCGGGCCGGCGCGATACGTACAGCATCGGCACCGACAGCCGGGCGGCGCTCACGTACGCAATGGCGCTCTTGCCGCCATCGACCAGCTCCGGAAAATAGCGCACCGAACCGTCCAAGCTGACCAAGGCCTTGATGCGGTCGTCCCTGGCCGCGGCGACGACGTTCGCCAAGCCTCCCCAGCTGAACCCGGCGACGGCGATTTTTTCCATGTCGGCCTGGTCCAGCGAGGCGGCGTAAGAGATCAGGTAGCCGATGTCGGCCGCCTGGGTTTCCAAACCCTCGATATCGACCGTCATGGCCCGGCCGCGCGCGCCCTGCGAGGCGCTGGCGATCACGATATATCCCTGGCTTGCCAGAAATTCGCACAGGTCGGCATTCTCGGCGGCCGAGGCGCTGAAACTGGGCGCGTAAATCACCACCGGGAAACGGCCTTTGCCGGGCGGCGCGTCTTTGACCGCCCACATGGGCCGGGCCGCCGCGCGTGACGCCTCCGGCATCGCCAGCGACTTGTCGGCGATGTACTCTTCCGTGATGCGGCGCACCTCGGCGGGCGTGCGGGTGAAATCGGCTTCGGTCGCGCGCAGGGCCAGGTAGTCGCGGAAGGCGACGGCCTTGCCGCCGCTTTGGGCCGGATACCAGACCAGCACTTGCATGGGTCTGGCCCGTTCCCCGCTGGTCGGCTTGCCCGTGATGAGCGACGCGCGGGTTTGATAGACGCGCGAACGGTCGTACAGTTGGCTTACCCGCAAGCCGACCGCGTAAGCGCCCGGGTTATTGGAAAATGTGAAGGTATCGGCCGCGTGCGCCAAACTGGCGCCGCACAGGAAAATCGCGATGAGGAGTCGGGGCATGTTGGCGAATAGAGGCAAAACGATTATTATAAAATATATAATCGTGGTGCTGTCGATAGCCAGCCTCAACGTGCATTTTTAAACCTCGCCCGCCGCCTTTCGGTCGTGGGTTTTTATGGTGAGGTAGTATGGCGCTCCCGGCTTTTCCACATCGAGGCGACGCGACGCGCGGGCGCCGTTCCAGATATTGCTTGTTTGACTTGATGTTATGGGCGGCGGCCAACGCCGCCGCCGGCGCGTCCATGACCGGCGAGATGTATCGCGCCATGCTTGACCGGCCCGAGCCGCTCGATGCGAACGGCTATCTCGAACGCGAGAAGGCATATAGCTATCTCGACGGCATCAAGGATGCCAGCCAAGGCAGGGTGTGGTGTGAAGTGGGCCAACTCAAAACGCCGGACCTGGCATACGATATCGCCGATCGAATCGGACGCATGCAACCCGCCGAGCGCCAGCGCAGCGCCGCTCTTATTGTGCTCGATGTTTTGCGGCGAGCATATCCATGTGATAAGTCGGCGTCGCGGAAAAAATGAGGCCGAGGTTGTCTACCGCGAGTTTTTGTCGTTCGCGGCGGGCGGATCGCCGCGCGAAGCCGGCGATGGCCTCGCGCGCGCCTTGCTTAGGTCAGCCTTGTTTGCTCTTGCGGCGCGCCAGCGCGCCCATCAGGACCAAGCCGCCCAACAACATGCCGTAGGTGGCAGGCTCGGGAACGGCGGTTGTCAAGACCACGTTGTCGAGGCCGATGACCGCGTCGTTGCTCAGGTTGCCGTTGGCCACGCCCAGGAAGGTGATGCTGGTGCTGTTGCTGTTGGCGATCCAGCTCAAACTGCGGCGCTCCCAGTCGATCTGGCCACCCTCGTAGAGGTTGGTGAACAGAGTTTGCTGGCCGGCGTTGATGCTCACGCCCATGGTGGCGGTTTGAAAGCCGGGCGCATAGTAGTCGCCGATGTCAAACGACAGGGTGTAGCGCTGGCCGATGGTGGTGGCCACCGCGTCCGAGCGCAGGCCCTTGTTGTAACCGTTGATGCCGGTCAAGTCGATCCATTGCGAGCCGTTCGAGGCCGGCACGAATTCGCCGCGCGTGAGTTGGGTGTCGGCGCCCACCACGGTCCAACCCGTGATCGCGGTCGAACCTTGTTGGTAAAGCAAAAAGTCGTTGCCGGGAATGCTAGGCGTCTCGAACGAGCCGTTGGTCAGCAAGTTGGTCTGCGCCTGGGCCGCGACGGCGGACAACATCAGGCCGGCGGCGAGCGCGAGGCGGTGCAAACGGGTCATGGCGGGCTTTCAAAAATGAGGTGCCCGATACTAGCAGTGTCAATTCTTGTTGTCTATTGTTAATTGTTGTTGGATGCCCTCGGCGCGCCGGCCGGCCCGCCGCCGCCCTTTCGCGGCCGGCGCGCGACTTCACTGTTCGCCGTGCAGCGGCAATGGCGTGACCGTGACCTGCACGTCGAGTTCTTGCCGGCCGCCGCCGAGCACGATGCCGCGCAGCGGTGTGACGTCGCTGAAATCGCGGCCCCAACCGAGCGTGATATGTTCGTGCTGCACCAGGCAGCGGTTGGTCGGATCGAAATCGACCCAGCCCAGCGCCGGGCAATACACCGAGACCCAGGCGTGCGACGCGTCGGCGCCGATCATGCGCGGCTTGCCGGCCGGCGGATGGGTCAAAATATAGCCGCTGATGTAGCGCGCCGGCAAGCCGATGCTGCGCAGGCAGCCGATCATCAACTGGGCGAAATCCTGGCACACGCCGCGCCGGCCGCGCAGCACTTGTTCGAGCGGAGTCGAAATCTCGGTCGCCTTGCCATCGAATTCGAAGTCGTCGAAGATGCGCTCGGTCAACTCCAGCGCGGCGTCGAGCTGGGCCCGGCCGGGCGTGTAGCTCAGGCGCGCGTAGGCTTCGAGTTCCGGGAACCAGTTGACATGGGGCGAGGCGTACAGATAGCGGCACGCTTCCAGGGTGGTGGCGCTTTTTTCCTTGCCCATCATGTCGCGCACGCTTTCCCATGGCAGCGTGCCGGCGATCTGGGCCAGGTCCAGGCGCGGGCGCAGGGCCACCGTGGATTCGGCGTGCACCAGCAAGCTGTCGTGCGGCAGGGTGAGCGCCACCATGCGGGTGCCGTTGCCGAAGTAATCGACGCCGTTGCCGCTTTCGCTGACGAGCGGGTCGAGCCAGATCAGGTGCGATTCGGTGTGTTGATAGGCGAACGAGCGCGGTGTCATATGCAGGTATTGCTGCGATAGGGTGACCGTGCTGTGATAACGGTAGCGCGTTTCGTGCACCACCCGATAGCGCGCGCACACGGCGGCGCTGGCCGGCGAAGCGATCATGAGGGGTGGCTCCTTTGCTGGCCGTTGTCGGTGTAGCTGAAAAATTGCACGCTGATTTGCTCCGACAGGGCCGCGCTGGCCAGTTGAATCCGGCCGAGCAAGCCGCTCAGGGTGGCGTTGCCGTAATTGAGGTCGGCGCCCGGTTCGAGCGCCATCAATTCCTCCTTCAGCGGCGCCAGCAGGTGCTGGCCGCAGGCGCCGTGGGTGTGCGCCAGCTTGCGCAGCGCGCCCAGGATGCCGTCGATCTGGAACAGCACCGAGCGCGGATTGGTTTCGTCGCGCAACAGCAAGTCCAGCACCGGCAGCCACTCGGGCTGGGCGCGGTAGCGCGCGCGGTAGGTGACGATACTGTCGGATAATTCGAGCAGCCATTCGAGGTTGCCGTTCTGGTCCATGGCCAGCGCGCGCCGCAGCACCACGCACAGAAATTGCAGCCGTTCCAGGCGGCGCCCGATCGACATGAAACGCCAGCCCAGGTCGCGCGTCATGCCGTCCAGCGCGAAGCCGGACAGCATCATCAGCGAGGCGGCCGCGTCGTCGAGGATGGTCATGACTTCCGAGCGCGACGGCCGCTCGTCGGGCGGCACGGGCGGGCGCGCCATGCGGTTCAGCGCGCGCCAGTTATCGACCGAGAAGCGTTCGTGCAATTGGCCGGCGACCCGGTGCAATTGCTGCTGCTGCCGGGCCAGCCCCGGCACGGCGGGCGACACCACCGCCAGCAGCAGGGCCGACTCGATCTCGGCGTCGCTGAAGATGGCGGCCGGCGCGCCGCCCTGGCGCATGCTCTGGCTTTGGCTCTGGCCGCCCTGGCTTTGGCGCTGGGAGACGCCGGGCGCGGGCGGTTTTTTTTCGGCGCCCAGCAACTCGAAGCGGATGCACAGCGCCTCGACGGTGGGCCATTCCGCGCCGCGCTGGTCGAAGCGCACGTTGAACAGGAAGTTGAGCGCGACCCGCAGCAGGCGGCCGATATTGTCGCAGCGTTCGGCGTGGCGGCCGAACCACAACAGGTTTTCCGCCACCCGGCTCGACAGGTTGGTGTCTTCGCGCACCAGGTCGGCGCTGGTGATGCTGCGGTTTTGCGGCCGGTGCGTCTCCACCTTGGCGCGCGCCTGGACCCAGGTGTCCTTGCTGGCGCCGCCCATTTGCATGGTCAGCACGCGCGCGTCCGGCCCGGTGGCGACCCGGGTCAAGCCGCCCGGCATCACCACATAACCGTCCGGGGTGGCGCAGGCGAACACGCGCAGGCCGACCGCGCGCGCCTGCAAGCCGGGCGCCGCGCCGCCGCGCAACACCGGCGCCTGCGACAGCCGCACCAATTCCTGGGCGATGTAGTTGTTGGGATTGGCGCGCAGCCCGGCGATGAAGGCGGCGCGCGTGTCGCCGCCCAGGTCTTGGCCGAACACGGCCGCCTGCGGCAGTTGCGAGAAACTGGGTTTGACGATCAGCCGGTCCAGATTGGCGATCACCGCCTCCAGCGCGGCCGGCTCGCCGCACCACCAAGTGGCCACCGAGGGCATTTTCAAGGGTTCGTCCAGCAGGCGCCGGCACAGCGCCGGCAGGAAGCCGAGCAGGGCGCCCGATTCGAGCAGGCTGGAGCCGAGACTGTTGGCCACCAGCACGTTGCCGCGCCGGGCGGCCTGGGCCAAGCCGGCCACGCCCAGCATCGAGCTTTGCAATTCGAGCGGATCGCAGGATTCGTCGTCGACCCGGCGCATGATCACATGCACCCGGTGCAAGCCGGCCAGGGTTTTCAAAAACACCACGCCGTCGCGCACGGTGAGGTCGCCGCCCTCGACCAGTTGCAAGCCCAGATAGCGCGCCAGGTAGGCTTGCTCGTAATAGCTTTCGGTGCGCGGCCCCGGGGTCAGCAGCACGATCAGCGGCATTTCGCCGTCGCGCAGCGGGGCCGGGGCGTCGCCGCTGGCCGCGCACAGGCGGCCCCAGTGCATCAGGCTTTCGTGCATGGTGCGGAAGAAACCGGCCAGCGGCTGCACCTTCAGCTCGCGCAGCAGGTCGGGGAAGGTGGGCGAGATGATGGCGCGGTTTTCCAGCGCGTACCCGGCGCCCGACGGCGCCTGGGTGCGGTCGGCCATGACCCACCAGCGCCCGTCCGGCGCGCGCCCCAGGTCGACCGCGTAGAAATGCAGGGCGATGTCGTCGTGCTGGCGGATATTGTGGCAAGGGCGCAGGAAGCCGGCGTGGCCGTGGATCAGGGCCGGCGGCAGCAAGCCCTCGCGCAGCGTGTCCTGCTTGCCGTACACGTCGCCCAGTATCCGGTTGAGTAAGGTGGCGCGCTGGATCACGGCCGCCTCGATGCCGCTCCATTCCTGGTGCGGCAAGATCAGCGGCAGCACGTTCAAGTCCCACGGCCGTTGGCGGCCGTCGGCGTCGGCCGGGACGTTGTAGGTGACGCCGTTCTCGCGCACCTGGCGCTGCACCATTTCCTGGCGCTGGCGCATCAGGTCCGGCGCTTCATGCTCCAGGTTGGCGAGCATGGCGCGCCAGTGTGCGCGCGGCACCCTGGCCGCGTCGAGCATTTCGTCGAAACCCTCGGGCGCGGCGCGATAGTGGGCGAGTAGGGAAAGGGGCATGGGCGCGCGCGACTAATTGACGGGTGGACCGGAACAATAGGTCAATCTGTCTGCCAACGCAAGTCTAGTGTCATTGGGAAACTTGGATTGCGCTCCTCCTTGCGCACCGTCATCGGTCCCGGCGTGTGGCCGTGCGGCCAGAAACGGGCGAAACGGCGCGCCTCGGCGGCGTTGGCGTTGACCGGCGCCCCCGCCTCGCTGCGCCCGCCCGGATGGACCACATGGTAGGTGCAACCGCCGATGGCGCGCCCGCTCCAGGTGTCGACCAGGTCGAAGGTGAGCGGCGCCTGCACCCCGATGCTCGGGTGCAGGGCCGACCACGGGCTCCAGGCCCGGAAGCGCACCCCGGCCACGTATTCGCCCGGCACCCCGGTCGGATGCAGCGGCAGCATGCGGCCGTTGCAGGCCACCACGTGGCGGCCGTCGGTCAGCCCGCGCACCAGCAATTGCATGCGCTCGACCGAGGAATCGACATAGCGCGCGGTGCCGCCGGCGCTCACTTCCTCGCCCAGCACGTTCCACGGTTCTATCGCCTGGCGCAACTCCATTTCGACCCCCTCGTAGACCACCGTGCCGAAGCGCGGGAAGCGGAATTCGATGAAGGGCTCGAACCAGTGCTCCTCGAAGGCGTAACCGGCCGCGCGCAAATCCTTGGCCACGTCGCGGATATCCTGGGCCACGAAATGCGGCAACATCCAGCGGTCGTGCAGCGCCGTGCCCCAGTGCACCAGCTTCGCTTGCAGGGGCTGGCGCCAAAAGCGCGCGACCAGGGCGCGCAGCAACAGCATCTGCAATAAGCTCATGCGCTCGTGGGGCGGCATCTCGAAGGCGCGGAATTCGACCAGGCCGAGGCGGCCGGTGGGGCCGTCCGGCGAATACAATTTATCGATGGAAAACTCGGAGCGGTGCGTGTTGCCGGTCAAATCGACCAGCATGTTGCGCAGCAAGCGGTCGACCATCCACGGCTTGTCGCCCTCGTGCATGGTGGGCAGCACCCGGTCCATTTGCTGGAAGGCGATCGCCAATTCGTACAGATTGTCGTCGCGCGCCTCGTCCACCCGCGGCGCCTGGCTGGTGGGGCCGATGAAGGTGCCGGAAAACAGGTAGGACAGGGCCGGATGCACCTGCCAATACGTGATCAAGCTTTTCAGCAAGTCGGGCCGGCGCAGCATCGGGCTGTCCTCGGCGGTGGCGCCGCCCAGGGTGGCGTGGTTGCCGCCGCCGGTGCCGGTGTGGCGGCCGTCGAGCATGAATTTCTCGGTCCCCAGCCGGGTCAGGCGCGCCTCTTGATACAGGGTCGACATGTTGTAGACCAGTTCGTTCCAGCTGGCCGCCGGATGGATGTTGACCTCGATCACGCCGGGGTCGGGGGTGACGCTGAGCAGCTTGATGCGCGGGTCGCGCGGTGGCGGATAGCCTTCCAGCCGCAGCTTCAGCTTCAATTTGGCGGCCGTGTTTTCCACCGCCGTGACCAGGGCCAGATAATCCTCGATGCGTTTGAGCGGCGGCATGAAAATATACAGGCGGCCGGCGCGCGCCTCGACGCACAGCGCGGTATGGATCACCTCGCGCGCGGCCGGTTCCCCCGGCGGCGCCGGTTTGGCGGCCCTGTCGGCCGACTTGCCGATGGCCAAGCCCAGTTTCGGGCGCTTGTCTTTTTTCTCGGTCGGCAAGGCGCCGCGCGGCGCGAACGGATCGACATCGAAGTCCGGCTCGCGTTGCTCCGGCAGCACCCAGGGCAGGGTGGCCAGCGGCAGGCGCAAGCCGATCGGCGAGTCGCCTTCGATCAGGTAGAGGTGCTCGCGCCGGATCGGCCAGGCCGAGGTGCGCCAGCTGGTGCCGAGCATGACGGCCGGGTCGTAGTCGGTGGCTTTCAAGGGCAACACATAGCCGGCCACGTGGCCCAGGCCGCGTTCGAGCAGGCGCGCCAGCCGGCGCCTTTCCTCCGGCGCCTTCAAGTCGGCGTGCAGCGGATCCACGTTGCGCGGCAATGCTTGTTCGCGCTGCACTTGTTGCAGCACGTCTTCATAGGCCATGATGGCGCTGTTGGCGGGCAAGCCGAGCGATTTGACCAGTTCGGCCGTGAAGCTGGCGGCCTCGTCGTTGTCGTAACCGTCGTCGACGTGCTCGTCCGAGAACAGGCCGGCGTCCAGCCACATCGGCTGGCCGTCCACGCGCCAGAAAATATTGAGCGCCCAGCGCGGCAGCGGCTCGCCCGGATACCATTTGCCCTGGCCGTAATGGAGCATGCCGCCCGGCGCGAAATGGTTTTTCAGCCGGTGCATCAGGTTGCCCGCCAGCTCGCGTTTCTTGTCGCCGTGGGCCAAGGTGTTCCATTCGGCCCCGTCCATGTCGTCGATGGAGACGAAGGTCGGCTCGCCGCCCTGGGTCAGGCGCACGTCCTGGCGCTTCAGGTCGGCATCGACCTGTTGGCCGAGGCGGTCGATCTGTTGCCAGTCCGTCTCCGAGTAGGGCTTGGTCACGCGCGGGTCTTCGTGGATGCGGGTGACCGTCATTTCATGGAAAAAGGTGACTTCGGCCTTGTCGGTGAAACCGGTCACCGGCGCGGCCGACGAGGGCATGGCGGTGCAGGCCAGCGGAATATGGCCTTCGCTGGCCAGCATGCCCGAGGTCGGGTCCAGCCCGATCCAGCCGGCGCCGGGAATGTACACCTCGGTCCAGGCGTGCAGATCGGTGAAGTCCTCGGGCGCGCCGCTGGGGCCGTCGAGCGCTTCCTGGTCGGCCCGCAACTGGATCAGGTAGCCGGACACGAAGCGCGCCGCCAGCCCCATCTCGCGCAGGATTTGCACCAGCAGCCAGCCGCTGTCGCGGCAAGAGCCGGAGCGCTTTTCCAGGGTTTCTTCCGGCGCTTGAACGCCCGGTTCCATGCGCAGCAGGTAGGCGATGTCGCCCTGCAGGCGCTGGTTGATGGCGACCAGGAAGTCGTTGGTCGCCATCGGCTTGGCCAGCAGCGCCGCGCGCGCCTCTGCCACCCAGTCGAGCAGCAGCGGGCCGGGCGGTTCGGCCAGCAAGTAGGGGCTGAGCTCGATCGTCAATTGTTCCGGGTAGGCGAACGGAAACGTTTCGGCATACTTTTCGACGAAAAAGTCGAACGGGTTGATGACGGTCATGTCGGCCACCAGATCGACCGTGAAGTCGAGCATGTCGGCTTTTTCCTGGAACACGAAACGGCCGATGTAATTGCCGTAAGGGTCTTGCTGCCAGTTGATGAAATGGTCTTGCGGCTGCACCGTCAACGAATACGACAGGATCGGCGTGCGCGCATGGGGCGCCGGGCGCAGGCGCACCTCGTGCGGCGACAGGCTGACCAAGCGGTCATAACGGTAACTGGTCTTATGATGCAGCGCGATACGGATTGCCATGCGGGAAAGCCTTTCGAAAGGGACGCGACCGTTGTCGGCGCAGTACATAGTTGATTAAGCATAATTCATACCCGTCACACCGTGTCCCGCGCCGGCCGGTATCGGACACGGTGGCGCGACGCGACGGGGCGGAAGGATAGTTACCGAACTGTGCCACGAATAAGTGCCATGATGCACCTTCGTAGTGGAATCGGCAATTTTGAACCGCAATGGTGCACGCGTTCTTGCCGGGAAAGCCCGGCCGCGCCGCGCCGGGCGCGACCGGTCCGACCCCGCGCGCCGCGCCGCGCGTCCGGACCTCGTCCGAGGCATGTCGCGCGCGTTGCGGCGCGCTTGGCGCCGTTTGGCGCGGCACCGATGGATCGCGCGCGCGAAAGCGGCGCGGGCCAAGAGGCCCGTCGCGCCGCCGCGTTTGCGCGATCGGATCGGGCGATTTACGCCGCTGCCGGCGCCTTGCGCGCGCGCACCACCTTGTGCACAAACGCCAGCTTTTCCAGCACAGGCGTGCCCAGCTTGAACGGATACGAATCCGGCATGCCGATGCTGCGGTTCAAGCTGTTGAGCACGTAGGTCAGTGCGAACCAATCGTTGAGCGTTTCGTCGAAGTCGCCGGTCTTGGTGGGCAGCGTCACCCGGTCCAGCGACGGTTCGTCGGGCTTGGCGGGCTTGAGCGAGAGGCCGCAGGCATGCGCCGTTTCCAGCGTGTCGATCATGTGCAGATAGTGCGCCCACGTTTCGGCCCAGTCCTCCCAGGGGTGGGAACTGGCGTAACTGCTCACGAAGTGCGACTCCCAGTCGGCCACCGGGCCTTCGCTGTAGTGGCGTTTCAGGGACTCGCCATAATCCTGGCGTTCGTCGCCGAACAGGGCGCGGAAGCCGTCGATCCAGGTGCTGTCGGCCACCAAGCGGTCGAAATAGTAATGCCCGCTTTCGTGGCGGAAATGCCCCAGCAGGGTGCGATAGCGTTCATGCATCTGTTCGCGCGTGCGTTCGCGCTCGGCCGGGTCGGCTTCAGCGATGTTCAGGGTGATCAGGCCGTTGTCGTGGCCGGTCATCACGCACTGATCCGTCACCCCGTCCTCCAGGAATTGGAAGGCCAGACCGGTTTCCGGCTCGGTTTCTTTCGAGGCCGGGGTCAGGTTCAGCGACGCCAGCGAAAACAGCAGGCGGCGCTTGGCCGCCTCCAGGCGCACCCACAGCAATTGATTCTTTTCGGTCGAGAGCGCGGGAATGACGACGGTCAGCTGGCACGACTCGCACAACTCGTGCGGATCGTCCGCCGGCAGCATCCAGTTGCAGACGTTGTGCCGCACATAATTGCCGCATTGTTTATAGAGTTTGCCCGCATCGAGGCGGTTCAGGCTGCGCCACTGGCCCGTTTCGGTCTGCTCGAAGCTGTTGATGGTGCGCTGCGCTGGCTGATAGCCCAACATGCTCTCGCAGTTGAAGCACAAGGTATTTTCAAAAAAGACTTGTTGCGCGCATTTGTCGCAGTGAAACGTTTTCATGGACGGCACCGGTGAATGGATGGATTGTGTTTTTAAAAACGCACAATCTAACAGCAAATCCAGGGTTGCGATGCCCGTGTAGGACAAGGCCTCGCAATCGTGCGCGACGGTCGGACCAGGGGTGCGACAGTCATTGGGGCCGTCATTGTGCCGGCAAAACTCATTTCATGAGCGCCCGTGAATTGGCGTTATTACGAAAAACAATGGGTTTTTCATTGTGCGCCGTATGAGTCGTTATCGCGCCCTGCGCGGCGAAGTGGATGACTTTGTCGATCTCGGCGCGCCGTGGCGATTTGGCGCAAACCGGATCAGTGGCCGCCGCGTCCCCCGCGAGCATGAAGGCTTGGCAGCGGCAACCGCCAAAGTCGCGCGCTTTTTCATCGCAACTACGGCATGGTTCCTGCATCCACGCATCGCCCCGATAGGCGTTAAAGGCGTGGCTGTTTCGCCAGATCTCGGCCAACGGCATATCGCGTACGCTTGGCAGATCGAGGCCGGGCAGATCGCGCGCGTTATGGCAAGGCAGGGCCACCCCGTCCGGCGCCACGCCTAAAAACACACGGCCCCAGCCGTTCATGCAAGCCTTGGGCCTATTTTCAAAATAATCGGGCACCACAAACAACAACTTGCAACGCTCGCCTATGCTTTCCCGATAGGCGGCCACCACGCGTTCGGCCTCGCGCACCTGTTCGAGCGTCGGCATCAACTGGTCGCGATTTTTCATCGCCCAGCCATAATACTGGGTATTGGCCAGCTCCAAATACTCCGCGCCCAATTCCAGCGCCATGTCGATAATCTTACCGACGTGCGGCAAGTTGTAGCGGTGAAGGACGCAATTCATGACCATCGGGTAGTCGTATTGCTTGATCAACTTCGCCACTTTTAACTTCAAATCGAAGGTTTTGGTACTGCTCAGGAAATCGTTCAATTCCTTGGTCGAATCCTGAAACGACAGCTGAATATGATCCAGCCCGGCCTTCTTGAGCGCGGCGATGCGGGCCTCGTTCAAACCGACACCCGAGGTAATCAGATTGCTATAAAAGCCGAGCCTGCGGGCTTCGGCCACCAGCTCCTCCAGGTCGTCCCGCATCAGCGGCTCGCCGCCGGAAAAGCCCAACTGGACGGCGCCCAGGGCGCGCGCTTCACGCAAAACGCCGACCCATTCGCCCGTTGTCAGCTCGTTGCGCACCGCATCGTAATTCAGCGGGTTGTAGCAAAACGCACAATGCAGCGGGCATTGATAGGTCAATTCGGCCAGCAGCCAAAAGGGCGGCGACACCGCCGGGGCGACGCTATTCGATGGCGGCGCGTGCATCGCTAGGTGATCCATTTCTGGATATAAGCGTGGGCGAGCAAGCCCTCGATATCGGCGCGTAATCCCGTGGCCTGAAACTTGGTTTCGAGTTCAGCGAGGATCTGATCGGCCGAATTGGCGCCGTTACAGCACTTGAGTATTTCAGCGGCGCTGTCGTTCAACTTGACCATGCCTTCCG
>JAYVUV010000370.1:0-13517 GCA_043787615.1 Janthinobacterium sp. | reverse complement strand
CAAAATGCGCTGGGACGGTCCATATTTCGCCGCTTTCTCGGCCAATAGCTCGCTATTGGCACTGCGAAATCGTCAAAATCTGGCCTCGTCCAGCTCATTTCTCGCTTCGACTCCCCAAGTCCGACAGGCTGCTAGGCGCGCCGCTGAGGCGAATGTCTCCCGGTCGCGCCAGCGCCGCGCTTTCAATGCGCCGCATCCGCGACATCTCCGCCGCATCGCAGGGCCACGTCGGCGCCGTATCCCACGGGCCGCCACAGGCGCGCCCTGGCGACCCGACGCTCTACGTTGTCGGCGTGCCGGTGCCGCTGATCGGCGAACGGGTGCTGCCGGAGCTGCCGCTCAGCGTTCCCGCCGCCAGCGGGCTGGTGCCGTAAAACGTGTGGATTTGGCTGGACCAGTTGTTGTCGCTCATGTCGGGCCAACTATCTTTGTCGAAGCCGGGCGCGTTTTTCAGACGGTCTTTACCCACGTCGAGCAGGAAGCGTTTGTTCACCGTGTCCAGGGTCAGACTTTGCCACGGCACGGCGAACAACTTGGTCCCCATGCCCAGCACGCCGCCGAAAGACAAGACAGCATAGGCGATTTGTCCGGTGCGCATGTCGAGCATGATTTCCTTGATGTCGCCCAAGTCTTCTTCCTGGTGGTTGTAGACGTCATCGCCGATCAAGGTGTCGGCGCCCATCAGTTGCGGCCCGGGGCCATCGACGCTGCCGGTTTTGTATATGCCGAGCGGATCGCGGTCTAGATAACTCATATCGGTCTCCTGTTGGAATTTGCCCGGAACGGCCGGGCGCCTCGGTTACTAGGGAAGCACTGATTCATTCATGACGGCGGACTCGGCGTACGCAAAAAACGTTCAGCTGTGTTGCAAATCCTCGCCATGCCCCGGCATGTCTGCGCTGTTGCGCCTTGCTGAGCGTTTTTTGCGCGACCGATTCCATCCGCCAGAATCAATCAGTGCTTCCCTAGACTAAAGGTCGGCCGCGGGAACCGATTGAGCTGTCTCAATCGTGCGAGCGCGCCGACCTTATGCGGGCTGGCGCACCGAGCTTGCACACCGTTTGCGTTACGCTTGGCCCATGATGGAGGATGCCCGATGAGCTTTGGCCCGAAAACAGGGTGGGAATGCGCGGCCGCACCGGCCCGCGTCGCGATGGACGACGCGCGCTCCGGGGCGCAGCGATGGTGAGGGCGTCTAGCGCATTGTTGCGCGGCCTGATGCGTGTGGGCAAGGCTCAGCAACGCGGCGCGAGCAAGCTGGTCGAAGACTGGTTCGGTACGCCGGTCAAGCCGCGCGGCAAAACCACGTCCAAGCCGGGAGCGGCCAAAGCCGGTGCCGCCGCCAAGCCGAAGCCCATCGTCCAGGCCGCCACGCGCAGCAAGGCGCCGGCGCGGCGCTCGGTGTCGACGCCACCGGCCGCGCTGATCACCTTGCCGGGGAAATGGCTGGCCGGGCATTATTCGAAGCCTTTGCTCGACTTGGGCGGCTTGACCGGGCGCGGCTTGAATTACTGGCTGTATTTGCCCGAGAAGGTGCCTGCCGGCGCGGCGCGGCGCGGCGGCTGGCCCTTGGTGGTGATGCTGCATGGCTGCGAACAAAGCGCGACCCAGTTCGCCCAGGGAACGCGGATGAACCGCCTGGCCGAGCAAAAAGGCTTCGCCGTGCTGTACCCGCAGCAGTCGATCGGTTCGCATCGCCACCGTTGCTGGAAATGGTATGACAAGGCCACCCAGGCCGGGGGCGGCGACGTCGAGCTCATCGTCGGCATGATCGCCAAGGTGGCGGCGGCCTATCCGATCGACCGCTCGCGCATCTACATCGGCGGTATTTCAGCCGGCGCGGGCATGGCCAATATCGTGGCGCTCAACCATCCCCATTTGATCGCGGCGGTAGGCTTGCATTCGGCGCCCGTGTTCGGCGCCGGTCACAGCGCCATCGGCGCGCTGGGCGTGATGCAGCGCGGCGCCAGCCACCGCGCCGACGGCGCCATCGCTGAAATTCTGGCCGGCAGCCCGGCTTTTCCGCGCATGCCGACCATTCTGATCCAGGGCGAGGACGACCGCGTGGTGCGGCCCATCAATCAAACCCATTTGATGCGTCAGAGCTTGCTGTTGAACCGGATGCCGATCGAGACGGCGATCTCGGTCGCGCTCAAGCCGGGCGGGCGCGAGGGCAGCCGCAATCCAGCCAATCCGCATCAAATCCGCGATTTTCATGTCGATAAAAAGCTGCTGCTCAGGGTGGCGCAGATCGCGCATCTGGAGCATGCCTGGAGCGGCGGCGACGCCACCCTGTCGTTCAACGCCAGGGCCGGGCCGGACGCGAGCAAGATGATGGTCGATTTTTTTCTCAAGCACCACCGCACGGCCTAGCACCTCACAGCAGGAACGCCAGCACCGCCACGGCGGTCGGGGGCAGCGCGCCCAGCAGCAGGCCGAGGGCGCCGATCGATTCGTCCCGGAAGCCGCGCCGCAGCAAGGCGACCCCGGCCGGGTTGGGCGCGTTGGCGATCACGGTCAAGCCGCCGCCGGCCACCGCGCCGGCCACCAGCATGTATTTGGCCGGCTCGGACAGGCCGGCGATGAGCGAGCCGAGGTAGGTCAGGGCGGCGTTGTCGGTGATGGCGGTCAAGCCCAGCGCGCCGAAAAACAGGGCCAGCGGCGCCAGGCTGGAGACGATCGGTTGCAACCACCATTGCTGCATGCCGCCCAGCACCACCAGCCCGGCCAGGAAAAACCCGACCAGCAGCGCTTCCTTCAAGATGAGTGGGTTTTGATGGCGCTCATAGGCTTGCACAAAACCGAGAAACAGCAGGAACAGCCCGAGGAACAAGACCGGGTGATGGGCCAGCATGATGATGGCAGCCAGCATAGCCAGATGCGTCGCCGTGACCGCCCAGGGCACGGGGCCGGTGGCCGGAGCCGGTGCCGCCGCTTGCAAGTGGCGGCGCAGCACGAAACTGATCGCGCTGGCGTTGAACAACACCGCCAGCGCCGCTTTCCAGCCGAAGTGGGCGGCCATGTGGGCGCTGTCCCATTGCCAGGTGGCGGCCACCATCAGCACCGGTGGCGCGGCGTACGCGGTCAGGGTGCCGCCGATCGACACGTTGACGAACAACACGCCCAGGGCGCCGTATTTGCTCCATTCCGGTATGCCGGGGCGGAAAATTTGCGGCGCCAGCATCAGGGCGGCCAGGGTCATGGCGGCTGGCTCGGTGATCAGCGAGCCGGCCAGCGGCACCAGCGCCAGGCCGAACCACACCTGCGCCAGTTCGGTGCGCACCGGCGCTAGCCGGGCCAGCGTCCCCAGCAGGCGCCGGGCCGCGTCCAGCACCGGGCGCGAGGCGGCCACCACCATCACGGCGAACACGAACAAGGGTTCGGTGTAGTGGCGCGATTCGGCGTAGGCGACGGCCGCCGCGCCGCCATCGAGCAGGGCCATGGCCACGATCAGCACGCAGGCCCAGAAGCCGAACACCACCTCCACCTCGCCCAGCAGGTGAAACAGGCCGGCGTGGCGCGGGTGGCGCCGGGCCAGTAACTCGAACGATTTGGCCGCGAAGGTATGCAATAGGGCGCAGGCGAACAGCGCGGCGCCGGTCAGTTGGATGGTGGACAAGACTTTTCCCGATCGTGAAGGCCGCGGCGGGAGGCGGCGGGCGTCCTATGTTACAACAAACATATCAAAATAGTTCGGCTTGCTTATCGATGGCGGGCCGGGGCGCGCCATAGGCGTGCAAAAGCTCGGCCGGATAGAGCCGCAGCATGGCGCGCGCCAGCTCCGGGTTGGCGCAGCCGAGCCAGTCGTCGTAATCTTGCGGTCGCACGATGGCCACGCTGCGTTTCTCGTCGCCCGGCTTGTGAAAGCGGCGCATCACGGGATGGTCGTCGGCATTGACGGTGAGTTGGGTGAAGGAATGGCTGAGCGTGCCGTCCTCCTCTTGCCAGCGGCGCCAGATTCCGGCCACCGCGAACGGCGAGCGGTCGGCCATGCCGATGGCCCAGCGGACGTGGCGGGGCTGTTCCCAGTTCGGCTCGAACACGGCCGTGCAAGGCACCAGGCAAAGCCGCGCGTCGGCCCAGGCTTGCCTATAAGTGCGCAACCGGCCGACAGTTTCGGCGCGCGCGTTCATGGTGGTCAGGCGCTGGCCGGGCGGCACGTGGCGCTGCGGAATGAAACCGTAGGAGCCCAGCCGCGCGACGCGCGCGCCGTGCTCGTGCACGATGAATGGGGCAACATAATCCTGGTAAATCTCGTCGCGCCAGTCCTCGCCCGTTTCCAGGGGCGTGCGGAAAAAATCGAAACACAGTTGCCGGCTGACGGTGAGGTAGTTGACGCACATGGCAAAACCTGCGGAGGTTGAAAAGGCGATTATATTTTATTGGCTTTGTTGCACAAATAGGCTGAGCACGTGATCCCCACATCGCAGGCGGATTTATGGCATGGCACCGTCGTGGGCGTAGCGAGTCGCGTAAAGCGATTGAGAATCGCGGCACGCACTTGCAGCTCGGCGACCTGAGGGGCGAAGTCACGCGCCATGACGCGCTCACCGCGCAGCGTGAAGCCAAGCATTGTGGTGTCGACGAGGCTGCGCCGGCGATCAGCGCTCCACGTCCAAATTCGCCGGCCAAGGCGGCGCCTTGCGTCCAGGATGGCGTTGCGCGCTGCCGGGCCAGGACCCCGATCCTTCCAAGGCTTGGCGTTCCTGTGGTTAGGAATGATCGCTTGCGCACCGCGCTGCGCAATGGCCTCGTGACAGGCCTTGGTGTCATGGGCGCCATCGCCGCTGACGCTTGCCATGTGCTCATCCTTGGCGATTTGGTCGAGCAAGCACGGCAGCATTAGTCGGGTACTCGCCAGTCCAGACCAGCGAGCTCGAGCAGGCTTTGCGTCATGCGTTCATGGCATCGGTTTACCCACGCTCCGCGTTCCCTGCTGTCAGGTGGATTTGTGCAACAACGCCCCTGCGGGCTGGCAAGCCTGATCGACGCTTGATTCACTTGCCCTTTGCCGCAGCATGTATTACAGTACTAATACACCAAGACTCCTGATTGCCTACCGGGTCCGAAGGGCGACGCCCGTGAGCGCTTCCAGCGATGGCCATATACGCGTGCGGACAACACGGGAAAAGTCCGCCACACATGAAAGAGGTGAGCAATGCAGAATTCTGTGATCCAGGAGCGCGGACAGCCCTGCGCGAGCTTACGCGGCATCGATGTCGCCTTCGGTGCGCAACGTGTGCTCCAGAAGATGGATTGGACGGTCGAGCCGGGTCGCATCGTTGGCTTGCTCGGGCGCAACGGGGTCGGAAAGACGACGCTGATTGAGACCGTGCTCGGTCTGCGTACGCCGGCAGCCGGTCAGGCATGCCTGTTCGGCCAGCCCGCTGGAGCGGCCGACGACGTGGTCCGCGCACGCATCGGCTACGTGCCGCAGCGCTCGGATTTGTTCGAATGGATGACCGCTGAACAGTTGCTCGCCTATTTCCGCAGCTTTTACCCGCACTGGAATGCGGTGAAGACCGAAGCGCTCTTTAGCCGCTGGGATATTCCCCGCGGCAAGCCGGTGGCCCAGTTGTCGGTAGGCCAGCAGCAGCGCCTGTCCATCATCCGCGCGCTCGCCCACGAGCCCGAGCTGCTCGTGCTGGACGAACCCGTTGCCAGCCTGGATCCGGTCGGCCGGCGCGATTTCCTGCGCGAACTCGTGGAACAGGTCATCGATCGAAACACGACGGTGGTGTTCTCCACGCACATTCTGTCCGACCTTGAACGGGTGGCGATGGACGTCGCCTTCCTCGCCGGCGGCCGCATCGTGGTGCAATCGCCGCTGGACGAATTGCTGGAGAGCTGCATGCGCCTGAACGGCAATCCGGCTGCCGTGAGTCGGTACATGCAGGCCAACCGATTGGTCGCCCTGGGCGCGACGGAATCGTCGTCGCGCATCGTGCGTGCGCCTGCCGGCGCGGGACGGCCTGCCCAGACGGACGAGGTGCGGGTCCAGCCGCTGACGCTGGAAGACCTGTTCGTCGTCTTGGCTTGAGGAGATCGACCATGCTCGCGCTTTTTACGACGCTAAGGGAACGCTGGGACGCGCTCGGACGGCCTGTCGGATCCATCCTCATGACGGCCGTGCGTTTCTCCATGAAAGGGGGGGCATGGCTTGTCTACCCGGCGCTTTTCATTGCGGTGGCCTTTATCGCCCGCTCAGGGATGGCTGGATTGTCGGCCAGCTTTGTGTGGTTCACGATTATTCAACACTTGATAAGTGCCGTCTTGATGCAACGCCGAGTCGGCATCATGCTCGTGATCCCTGGGCATCTTCGTCACATGAGGTGGGCATTGATGTCGATTTGGGGAGTATCGCTCATTCCGATCGCCTGTGCCTTGGGCGGCATGACCGCGGTCAGCCTTTCTGCCAGCGCTTTTGGCTTGGCTTGCTTGGTTTTGCAGCAGATACTGCCAAACCGAATGCGATGGTTTCTGCTGGAGGTTGTTCTGATTGTTTTTCTGGGCGTCTTGATTGGTGTCATTGTCTACAAATTTCCTGCGGTGCTTGAGTTTTGGGATGCCCATTCCGGCCCGCTATCGGTGACCGTGATCTGT
This sequence comes from Janthinobacterium sp., assembly GCA_043787615.1. Lineage (GTDB taxonomy): Bacteria > Pseudomonadota > Gammaproteobacteria > Burkholderiales > Burkholderiaceae_D > Janthinobacterium. The sequence goes on along the minus strand of JAYVUV010000370.1, from coordinate 6,914 downwards.
GCGTCGGCGCTGATTGTTCATTGCGCTACCGGCCTGAAGAGGTTCAAGGAACCGGGAGATGCCAAACAAATCCCGGCCAAGGCGAACGCCGGCCCTGTCAATCTCAGGCCCAAGGACGAACGCAAGATTCGCCAGCTTTTCGTCCTCAATAGCAAGAACTCTTCGCCCATGCAGCGTCTGTTCTTCGGGCTGTTTTTGTTGGAGGGCCGCTGGCGCGGGGTGCGATGGAGCCGGGCGATCGTCAGGATCGCGGCGGGATTGGCCTGTCTTGGCCTGGTCATTTCCATCCTGCCAGGATTTGTCCGGCTGCATGTGTACCAAGTCTTGATCGGCCTCGTGTTGCTCTGGTTTCTGTGGCAAGTCGTGTTTATCCGGTCCAGGCTTCTCCGGACCCGTCACGAACAGGCGCTGCTCGTCCTGCTTCCGGGAATTCCGCGCGGATATATCTTGAGCCGGGCAATCGCCGCGCGGCTGGGCCTGGGCTTCGGGCGCCGATGGTTGATCGGTTTGGCGGCCCTGGAGTTGCTGCGTTTGATCGCCCGCATCGTGGCGCCCGGGTGGTTCGGTGTCCACTTCGTTTTTTGGCCTGAAACTCTTCTGGTTGGAACTCTGCCGCTTCTTGGCTTGCTATGGCGGTCGTGGGGAGAACGGTCGACGGGCAATGCCGGCATCGGCTTGGTCCTGGGAGTCGTGATGACGGCGTTCGCGGGCGTGTTGTATGGTCTTGCGGCGTGGCCGTTTATGGTGATCGCCGTGGCCTATTTCGCGGCGACTGCCGTTGGCTGTGCTTGTCGCTGGCATGCGATGGCCAGCGAACCGGCCGCCTTGCCGGTCGGCCATTTGGCCCGCGGCGAGCAGCAGGGGGGAGGGGGACGTGGCTGATTGCCAGAACTTTTCCATCGCCTCGGGCTCGGCCGAGCCCATCTATCTGCAAATTGTCGGCCAGATCCGTCGCCAGGTCGCCGGTGGGCAGCTGCGCGCCGGCGAGGAACTGCCCTCGGTGCGAGAACTGGCCAAGGCGCTGGTCGTGAACCCGATGACGGTGTCCAAGGCATTCGGACTGCTGGAAGCCGAAGGTGTGCTCGAGCGGCGCCGCGGGCTGGCGATGGTCGTCGCGGATCGGCCGCAAGCAGGGCATCCGGTTTCCGACCCGGCTGAACTGCTGCGACCGACGCTGGAGCGGGCAGCCGACGAGGCGCGCCAGTTGCAGCTGTCGGCCGCGCAGGCGATCAGTCTGTTCAAGAAGATCTTCGACGAGCGGGCCGACAGCTGAGCTTCCGCTGACGGCATCGAGCCGCTCATACCGTAGCCGCGCCGTCCTGCCGCGCCGGGGCGTGCGCCGGTAGCATCAATCGCTCGGTCTCCATACCGTGACCGTAGCGCGGGCGTGCTCACCTGCTACGACAGGATCGTCATCACGGGTACGCTGCCGGGTGCCTGCCACGCGGCGGGTAGGACGAGCTTTCTGAAAGCACACCGTTGCGTTCTCAAGCAAAATTTGCTCCGTTCGCGACAGTTTTTCGAGCTGCACTTCACGCTCTGATGCCGGCATGGCATGGCGTCGGCCGGTATCTGCCGTGCGCTGAGGAAGGTGAACCCGCCTAATGAAAATCGCGCGAGCGGGTGGCCAGTTCGCCCAGCAGGTGGGACAGGTCGACCAAGCGTTTGGCCACCAGATGGCGCACATTGTTGGCCGATTGCCAAACCCCGTACACGCCCAGCAATTGCGCGCCCATGATTTCGCGCCGCTGCCGTTCCACCAGGCTGGACCAGCAGATCACGTTGACCGTGCCGGCCTCGTCTTCGATGGTGAGGAACACCACGCCCTTGGCCGTTTCCGGCTTTTGCCGCACCGTCACGATGCCGCAGCCGCGCGCCAGTTGGCCGTTGCTCAATCCGTACAGCAGGTCCGACGGCAGGAAGCGCATGGCCAGCAGGCGCGCGCGCAGGAAGGCCAGCGGATGGCGGCCCAGGGTCAAGCCCAGGTGGCGGTAATCGGCCACCGTGTTCTCGGCCTCGCTCGGCGGCGCCAGCTCGAAGCTGTCTTCCGGCAGCGTGGCCGCGCGCAGCAAGCCTTTGTCGGGCACGCTGGCGCCGGCTTGCCACAGCGCCTGGCGCCGGTTGCCGGCCAGCGCTTCCAGGGCGTTGGCGCCGGCCAAGGCGTTCAGCTGGCGCGCGTCCAGGTCGGCCCTGGCGGCCAGGTCGGCCGTGCCGGCGAACGGCGCGATGGCGCGCGCCTCTTCGACCCGCCAGGCCGCGTCCCGCTCGAAGCCTTTCACATTGTTTAAGCCCAGGCGCACGGCCGGCCGCGCCACGTCGTCCAGCGTTTCCAGGGTGGCGTCCCAATTGCTCGCACACACGTCGACCGGGCGCACTTCCACGCCATGCCGGCGTGCGTCCTGCACCAGCGCCGAGCGCGAGTAAAAGCCCATCGGCTGCGAGTTCAGCAAGGCGGCCAAAAACGCCGCCGGTTCATGGCATTTGAGCCAACTGGAGGCATAGGCCAGCAAGGCGAAACTGCTGGCGTGCGATTCGGGAAATCCGTATTCGGCGAAGCCGCGAATCTGCCGCAGGATGGCGCCGGCGAACGCCTCGCTATAGCCTTTCAGGGCCATGCCGCTGCGCAGTTTATCTTCGAATTGCTCCAGGCCGCCTTTTCTTTTCCAGGCCGCCATGGCGCGCCGCAGCGCGTCCGCCTCGCCGGCCGAGAAACCGCCCGCCACCATGGCGATCGACATCACTTGTTCCTGGAAAATAGGGATGCCCAAGGTGCGCCGCAAAACCGCTTCGATCTCGGCGCTGGGGTAGGTGACCGCTTCGAGCCCTTGGCGGCGGCGCAGATAGGGGTGGACCATGTCGCCTTGAATCGGCCCCGGGCGCACGATGGCGATCTCGATCACGAGGTCGTAAAAGGTGCGCGGGCGCAAGCGCGGCAGCATCGACATTTGCGCGCGCGATTCGATTTGAAACACGCCGATGGTGTCGGCCTGGCAAATCATGTCGTAGGTGGCCGCATCCTCGGACGGCACGTCGGCCAGCTCGAAGCGCTGGCCGCGCCGCGCCGACACCAGGTCCAGCGCGCGGCGGATGCAGCTGAGCATGCCCAGCGCCAGCAAGTCGATTTTCAACAAGCCGACGGCGTCGAGATCGTCCTTGTCCCACTGCACGATGGAGCGCTCGGCCATGGCCGCGTTTTCGATCGGCACCAGGCGCGACAATTTGGTGTGGGAAATGACGAAGCCGCCCGGATGCTGCGACAGGTGGCGCGGAAAGCGCATCAGCATCTCGGCCAGCCCGGCCCATTTGTCGGCGATGGCCGATTCCGGGTCGAAACCGCAGGCCAGCAGGCGCCGCTGGAGGTCGGCCTTGCCGCCCCAGCCGTGCGACACCTTGGCCACCTTGTCGACGATGTGCAAGTCCACCCCCAGCGCCTTGCCGACGTCGCGCAACACGCTCTTGGGCCGGTAGGAAATGACCACGGCGGTCAGGGCGGCGCGCATCCTGCCATACTTTTGGTACACATATTGAATCACTTCCTCGCGCCGCTGGTGCTCGAAATCGATGTCGATGTCGGGTGGCTCGTCGCGTTCCTTGGACAGGAAGCGTTCGAACAGCAAGGTGCCGCGCGCCGGGTCCACTTCGGTCACGCCCAGGCAATAGCAGACCGCCGAATTGGCGGCCGAGCCGCGCCCCTGGCACAGGATGTGGCGCGCGCGGGCGAAGCGCACGATGTCGTACACGGTGAGAAAGTAAGCTTCGTAGCGCAGCGCGGCGATGATGTCGAGCTCGCGTTCGAGCGAGGCTTGCACCTTCTCGGGCACCCCGTGCGGATAGCGCCAGCGGGCGCCGAGATAAGCTTGCTGGCGCAGGTAGGAGGTGGCCGTTTCGCCGTCCGGCACCAGTTCGTGCGGATAGTCGTAGCGCAATTCGTCGAGCGAGAAGGTGCATAGCCGGGCCAGGCGCACCGTCTCCTCGAGCGCGGCGCGCGGGTATAGATTGCCCAGCCGCAGACGCGAGCGCAGATGCTGTTCCGCGTTCGGCGCCAGCTTGTAGCCGCACTCGGCCACCGGCAGGCCATGCCGGATCGCGGTCATGGTGTCCTGCAAGGGTTTATACGAGCGCACATGCATGCACACGTCGCCGGTGGCCACCATCGGCAGGCCGCACTGCTTGGCGACGGCGGCCACCACGGCGCGGTGCTGTTCGTCCCGGTTGCGGTGGTGCAGCGTCAAGGCGATGCGACAACGGCCCGGCGCGCAGCGCGCCAGCCAAGCCGCCTGGCGCGCCAGCGCTGCTTGATCGCAGTCGTAGACCGGCGCCAGGATGAATTGGCAATCGGGCAAGCCGTGCAGGTGCGCCAGCTCGCCCCGCGGGGCGTCGATGTCGCGCGGATGGAGCAGATAGCGGCCCTTGTCGGCCCGGGTTCTGGCCACCGTCACCAGTTCGCTCAAGTTACCGTAACCGTCGCGGTTCTGGGCCAGCACGATCAGCGCGAACGCGGGGCCGCCGTCTTCGGGCGTGACCGTCATCTGGCTGCCCACGATCAGATGGAAATCGCATTCCTTGGCCGCCAGATGGGCCTTGACCACGCCGGCCAGGCTGCACTCGTCCGTGATGGCCAGCGCCCGGTAGCCCAGCGCGTGCGCGCGCCGCACCAGTTGCTCGGGCGCCGAGGCGCCGCGCAGGAAGCTGTAGTGCGACAAGGTGTGCAGCTCGGCATAGTCCGGCAAGGCGGCGCCGGGCGCGCCGGGCGGCTGGCGCATGTCACGCATGGCGCCTAGGCATACAAGCCATGCAGATACCAGCGCGCGTCTTTGACCCGCTCCAGATAGATCCAGTAGCAGGACGCGTCCGCGCCCCGGGCCACATAATAGTCGCGCGCGGCGGTCTGGTCGTTCCACCAGCCCGCTTCCAGCCGTTCCGGGCCGCTGACGATTTTCAAGGCGCTGCCGTAAAACGGCCGTTCGCCGCGCATCATCAGCGCGATGGGCCGGGGCAGCAGCCAGAAGGGGCGGCCCGCCAAGGTGTGCTCGCCCTCGGCCTTGGCGCGCGGGTGGTGGGCCGGGGTCCAGGCATTGCACAACTCGGGCCGGTAATCCTGCGCCATGGCCGGGCTCAGCACATTGTCGGCGCCCAGCCGGGCCGTCAATAATTCGAGCAGCCGGCGGTAGTCTTGGGCGTTGCCGCCCGGCTCGGGAAACAGGGTGGCGTTGGGCGGCGCCATGGGCTCGATATGGCGCGCCTCCAGCCGCAGCGCGATCACGGGCGCGCGCAGTTCGACCTTGCCCAGGCGCTCTTTTAGCAGCCGCATCAGATGGGTTTCGCGCCAGGCCGGCTCGGCCAGGACGATCTCGATCGGGGTGGGCGCGATGGCGGCGCGGCCGCGCTCGTGTTCGAGCAGGAGCACGAAGCGGCGCACCGCTTGCCGGCGCGCGTTCAGCCAGCCCACCAATTGGCATAGCAAATAGCCGGCGCCGTGCAGCAGGGCGTCGGCTTGCTCGATACGGTCGAAGGTGTCGACCCGCTCGGAAAATTGCAGCGGCGGCTTGATCCATTCAAACATTTCGGCGCCGTCACCGTAGGCGCGGTCCAGTTCGCACAGCAAGGCCGGGCTGGTGCGACGCTGCAAGCCGGCACGCGGCAGGCGGCGCAAGGCGCCCACATCGGTGGCGCCGATGCCGGCCAGCCATGTTTGATGGGGCAGGGCGGCCGGCAGCAAGTCGCAGGGCAGGCGGTCGAGCCGGGCACCCAGGGAGGGCAGGCTCAGCGTACGCCGCCGCAACACCTGGCCCTTGCGCCGCGCGCGCCTGGCCAGCAGCCAGGCGCCGTGCGCGGTGGGCGCCATGCCCAGCTGGGCCGTGAAGCCGAGCGCGGCCACGCTGGCCCGCACCAGCCGGCACAGCGCGCGCGGCCCCCTGAACAAGCGCAGGCTGGCGCCCACGTCGAGCACGATGGAGGCGTCGTCGGCGTGGGCCACGTCGGGACTGTATTGCATCAGCGCCATGGCGATCGCGCGCAGCGCGCCTTGCTCGCGGTCCGGCGCGCGTTCGAGCAAACGGGTGGCGGGCGCGACCGCGCTCACGCCGCCGCCGCGCATGCCCGCGCGCACCCCGGCGCGCGCCGCCTCGGGCGACAAGGCCGTCACCACGTCGCGCTCGAGCACGGCGTACGCGCCCGGCTCAGACCAGCACGGTCTGAGCGCTTCGAGCCGCAACAGGGGCAGGTGCACGCTGAACAGGAGTTTCATGTTCTGTCTCCACATGACGGCCGGCCGGCATGGCCGCCAGCGCGACCAGGACGGGCGCTTCGCAGCGCGGACCGCGGCGCTTGACGATGTCGACCGACACCGCGCCGGCGGCCGGGCGCAGCGCCAGCCGCAACGGCGCGGGCGAGGCCTCGGCCGCCGCCGACAGCGGCCGCATCAGCCACAACCAGGTGTCGCCGCCGTGGGCGGCCAGATTCAGGCGCCGCAGCGCGTCGGCGCGCACGTTGGGCTGCCACAGCAGCACCGCGCCGCAGCCCCCGGTTTTTAAGATTTGCTCGGCGCACCACAGCGCGTCGGCCGAACTGGCGGGCCGCAGCCATAACAGATTGCGCTCGTTCCAGCCCCAGGAGCGGCATGCCATGGCGTGCGGCAGGTAGGGCGGTTGAATCAGGGCCACCCGTTGCGACGAGGACAGGGCGGCCAGGCTAGGGCCGAGCAATTGCATTTCGCCGATGCCATGTTGTTGCAGCAAAATTTCCACCAAGGCTGAACGGGGCCAGCCGCCGTTCGGTAGTTCCGCGTCGAGGCCGTCAAAGCCGGTGGGGCAGGTGGTGGCGCGCGACACGGCCAGCTCGCTGGCCCGCCAGACATCGCGCATGGCCAGCGCGTCGGCCGGCCGCGCTGTCGCGGTGGGGGAAAGTGGCGGTGC
>JAYVUV010000369.1:0-4305 GCA_043787615.1 Janthinobacterium sp. | reverse complement strand
CCAGCGCCTTCTCGCCCCAGACCACCGGATCGCCCGAATCGTGCCGCAAGCCGTCGAACAACTTGGCGAAATACAGGTCGAAGTCGGACAAAAAGGCGTCCATCCCCACCACATCGGTCAACGCCGTCCCCAGGTCGCCACGATATTCCTGCACCCAGTCCTCCAGCGCCGCCTTCTGGAAATCGCGCAAGCGTACGCCGAAGGCTTGGTACGACTGCAAATATTCGTGAGCCATGGTGCCGATCGGGACCAGATTATATTTCTTGGCCAGATAAACGTTCGACGTGCCTTTGAAATACTGCGGCGCTTCGCGCGCGAAGGTGGCCACCACCTCATCGTGCCAGTCGCCGGAAAACCGGCGCCGCACGCCGAAATCGAAGAACTCGAAGGGATGGAGCGCGCCGGCTTGCTCGCCGAACGCGCGCAGCGCCGTCAGTTTCGCGTCGAGCCGGCGGCGCGCCTCGTTCAAGCACGCGGCTTGGTCGAAATGACGGAAATACAGTTCATTGACGATGTACAGCACATAGATCTCGAAACCCATCACATGCACCTGCGGCCCCTTCGCCACGATGCGCAACTGGTCTCCGTCCGTCTCCACCGTGATGAACTTGCGCTGAAAGCGGAACACGGTGAGGAAATCGATGAAATCGCTTTTCATGAAACGCAGCCCGCGAAGATAAGCCAATTCGTCATCAGCGAACGCGAGCGAACAAAGATGGTCCAATTCGCGATTGACGTCGGCCTCCAGCTCAGCCAGCGGATAGGCCGGCGTGTTACGACACACAAAAGCGTATTCGGTCTGACTATCGGGATGACTGTGCAACAGCGCTTGCCACATGGTGAATTTATACAGGTCGTTTTCCAGCAGGCTCTTGACGATCGGTTTCATGAAATGCAGTCTTTATAAGTAACTCGAGATAATAACAACAATGTTGGCGTATTGGCTATGCGACTTTCGCTCATTCTCCATTGGCGATCAATTCGGCCAGCACCTCCGCCGAGCGCGCCGTACGCACTCCGCGCGCGCGCATCGCCGCCAGAAAGTCTTGATACTGCGGCTCGAATCCTGTGACCGGGCTGATACAGTCGGTGACCAGCACCAGCTTGCCCAACTTTTCCGGACCGAAGCACGCGACGATATGCTCGGTGGTCGCCTTGACGCAATGGCTGCCCGCTTCGCCGGCGATATACACCCGGTCCGCCGCCGCCAGCACATCGATCAAGCCTTGATTGAGCTGGGTCGCGGGATCGTCCGGGTCCGGCACTTCGGCCATCACGGCGGAATAATGCTCGGTCCACTGATTGCCGCCCTTTTCCACGATATTGACGCGATGTCCGTCCGCTTCCCACCCGTCGCAAGCGGCGCGCACATCGGCGTGCACCAGTTGTCCCCAGGAGCCGATTTCGCAATGCACCGGCCATACCATCAAACCATAACGTCCGCCCATTTCGAGCGCGTCCAAATAAGCCAACACGCGTGGCAGCGCATCGCCCGCGCGCGGCAGATATGTACCGGATCGCACCGCCGCCGCGCCGATCTGGGTGAAGGACGGCACCGCCGCGCCGTCGCCGCCGATCCAGAACGTGGGGTGCGCGATATCGAGACGGTGATGCGCGTCCATGGTGACGCTCACGCCGTGCAAACCCTGGCCGCCGAAACGAATCAACTCGGCCACCCGCAGCATATCGGCGTGGGCGCCCGGCACCGGCAATGCCGGGACGAGATCGCCCGGGCGGTAAGCGGCAGGCACATCGCAAAAATCGTTCTGGGGGTCGATGATCAGTAAATGGAGCTTGCTATGCATGGTGTTCGCCTCTGTTTGATGACACGACCAGTGTATTCGACTTCGTAACTTTGTGCAACTAAGTCGTGAAAATTAGCGTTCCAGGCATGCCGTGCCTATTCCGGCCGAGCGAAACAGCGGCCGTTCAAGCGAAAATCTTGCGCCGCAGGCGGGTTTTTCGCTATCATCTTCCTTTGGGCTGCCGGGCAGGAATCGGCTTGCATGGCGCGTCGCGGCCTAAGTCCAATATCAATACTAAGTAAGCCGGCGGATCGGAATCGGAGTTAATCAATGGATCAGCTGTTCTGTACCGTGGACGTGGTTTTACTGACGCTGAAAGAAGGCGGCCTGCACGTGGCCTTGCTCAAACGCGAGCGCCCGCCTTTCCAGGACGTGGCAGCGCTGCCGGGCGGCTTCATTCACGTGACCGAGGATATCGACGCGCGCCACGCCGCCTTGCGGGTATTGAAAGAGAAAACCGGCATCGTGGCACCCTATCTGGAGCAATTGGCCACGTTTTCCGGCCCGGCGCGCGATCCACGCGGCTGGTCGGTGGCCATCGCCTATTACGCGCTGGTGTCGTTCGAGGTGATCGAACGCGCCGCCCATCAAGACATCAAACTGCATGCGGTGGACAAGAAACTCGACCTGCCTTTCGATCATCGCAGCATCATCGACACCGCGGTCGCCCGCCTGCGCAGCAAAAGCCAGTATTCCTCGCTGCCCTGTTATCTGGCCGGCGACACCTTTACCTTGCCGGGGCTACAGCGGGTCTACGAAGCCTTGATGGGCGAACCCTTGAACAAGGTGAGCTTCCGCCGCAAGATGAGCGAAATGGGCATGCTGGAAGCGCTCGACGGCCAGTACGAGGCGGGCGGCGCGCACCGCCCCGCTCAATTGCACCGGTTGAAAACGGCTTACCGCGAACAACTGATGACGCTCGAACGCGGACTGTAGGCGGGCCGCCGCCGACGCGAAAAATCCGCGCCGACCGCGCGCCGTTTTGCTATCTTCTTGACCGCGTCACCCATCCCATTTTCGACGCAATCGCCCGGAGTGTCCGCCATGCCAAGCGCCCCGCTCTCCTATGGCTGCGACCAGTCCGGCCTGGTGTGCGGCTATCGCTTCAGCGCCGGCCAGCGGGGCCGGCCCATCGAAGCGGCGCAGGCCACGCAAGGGCTGCGCAGGCGCGCCTAGCACGAGGAGCAATTCATCTGGCTGCACTTCAGTCCGGCCAACACGGCCAGCGAAAAGTGGCTCAAGGAGCACAGCGAGCCGGCCGACGACACCTTGATCGCGCTGGTCAACGACGTGCTTGCTACACGAGTTCACGTTCTAGCCATCCGATATCTCCACGCTGTGGCTCAGCGTCGATCCGCAGGTGGTGATCGGCGCCGAGCGCAAGCCGCTCAAGGCGGTGGATCGGCTGCGCAACGCGGTGCGCGATGGCGAACCAAATCCGCTCGTCGGTCGAGCTGTTGATCCATTTGTCGCGCGACCAGGCCGATGTGCTGGTCAAGATGGTGCGCGGCGCCATCGGAAATCGCCGCTCTGGGTCAACGAAGGCAACAAGCACAGCCTGTTCGTGCTCACCATTGTCCATGCCGGTCTCGCCGATCAATATCATCGCCGGGCTGCAGGGCATGAACGTGGGCGGCGTGCCGCTGGCGCAAGACCGGCCCGGCTTCTGTGCATCGTGGTCGGCATCGTCGCCAACGCGACCTCATGTGAGAGCTGGCGATGCCCTATATAATATGCGCTCTTCGCGGCGGCCGAAAGCGGGGCGACTGGAAAATAGCGAACCGGTGACAACAGGAAACCGTTCACCTTATGGCGAATTTAATATCTAACAAACTTGACAAATGTTTGTTTGTCATCTATTATATGTTGCTTTTGATAAATTAGTACTGCAATTCGGTTAACATGCGAACCCGCAACATCCGTATCGGGTACACCCAAAACAACATAGTGGGATTCGACCGCCTTTGCCGGATCGAACCGAGAAAGTACGAGTATGGGTTCGGATGCGGCGCTGCAACTGATGGCGCAATTGCTTTGGAACGCGGTCATTATCTGCGCACCGATCTTGATTTCGACCCTGGTGGTGGGATTGATCGTCAGCGTCCTGCAGGTTGTCACCCAGGTACAGGACATGTCCCTCACTTTTATACCGAAATTGATCGCCACCGTTCTGGCCTTGACCATTTTCGGGCCATGGATGCTGCGCAAGCTGTTGTTGCTGGCAACTGGACTCATCGCCAATATTCCGAGCTATTTCTAGACCATGAGCCTCGATTTTCATGCGGATTGGATTGCCGCAGTCCTACTGTGTTCGCTGCGCTTGTCAGCGCTGTTGCTGCTCACCCCGGTGTTACAGGCATTGGCGCTGCCGCTGCGCGTGCGCGCCTTGCTCATCCTGATCTTGTCGGCCTCACTGGTGTCGGCCATGCATCTCTCGGCCGGGCAGGCCGCCGCCGGCCTGGGCGCGCTGGCGGCGGCCGCCGCCAATGAAGTGATCGTC
>JAYVUV010000368.1:0-3164 GCA_043787615.1 Janthinobacterium sp. | reverse complement strand
GTCAAGGTGATCGAATACCACAAGACCCAGTTGCACGCCAAGGTGGCGGTGATCGACGACGAATGGGCCACGGTCGGGTCCAGCAATGTCGACGGCTTGAGCCTGTTCCTGAACCAGGAAGCCAATGTGGTGGTCAAGGACGCCGCCTTCGCCCACAGTCTGCGCGGCCATATCGAGCAAGCCATCGCCGACGGCGTGGTGATCCACGAACACGACTACGCCCACGTGGGCCATATCCGCCGTATCGGCTACGAGGTGGCCTTCATGGTCTACGCGCTGGTCATGCGCATCGTGGCCATGGGCAAATACGCTTAATCGTTTATCTTTTCATCATGAATCCATCCCAAACCGTACGCATCGACAAATGGCTGTGGGCCGCCCGTTTCTTCAAAACCCGTTCGCTGGCCACCGACGCCGTCGACAATGGCAAGGTGAGGCTGGACGGCGAGCGCATCAAGCCGGCCCGTCCGGTCCACCTGGACGACAAGCTCAGCATCGACAATGGCGCCGACCTGTGGGACGTGGTGGTGCTGGGCCTGTCGGACCAGCGCGCCGCCGCGCCCATCGCGCGCGCTTTGTACGCCGAAACCCCGGCCAGCGTGGCGCGCCGCGAGCAAGAGGGCGAGCGGCGCAAGCTGTTCCGCGAGCCGGGCGAGGCCATCAAGGGCCGGCCCACCAAGCGCGACCGGCGCCAGTTGAGCAAGGCTGGCGGCGGGTTGTAGACCGGGCGCCCGGCCGCGCCCCGGCGCGCCCGTCATTGCGCTCCGCGCGCGCCACCTGCGCGCCACCTATGCTGCGCCGCAGCAATAGAACCCCGCCTCTAAACTTCCTGTTTGACTTTTGCCTCCGGCTGGATAATAGTACGAGCGTTCGGATTTTTTCGCCGAGCACGGCGCGGCGACGCGCGACCGACACACAGCGGCAATCCAACAGCGAGCGGCCATCATCAATACCTCGATCAAATTCATGCGCAAGGGCGAGCTGACGCGGGCCGCCATCCTCGACGTGGCGCTCGAGCTGGCCAGCCGCGAGGGGCTGGAGGGGCTGACCATCGGCTTGCTCGCCGATAAAATGAACATGAGCAAGTCGGGAGTGTTCGCTCACTTCGGTTCGCGCGAAGATTTACAGATGGAAGTGTTAAAGTTATACCACCATCGTTTTGAGCAGGAAGTGTTTTTCCCCAGCATGCAAGAGCCGCGCGGCATCCTGCGCCTGGAATCGATGTTCGCGCGCTGGATCAAGCGGGTCAGCGTGGAAATCGCCTCCGGCTGCATCTATATCAGCGGCGCGGTCGAATACGACGACCGGCCCGGCCCGATTCGCGAGGAATTGGTGTCGATGGTGCGGGCTTGGCAGGGCGCCTTGCTGCGCTGCGTCACGCAATCGATCGCCTGCGGCGACTTGAAGGCCGGCACCGACGCCGGCCAGATGGTGTATGAAATGTATGGCTTGATCCTGGCGTTGCACCACGACGCGCGTTTCCTGCGCCGGCCGGGCAGCGTGGAGCGCACCCAGCTGGGCTTCAAACGCTTGATCGACACGTATCAAAACGCGCAGCCGCCATCGCAGGCGGCGCCGTGACAATTTGCGACTGGCGGCTCGCCGCGCGGTCAACCGCAGTCCAACGAGAGAATTAATTTAGTCATTTAGCCGTCAGGAGAATATTATGGGTCAATACATCGCGCCAATCCGGGATATGCAATTCGTGCTGCACGAGTTCCTCAAGGTTGAAGACGAACTCAAGCAAATGCCGGACTATGCGGAAGTCGACGCCGACATCATCAACCAGGTGCTGGAAGAGGGTGCGAAATTCACGTCCGAAGTGTTGTTCCCCTTGAACCACTCCGGCGACCGCGAAGGCTGCAAGCACGACGCGGCGACCCACGCGGTGACCACCCCGAAAGGCTTCAAGCAAGCCTACAAGCAATATATCGACGGCGGCTGGGCCGCGCTGGCTTGCTCGCCCGAATACGGCGGCCAGGGCTTGCCGATCGTGCTCAACAATTCCTTTTACGAGATGCTCAACTCGTCCAACCAAGCTTGGTCGATGTATCCGGGCCTGTCGCACGGCGCCTACGAGTGCCTGCTGGAACACGGCACCGACGAGCAAAAATCCTTGTATCTGCCGAAACTGGTGTCGGGCGAATGGACCGGCACCATGTGCTTGACCGAACCGCATTGCGGCACCGACCTGGGCATGCTGCGCTCGAAGGCGCTGCCGCAGGAAGACGGCTCCTGGCTGATCACCGGCAACAAGATCTTCATCTCGGCCGGCGAGCACGACATGGCCGAAAACATCTTGCATCTGGTCCTGGCCCGCGTGCCGGACGCGCCGGAAGGCTCGAAAGGCATTTCGCTGTTCCTGGTGCCGAAGTTCTTGCCGAACGCGGACGGCGGCATCGGCGCGCGCAACCCGATCACCTGCGGCGCGATCGAGGAAAAAATGGGTATCCACGGTAACTCGACCTGCCAAATGAACCTGGACGGCGCGCGCGGCTGGATCATCGGCCAGCCGAACAAGGGCTTGAACGCCATGTTCGTGTTCATGAACGCGGCCCGCCTGGGCGTGGGCATGCAGTCGCTCGGTCTGACCGAGATCGCCTACCAGAACGCGGTGGTGTACGCGCGCGACCGCATCCAGATGCGCAGCCTGTCGGGCATCAAGGCGCCGGACAAGGCGGCCGATCCGATCATCGTCCATCCCGACGTGCGCCGCATGCTGCTCACGGCGCGCGCCTACGCCGAGGGCGCGCGCGCCTTCTCGTCCTACGCCGCGCTCCAGATCGACCGCGAACTGCACCATCCCGACGAAGAGGTGCGCAAGGAAGCGGCCGACGAAGTGGCTTTGCTGACCCCCGTGATCAAGGCCTTCATCACCGACAACGCCTGGATCGCCACCTCGGAAGCGATGCAAGTGTTCGGCGGCCACGGCTACATCGCCGAATGGGGCATGGAGCAGTATGTGCGCGACGCGCGTATCAACCTGATTTACGAAGGCACCAACACGATCCAGTCGCTCGATCTGCTCGGCCGCAAGGTCTTGATGGACAACGGCGCCAAGCTGCGCAAGTTCGGCGAAAAGATCAAGGCCTTCGTTGAAGAAAACGGTACCGATGAAGCGCTGTCCGAATTCATCACGCCGCTGGGCGACCTGGGCGACAAGG
>JAYVUV010000367.1:0-9907 GCA_043787615.1 Janthinobacterium sp. | reverse complement strand
CTCAACACCGGGAGACCCGATACCCCCTACCTCTTGCTCATCGCCCATACCCTGCCGCAGCAGGGGCTAGCGGCCATTGGCCAGCATAAAAATATTTTTGCCGACGTTTTTTCCGTGCCGGCTCAGGCAAAATGGCATTTCATTAACCCGGAGCGGCCTGATGACGAATCTTCCTGCTGAAATCGAACAAAACCTGAGCACCTTCGTGGCGGCGGCTCGCCACGCGTTTCAAGACGAGCTGCGCGCCATCGTGCTGTACGGCTCCGCCGCCGATGGCCAGATGCGCGCCACCTCCGACGTCAACCTCTTGCTGCTGCTGGGCCGCTTCGAGCCGGCCGCCGCCGACGCGCTGCGCGAGCCGATGCTGATCGCGCACGCCGCCATCGACTTGCAGGTGATGTTTTTGCTGGAGGCGGAACTCCAGTCGGCCACCGAAGCGTTCGCCGTCAAGTTCAGCGACATCATCGGCCGTCATCGCGTGCTGTACGGCGCCGACCCGTTCGCCGGCCTGCACACCGCGCGCGGCGCGCTGCTGCGGCGACTGAAGCAAGTGCTGCTCAATCAGCAGTTGCGCATGCGCGAACACTATGTGCTGGTCAGCCTGCGCGACGAACAGCTGGTGCCGGCCATCGCCGACGCCGCCGGACCGCTTCGCGCGGCCGCCGCCTCGCTGGCCCATCTCGAAGACGGCGGCATCGACACCGGCAAGCTGGCGCTCGAACGGTTCGTGCGGTCGCTGGAACGCCCCGTCCTGGACGAGGCATTGCGCCACATGTCGGGCGCGCGTGAAAGCGCCCAGCTGGCGCCCGGCCTGGCCGGCGCCACCTTCATCGGATTGATCGAGATCGCCGAACAACTCCGTCTGCGCGTGGAGCAGCTGAAATGAGCGCGGCATGAACGTCTTCGATTGGTCGGGACCGCTGTTCCTCGCGTTCTACTTCGCGCTCGGCACCGCCGTGTGCTTCGCCGCGCGGGCCGCCATCGCGGCGATCGAGCGTGGCGACGGCCCGGCGCCGTTTTCGATCACGGGCGATCCCTATCAGATCGCCTTCCTGCGCGGCGGCCCCGTCGCCGCCGTTGAATTGGCCACGGTGGTGTTGATGGACCGTGGCCAGTTGCGCTCGAATGGCGCGATGCTGGAAACGGTGGACCCGGACGCGGCCCGCTTCGCCAGCCGTCCGATCGAGCGCGAGGTGCTGGAGTTTTACGCGCACCCGCGCACGGCGGCGCAAAACCGGCAGCGCGCGTTGGCCGACACGCTGTCGTGTCGCCAGTATGCGGCCAGCCTGGAGCAACAAGGTTTGCTCAGAGGCGCCGCCGTGCGCGCCAAACGCTATCGGGTGCTGGTTCCCGCCGCAGGCTTGTTGGCCGGGATGGCGCTGTTCAAAATCGCGTTCGCGCTGCGGCACGGGCATGCCAACATCCTGTTTTTGTGCGTGCTCGCCATCGCGTTTTGCGCCTATCTGCGAAACCTGGCCAAGGCGCGCGACACCCAACGCGGACGCGATATGCTGCGCGACCTGGAAAACCTGTTCGGGCGCCTGCGCGCCCGCGCCGAACGGCTGACGGCGGGCGACGGTTCCAACGACATGGCGCTGCTGGCGGCCATCTTCGGCATCGGCGCGCTGCCGATGGCGGTTTACCCCTTCATTCAACAGCTGCACCCGATTCCGCCCCAGTCCAACAACGCCGGCTCGGGCGGCGACAGCGGCGGCTCTTCCTGCGGAGGTGGCGGCGACGGCGGCGGCGGTTGTGGCGGCGGCGGTGGTTGCGGCGGCTGTGGCAGTTAAGCCGCCCGACCGGGTCGGCCTGGGCTGGCGCGGCGAACTGGCGGCCGGCATCCTGGCCAATCTGGCCCTGATCGACGTGCTCGAAGTGATCGCCGACGATTACTTCCACGCCTCCGCGTCCGCCGTGTGCGCCCTGTGCGCGCTGGCGCGGCAGGTGCCGGTCAGCCTGCACGGCGTGGCGATGGGACTGGCCTCCACCATCGCCGTCGAGCCGCACCGGCTACAGGCGATGGCGCGTCTGGTGCGCCAGGTGCGGCCGGAATCGTGGTCCGAGCATCTGTCGTTCGTGCGCGCCGGCGGCATCGAGATCGGCCACTTGGCCGCGCCGCCGCGCAGCCTGCGCAGCGTGGCCGGCACCGTCGCCAACATCGCGCGCGCCACCGAGGTGGTGGGCAGCGCGCCGATGATGGAAAACGTCGCCAGCCTGATCGCGCCGCCGGCCAGCGACATGGACGAGGCGCAGTGGCTGTCCAGCGTGATCGAGGCGGCCGGCGTGCCGCTGCTGCTCGACCTGCACAATCTGTACGCCAACGCGCTCAACTTCGGCCTGGACCCGCACGCCACGTTACTCAGCCTGCCGCTGCACCGGATCGGCGCGGTGCATTTGAGCGGCGGCCGTTGGATCGCCGAACCGGATCAAGCACCGAGCCAGGCGCCGCGCATGCGCCTGCTGGACGACCACGTGCACGACGTGCCGGCGCCGGTGTACGCGCTGCTGACCGCGCTCGCGCACCACGCGCCGCAGCCCTTGACGGTGTATATCGAACGCGACGGAAACTTCCCCTGCTTCGAGCATTTGCTGGCGCAGTTGGAGATGGCGCGCGCGGCGCTGCGCCTGGGACGCGCGGCGTGAGTTCGCCCGAGCTGGAGGCGTATCTGGCGCTGCTGTACACGGACGAGGCGGCGCGCGCCGATTTTCTGGCCGACCCGGCGCCGGCGGCGCGGCGGCGCGGTCTGCCGGACGACGAGGTATCGGCCCTGGCGGCCATCGACCAAGCCGGCCTGCGCATGGCCGCGGCCAGCTTCGCCGCCAAACGCGCGGGGCATCGGCCGCGCCCGCCCAAGCGCACGCTGTGGCAAACGATCGCCAACTGGATGCGCCGGCGCCGTGCTTGATGCGAAGCGCCCGCATGATCTGCACGACGCCCGACCTCCGCTCGATAGCCGCGCCCCGGCAAGCGCGCGATGGCGCAAACCGCCAACCCGACGCGCCGGCGCCGCGCTCGACGCGGGCCGGCGGCAGGACTCACATGGCGGCCAGCGCCTGCTCGATATCGGCGATCAAGTCGGCCGTGTCTTCCAGGCCGATGTTAAAGCGCACCAGCATGCCCCGCCCTTGCCATGCGCGGCGGATCGACTCGATGCGGTACGGCACGCACAAGCTGGTCGGTCCGCCCCAGCTGTAACCGATCTTAAACAGGCGCAAACCGTCGACGAAACGGTCGGTCCGCGCTTCGCTGTAACGCTCGTCGAACAGCACCGAAAACAAGCCGGCGGCGCCCGAAAAGTCGCGCTTCCAATGTTCGTGACCGGGGCAATCCTCGAACGCCGGATGCAGCACGGTGGCGATCTCGGGCCGCGCCTTGAGCCAGGCCGCCACCTGCCTGGCGGCCGCGTCGTGCGCCTCGAAGCGTAATTTCATGGTCGGCAAGCCGCGCAGCACCAGATAGGCGTCGTCCGGGCCGACCCCCATGCCCAGCCGCATGTGGGCTTGCGCCAGCCGGTCGTTCAGATCGCGGTCGCGCGTGATGAGCGCGCCCATCAACACGTCCGCGCCGCCCGACTGGTATTTGGTCAGCGCCTGCATGATGATGTCGACCCCGAGATCGAAACCGCGCAGGGCCAGGCCGGCCGACCAGGTGTTGTCGAGCGCGACGAGCACGCCGCGCGCGCGCGCCGCCCGGCAGATGGCCGGCAAGTCCGGCACTTCCATCGACACCGAGCCAGGCGCCTCGACCCAGATCAGCTTGGTGTTCGGCAAGATCAAGGCGTCGATGCCGGCCCCGACGAGCGGATCGTAATAGCGCGTGGTGATGCCGAAATCGCGCGCCAGCCATTTGCTCAGCTCGCCGTTCGGGTTGTACACATTCTCGGGCAGCAGCAAGTCGTCGCCGGTCTTGAGCAGCGCGAAATCGACCATGGCGATGGCGGCCAGGCCGCTCGGCGCCAGCAGGCAATAGTTGCCATCCTCGATACGCGCCAGCTGCGCCTCCAGGGTGAAGGTGGTCGGGGTGCCGTGCAAGCCGTAGGTGTAGCCGCTCTTGTCCTTCCACTGGGTCGAACGCAGCGCCGCCACGCTCTCGAATAAAACGGTGGAGGCGTGATGGATGGCGGTCGGCAAGGCGCTGAAACCGGGCGGCGCGACGTAATCGGAGTGAATCAGGGCGGTTTGGGGCGACAGTGTGGTGGTCATGGGTGAGCGGAATAAGTCGGTCGGTCTGGAAGCGAAAACAATATAAAAAAGGCGGGCCAGGCTCACGCCGGTCCGCCCCGATGGATGCCGCAGGTCGCGCTATAGCGCTATATTATGCGGCGGCCCACAGGTCGTGCGCGTCGGCCGAGGTGACGGTGACGTCGTAAAACTCGCCCACCACCAGTTTGCGGTGCGGCTCGAAAGGCGGCTTGACATAGACCACGCCGTCGATTTCCGGTGCGTCGGCGCTGGAGCGGCCCACGCCGCCGTTGCGTTCGACTTCATCGATCAGCACGCGTATGGTCTTGCCCACTTTCGCTTGCAGGCGTTGGCGCGAAATCTCTTCCTGCAACAGCATGACGCGGCCGCGCCGCTCTTCGCGCAACTCTTCCGGCACCGGATTGTCGAGCGCGTTGGCGGTGGCGCCTTCCACCGGCGAATAGGCGAAACAGCCCAGCCGGTCGATCTGGGCTTCGCGCAGGAAGTCCAGCAGATACTCGAACTCGGCCTCGGTCTCGCCCGGGAAGCCGGCGATGAAGGTGGAGCGGATGGTCAAGTCCGGATTCATGGCGCGCCAGGCCTGGATGCGCTCGATATTTTTTTCGCCGCTGGCCGGGCGCTTCATGCGCTTGAGCACATCGGGATGGGCATGCTGTAAAGGCACGTCCAGGTAGGGCAGGATGTGTCCGCCGCTCATCATCGGAATGATCTCGTTGACGTGCGGGTAGGGATAAACGTAGTGCAGCCGCACCCAGGCGCCGTACTGTTTCGCCAACTCGCCCAGGGCGCCCACCAGTTGCGTCATATGCGTCTTGACCGGACGGCCGTTCCAGAAACCGGTGCGGAATTTGACATCGACCCCGTAGGCGCTGGTGTCTTGCGAGATGACCAGCAATTCCTTGACGCCGGACTTGAACAGGTTTTCCGCTTCCAGCATCAAGTCGGCGATCGGACGTGACACCAGGTCGCCGCGCATGGACGGGATGATGCAAAAACTGCAGCGGTGATTGCAGCCTTCCGAAATCTTCAGATAGGCGTAGTGTTTGGGGGTTAGCTTGACCCCTTGCGGCGGCAGCAAGTCGAGGAAGGGCGCGTGCGGTTTGGGCAGATGCAGATGGACCGAATCCATCACCTCGGCCAGCGCGTGCGGACCGGTGACGGCCAGCACTTTCGGATGCACCTTGAGGATGATGTCGTCGCCGGCCGCGTCCTTTTTGGCGCCCAGGCAACCGGTGACGATGACCTTGCCGTTTTCGGCCAGGGCTTCGCCGATCGCGTCCAGCGATTCCTGCACGGCGGCGTCGATGAAGCCGCAGGTGTTGACGATGACCAGATCGGCGCCGTCGTAGGATTTCGCCGTTTCGTAGCCTTCGGCGCGCAGCTGGGTCAAAATCTGTTCGGAATCGACCAGCGCCTTCGGGCAGCCGAGCGAGACAAAACCGACTTTGGGCGCGGAGCCGGGCACGGCCGGGATCGGCTTGGCGCTTACTACAGGAATACGGGAGAGTTCGGACATGGTTAGCAGCTAGGAAATGGTCAAGGCGAATCTACCATTATACCGCAACTAGCGCGGCCGAGATCCGCTGAACCAGCCAGCGCGCCGACAGGTCGCCGCGCGGCCGACCGGCGCACCGGTTTATTTTTTCTCGGGCGGCACCACCACCGGCACGAAGGGAAAGGCGCCAAACAGCGATTTGCTCTGATTTTGCATTTGCTCTTGCATTTGCACGAACAAGCTCTTGCTCTGGTCGATGTAGTTATTCATCATCCCGTGCATCATCGGCCCCTGCACATTCATGAACTGGGTCCACATCTCGGGGCTGAACGGCTTGCCCTCGAAATTGCCGGCCGAATTGCCGGTGAATTTATGCTGGATGTCGGTGAAAGCCTGGACATTTTTTTCCAGGTAAGAACCCATCATGCCCTGCATCGCATGGCCGTAATAGCGGATGATCTGGGACAGCACGCCGCTGGAAAACATCGGCACCCCGCTCGCCTCTTCTTCGAGAATAATCTGGAGCAAAATACTGCGCGTCAGATCCTCGCTCGACTTGGCGTCGACCACGGTGAATTCTTCACTCTCGAGCACCAATTGCTTGACATCGGTGAGCGTGATATAGGAACTGGTCTGGGTGTCATACAGACGGCGATTTGGGTATTTCTTGATCAAGCGTTCAGCACTTTTTTTTGCACTACTCATCACAAGTTCCACTTATTGCGCCGCAGCGCATACTCGATTAAACCGGGAAAAAAGCGGACCCCGGTCCGCTTGCCGACAGCCTTACGCTTGATATTATAGGGCGGAAGAACGGCCCTTTGTTCGGTTATTGAAAAGATTCCTGTATATATTGCAACGCAACCCGCGCGGCGCGAGCGTCATGCCATCCGAACGGGAGCGTGCGCCCGCGCTCAATCGGCCCGCACCTTGACATAGCGGCCGGGCGCGGCCTCGATGGCGGGATGGGCCGCGTTGCCGGGCCGGGCCGGTGCGGCCACGTCCTCGCCGCCATGCAAGGTCAGGAAAGCGGCCCACTCGGGCCACCAGCTGCCGGCGTGCTCGGTGGCGCCGGCCAGCCATTGCTCCGCGCTCAAGGCCGCTTCCGCCTCGCGCGCGGCCGGCCTGGCCTTGCCCCGGCCTTTCGCCGGCGATGGCGGCGCCACATCATGGGTCCAGTAACTGCGCTTGTTCTTCGCCGCCGGATTGATCACCCCGGCGATGTGGCCGGAGGCGCCCAACACGAAGCGGTTCGCCTGCGGCTTGCCGGGATTGAGGATGGTGGTCGAGGCGTACGCCGACGGCCACGGCACGATATGGTCTTCGCGCGAACCGTAAATGAACGCCGGCGCGTCGATGACGGACAGGTCGACCGGCGACCCGGCCACCGTCAATTTACCCGGCACCCGCAAACTGTTTTCCAGATAAGTGTGGCGCAGATACCAGCAAAACATCGGCCCGGGCAAGCTGGTGCTGTCGGCGTTCCAGTACAGCAAGTCGAAGGCGGGCGGCTCGTTGCCTTTCAAGTAGCTGGACTGGACGTAATTCCACACCAGATCGTTCGGACGCAAGCTGGAAAACGTGCTGGCCAAGTCGCGCCCGGGCAGCAAGCCGCCGGCGCCGATGGCTTGCTCGCGCAACGCCACCTGGGCCTCGTCGATGAACACGCCCAGCACGCCGGGGTCGGAAAAGTCGAGGAAAGAAGTCAGCAGCGACACGCTGGCGGCCGGATTCTCGCCGCGCGCGCGCAACACGGCCAGCGCCGTGGCCAACAAGGTGCCGCCGACGCAAAAACCGAACAGATTGAGTTGCTCGACGGCGCAGACCGCGCGCGCCACCTCGATCGCGCGCATCACGCCGTCGCTCACGTAATCGTCCCAGGTGACGTTGCCCATGGAACGATCCGGATTGCGCCACGACATCAAGAACACGGTATTGCCCTGCTCCACCGCGTAACGCACCAGGGAATTTTCCGGCTGCAAGTCGAGGATGTAGAATTTATTGATGCAAGGCGGCACCATCAGCAGCGGTCGCCGGTGCACCGACGGGGTGGCGGGCGCGTATTGAATCAGCTGGAACAAATCGTTTTCAAACACCACCGAACCGGGCGTGGTGGCCACGTTGCGGCCCACTTCGAAGGCCGATTCGTCCGATTGCGAAATGCGGCCCTTTTGCATGTCGGCCAACATATTGGACAAGCCCTTGGTCAAGCTCTCACCCTTGGTTTCGATGATTTTTTGCTGGGCTTCCGGATTGGTGGCCAGGAAATTGGCGGGCGACATGGCATCGACCATTTGCGACACGGCGAAGCGCAGCTTTTGCTTTTGATGGGGAGCGGACTCGACGGCGTCCGCCATGCGCGTCAAAAATTCGGCATTCAGCAGATAGGACGCCGCTTGGAAGGCCGACAAGGGATTGTCGCGCCAGGCGGAATTGGCAAAGCGCCGGTCATGCAGCTCGGGTACTTTGCCGCCGATGAATTGCTGCCACAGGGCGCCGGCTTTTTCGATGTAATCGCTTTTCAGTTGCTCGATCGCTTCCGGTTTGATGCTGGCGCCGGCGTCGCGCAAGATCGTCGCTAGCGGATTGGCCTGCGCTTCCGGTACCATGTTGAACCAGGACTTCCACTGATTCGGGTCGTTGAACTGTGCTATCCATGCATTGGCCATCACTTGCGGATCGGGCATATTCATTGTTTGCGTCCAATTTAAGAGTGAGTGTCTATTTTTATCGAGGCTGTGTATGTTGATCGTTGCGGTTGCGTGGATCTATGTGGTCGGGCTGATGGCGTTCACCGAGCCATCCATCGTCGCAGGGATTATGACGTTTTTGATCTATTGTGTGGTGCCTTTGACCATACTTTTTTACTTGACCGGGTCGAAGCGGCGCAAACACAAGCTGGCCTTGATGGAAAGAGCGGCCCGCTTGCGCGAACAACAGGCGCGGTCGGACCGAAACGAGCCATCTTGATCCTTTTGAGCGCCATCTTATCTGCGCCAGATCAAACTCGCCTGGCGTCCCGTGACACCGTCGCGCCGGTAGGAATAAAAATCGCCGGGCCGCGACACGGTGCAGCATTCGCCGCCGGCGACCCGATCGACCCCGTCGCGCTTGAGCACGAGGCGGGCCAGGGCATAGATATCGGCCAAATATTTACCGGGCCGGCCTTCGAGCGCGGCGAAGGCGGCCCGCACTGGTTCAAGCTCGGCGCCATGCGCGCGCGCTAGAAACGCCGCCAGCACGTCCGGCCCCACCTCGAATTGACGCGCGCCGATGGCCGGCCCCATCCAGGCCACGATGTCGCCCGCCCCCGCCGCGCGCATGGCGCGCACGGTTTGGCCCAGCACGCCGCCAGCCAGACCGCGCCAGCCGGCATGGGCCGCGCCCACCACCTTGCCGTCCACATCGGCAAACAGCACCGGCAGGCAATCGGCGGTCAGGATCGCGCACACGGCACCGCGCACGCGGGTGAAACTGGCGTCGGCCTCGGGCGCCAAGGCGGTGTCGGCCGGCGGCACGGGGTCGCTACTCCCGATGCCCGCTTGCACGGCGCCCGCTTGCACGGCGCCAACTTCCAGCACCGCGTCGCCGTGGACCTGGGTCAACCAGACCGGCGCCGACGGCAACAACGCTCGCAGCCTGGCCCGGTTCTCACGCACATGCTCGGGCCGGTCGGCCACATGCACGCCCAGGTTCAAGCCGCCACCGCCCTCGCCGTCGTCATACGGCGCCAAGCTCACGCCGCCGCGCCGCGTGGTGGCCAACGCGCCGATATTGGCCGGCGCGTCGGGCCAAACGGGGATGAGCGGCGCGAGCTCGCGGGGCGCGGCCATGCTTATATCTGTTCCGGTTCCGGGATGCCGGCCTGGGCGATCAGGGCGGCGAAATCGTCGGCCAGCGGCACCAGCCATTCGTAGGGCTGGCCGTTGCCCGGATGGGTCAAGCCCAGCCGACGGGCTTGCAAGGCTTGGCGTCCGAACACGGACACCAAATGCTGCTTGCCGTACAAGGAGTCACCCACCAGGGAAAAGCCCAGCGACATCATATGCACGCGGATCTGATGGGTGCGCCCCGTCTCCAGGCGACATTGCACCAAGCTGACGGGACGCCGGTCCAGTAAACCAGTGCCGAGCCGCAGGTAATGGGTGATGGCCGGCTTGGCGGAAAAGTTCTCCGACACGGCCATCTTGATGCGGTCGCGCGGATGGC
>JAYVUV010000366.1:0-2883 GCA_043787615.1 Janthinobacterium sp. | reverse complement strand
ATCAAGTCGGCCATCGCGCATGCGGAAACCGAAGCCGGGCCGATCGATATCCTGGTCAATAATTCGGGCGTCTCGACCACCCAGCGTCTGGTCGACGTGACGCCGGAGGATTATTCCTTCGTGATGGACACCAATTTGCGCGGCGCCTTTTTCATGGCGCAGGAAACGGCCAAACGCATGATCGCGCGCGCCAAGGGCGACCCGAAGAAACAGCATCGCATCATCAATGTCGCCTCGGTGGCGGGCTTGCGCGTGTTGCCGCAAATCGGGGTGTACTGCATGAGCAAGGCCGGGGTGGTGCAGATGACCAAGGCCATGGCGGTCGAATGGGGCAAGTACGGCATCAACACCAACGCCATTTGCCCGGGGTATATTTCGACCGAGATCAACGAAGACTATTTCGCCAGCGAGCAGGGTCAGAAATTGATCAATATGTTGCCGCGCAAGCGGCCGGGGAAACCCGAGGACCTGGACGGCTTGCTGCTGTTGCTGGCCGGCGAGGATTCCCATTTCATCAACGGCGCCATCATTTCGGCCGATGACGGCATGACCGCCACCTGAGGCGACCCGCCGCGCCGCCTTATAAGTGCAGGCCGACCAGCTTGTGCACCAGCTCGGAAGAGGTGGCGGCGGCGAACTTGCGCATCAGCTTGGCGCGGTGCATTTCCACCGTGCGCGGGCTCAAGTCGATCTGGCGCGCGATCACCTTGCTGGTCTTGCCTTCGACCAGCAGCGCGGCGATCTCGCGCTCGCGCGGGGTCAGTTCGGCCGTCACGGGCCGCTTTTCGCTCACATCCTCGAACGTCCAGATGCCCGGCCCCAGCGGTTCGTTGGGCAGCAGCGCGTGGCCCGTCACATGGCACCAAAATAATTCCCGATCGGCGCGGCGCATGATGCGCTCGTCCGAATAGCGCCCGCGCGCGTTCATGATGGGAATGATGCGGTCGCCCGTGCGCAGGAATTCGTCCGGCGTGGGATACAACGCCACGAACGATTGCCCGGTCAGGGCCGCGCGGGTGTAGCCGAACATGCCGGCCAGCGCCTCGTTGCAGGTCTGGATGACCCGGTTTTCGGAAATGCACATGCCCACCGGCGCATGCAGGAAAATGCTCTCGTAATCGATCGCGGGCGGCAGGTTCATCTGATCAAGTTCAAGCTGTGGGTGAATAAAGCGCAACCCGGGTGAGGCGCGCGGCGGATGCGGTAGTTCTACGGTATTGTGCATTCGGTGGCCGTATTTTATGCTGATATGCCGGTCCGCAGGCGCACGGCCGGCAATCCATGCGATGGCCGGCTTTGGCGCCGTGGCCGAAATACGTGGCGACACGGTTCAACAAAAGAAGAGGGACATGTATGAATAAAGTTTATCCTGACGCCGCCTCGGCGCTGGCCGGTATCGTCAAAGACGGGCACACCATCGCCGTGGGTGGCTTCGGCCTGTGCGGCATACCGGAGGCCTTGATCGGCGCTTTGCGCGACTCCGGCGTCACCGGTCTGACGGCCATTTCGAATAACGCCGGGGTGGACGGTTTCGGCCTGGGCCAATTGCTGGAAACGCGGCAAATCAAGAAAATGATCGCCTCTTATGTGGGAGAGAACAAGGAATTCGCGCGCCAATACCTGGCCGGCGAACTGCAACTCGAATTCACGCCGCAAGGCACGCTGGCAGAAAAACTGCGCGCCGGCGGGGCCGGTATTCCCGCGTTTTACACCAAAACCGGGGTTGGCACCATCGTCGCCGAGGGGAAGGAAATCCGCGAATTCGACGGCGAGCAGTACGTGATGGAGCGCAGCCTGGTGGCCGACGTGGCCTTGGTCAAGGCGTATATGGCCGATCGCGCCGGTAATTTGGTGTATCGCAAGACGGCGCGCAATTTCAATCCGAACGTGGCGATGGCGGGCAAGGTCACCATCGTCGAAGTCGAGAAACTGGTGGAAATCGGCGAGATCGATCCCGACCAAGTCCACACCCCCAGCATTTTCGTGCACCGCATCGTGCTCAACGCGCACCCGGAAAAACGGATCGAACAACGCACCGTGCGCCCTCATTGAGATTGGCCGCTTAGCCTGACAGAAATACGGAGAATACTATGGCATGGACTCGTGATGAAATGGCCGCGCGCGCGGCGCAAGAGCTGCAAGACGGCTTTTATGTGAACCTGGGCATAGGTTTGCCCACCCTGGTGGCCAACTACGTGCCGCCCAATATGGAGGTGTTCTTGCAGTCGGAAAACGGCTTGCTGGGCATCGGTCCCTTCCCGACCGAGGACGCGGTGGACGCCGACTTGATCAACGCCGGCAAGCAAACCGTCACCGCGCTGCCGGGCGCGTCGTACTTCAGCTCGGCCGATTCCTTCGGCATGATACGGGGCGGCAAGATCAATCTGGCCATCCTGGGCGCGATGCAAGTGTCCGAACAGGGCGATTTGGCCAACTGGATGATTCCGGGGAAAATGGTCAAGGGCATGGGCGGCGCCATGGACTTGGTGGCCGGGGTCAAACGGGTGGTGGTGCTGATGGAACATGTGGCCACCGCCAAGGATGGCAGCACGGCGCATAAATTGCTAAAACAATGCGATTTGCCGCTGACCGGGGTGGGGGTGGTCGATGTGATCATCACCGATCTGGGCGTGATCGAGGTGACGCCGCGCGGCTTGAAGCTGGTGGAACTGGCGCCGGGTGTGAACAAGGAACAAGTGCTCGCCGCCACCGGCGCCGAGCTGGACGTGTCGGCCGTCTAGCAGGCTGTCGGACTTGGGGAGTCGAAGCGAGAAATGAGCTGGGCGAGGCCGGATTTTGACGATTTCGCAGTGCCAATAGCGAGCTATTGGCCGAGAAAGCGGCGAAATATGGACCGTCCCAGCGCATTTTGCAGCCGACGAG
>JAYVUV010000365.1:0-16932 GCA_043787615.1 Janthinobacterium sp. | reverse complement strand
AAGCGCGAGGTGCTCTTCGACGGCCAGCATATTCTGGGCGAAGCGCTGTCGATATCCCTGCTCGAAGCGCGCCCGGGGCTACCACCGATGCAGGCTCTGCGCCATGCTTTGCTGTCGGTCGCAGCGATGATCGAACAGAATCGCGAATTCGCCGAGCCGCGCCGGCACATTATTTCCGCCACGCCGGCGTTGCAGGAACGGGAGGTGGCCAAACATGCCGCCATCACCCGAACGGTAGCCGATGCGTTGCGAGCGCGAAAGGTGGAAACCCGCCGCGCCGATCTTGCGGCCCAAGCCGGATTGGCCGTTTTGGGCTATGCTCTCGATGCTTGGTTTGCCGACGCATCGTCCCAACTGGCCCACCATCTCGAGCGCGCTTTCACTGAGCTTCAGCAGTTGTCCTCACAAAACGACGAGTGATTTGGCGCCCGACGTATTTCTGCGCTCACCGCCGACCGCGCTAATCCCGCTTTGTCACCGCCCTCGCCCATGCGACGCTCGCCGTCGCGCGCCCGCGTCAATCCTTAAACAACACCAGATTTTGACCCCGACGGTCGATCACCATTCGCGTCACGTCCGGCCGCGAATAGTGGCCGACCTGATCCAGGTTCTACATTTCACGTCTTGCCTCATTCCGGTCCAGCGTCGCCACCAGCAGGCATTCCAAGGGCACCCAGTTCATAGCAATTGGGACCGCCGACGATGAAGGCACCGAGCGGATGAACCCGCAAACCCTGTCCAGCGCCCTGCGACGAGGTCAGGCGTTCCTCGTAGGTCGGCATCAGCTTGCGATGCACCGAACCGATGTCAATGAAGAAGCGTATTACATCGCGCACGCGCCCGGCGCCGGGAGGACGCGTAAGATTCGCTTGGTCAAGGAATGGTTGCTGGAGGAAGCAAAATGGATGCTTGCGTCAACATGAGAGCCGGTTTGCGTTGCGCGCCTTAGTCGCGCTGTCTGGGCGACACATCCGCCGAGGTCTGGTTGGCTCCGGTTTCGGCGCTGCCCAGGCCCGCGCCACCCGCTTGCCGGCTTCGGGTGTCTTGTGCGCCGCGGTTGCTTGCCGTGACGGCGGTTCCGGCGCCTTCAGCGGGGTTCGCGGTTGGTCGCTCGCCCGGCGCCGGTATCGGATCGAGGCGGTGGCCGGACGCTTGCGCGTCGGTCGGTCCGCTACCGCCCGTGGATTTTTGGGAGCCATCCGGCGTGCCGGCCTTGCTACTATCGTTTTGTTGGCCCACGCCCACGGATGCATTGGAATTGCTCATATCGTTTCCTAGATGTTGATTATCGAACCGTCGTAACCATCCTAACAAACGCCGGCAAACGCGTGTATCGGTTCGCACCGCCTATGCGTGTAGGAGCTTGGCTCCCACCCTCCCCGCGCGGCCGTGCCTATTTGTCGCCGAGATCGAATGAGGTCAGCAAGGCAGGGAATTCTTGGATGAAGGCGTCGCGCGCAAGTACGCCACGTAGTCGGCGAAGCGCTTCTTGCCCAGCGAACCCGTGATTTGCTGGGAATACCACACCACCGAATCCTTCATCCATCGGGTCGGGTCGCTGGGATGGCGCCAGTTTGGACGCCAGTCGACGTAGCCTTCGCGAAATGGCAAGGTCGGCGCGTGTTCGTTTTGGAGGAAGCCGGAGTCGTATCCCATCAGGCTGATGGCGATCTTGAAGGTGGACGCCGGCGTCACTTGGCGCGCGCAGTCGCCACGCCGCAAGACGAGTTTAGCGGACCCGGCCTCCGCGATCGCGGTGCACACTTCGGTGGCCTCGGCCGCCGGCAAGGCGATGAGGGCGCTCAGCGCCAAGCATAGGAAAGAACAAAATTTGATCGGCATGCCTGCTTGATAAAGAGGAGTTTAAAGAGGGCGTTCGATGACTCGCGCCGCTGCGTGGCAAGGCCGGATTATAGCGGCCCCACGGCCCGGCGCGCGGCGCGCGGCGCCGACGTCAGCGCATCGTGCTCGCGCCCATCACATTGGCGCCGATGGCGTTTTTCCCCGCGCGCTTGACGGCGTACATTTGCTCGTCGGCGCGGCGCAACAATTCCGTGACGCTGAGCTCGCCTTGCTCGACGCGGTGCACGACCAGGCCGATGCTGGCCGTGACGTGCGCTTCGCGGCCTTCGATCAAAAAAGGTTGTTGCAGCGCGGCTAGCAGTTTTTGGGCGACCGCCACCCCGTCGCGCTCCGGATCGGCCATGCTTTCCAGGATGATGGTGAATTCGTCGCCCGCCAGCCTGGCCACGGTGTCGGAGTTGCGCACCGCCGCTTGCAGGCGCCCGGCCACTTGTGTGAGCAGCAGGTCGCCGCCGTGATGGCCGAAGGTGTCGTTGATGGCCTTGAAACCGTCCAAGTCCAGAAACATCAGGGTCAGCGCGCCGCGCGCGCGGCGCATCCGGGCCAGCGCGTTGCCCAGGCGGTCCATGAAGAGCGCGCGATTGGGCAAACCGGTCAGGGCGTCGAATTGCGCCAGACGGGACAGCCGTTCCTCCATCTCTTTGCGCACGGTGATGTCGCGCATGATGGCGACGAATAGCTTGCGGCCCCGCAGCGGCACGGGGTTGATCGACAATTCGAGCGGGAACAGCTCGCCGCCTTGGCGCCGGCCCTGGACCCCCAGGTTCGGCGTGCCGAGCAAGTGCGCCATGCCGCCCCGGGCCAACCATGCCGGGTCGGCGCGCCGATCCTCGGGCGCCGCGACCGGCATCAACATCGCGATGGTCTTGCCGATCACTTCCGGGGGCCGGTAAGCGAAGATGCGGCAAGCGGTGAGGTTGATCGATTCGATCAACCCATCCTGATCGATGGTGACGATGCCGTCCCCGGCGGCGGCCATGATGGTTTCCATTTCGGCCGCGGCTTCGGCGGCGCGCAATTCGGATGAACGCATCTTCGCCACCAATGGACTGAGCTGTGAAAATAGCAGGGCCGCGCCCAGCAAGGACACGCCGATAATGACGGGCGCGCCGATCGCCAGCGACTGGCGGATACCGGCGTAGGCTTCCACCGTGTCTTGCTGTGCGACAAAGCCCAGGCCGGGCGCGAGCGGGCCGTAGGCGGCCAGCACGTTGCGGCCCTTGTTGTCGACCGCGTACAGCACCCCGCGCCGGCCGGCGAGGGCCAGCAGCATGGGCGGCGGCGGGCCGCCGCGCGCGGCCGGCGGCATGGCGAAGGGTGCCATGTTGTGCTTATTCGGAAAGCACTGCGGCCGCGCGGGAGCGTCCAGGCAGACAGACAATTCGGCGCTCGCACCGAGGTTGGCCATATTAAATAGCGGCCCGCGCATGCCGGCCAGGGTGGTATCGACCGCGATGCTGCCCAGCGCGCGCGCGCCATCCCGGACCGGCATGTGGACCCGCAACAACATTTCACCGTCCCATATCAGCTCGGTTCCAGACGTGTCGAGCGGCGCGGCCATGCGCGGCTGGGGATTGAAGCGGCCGGTCGCGTGCAAGGCGCGACCGGCCGTGTCGAGCACGGCGACGCCGCGTATGCGCGCATCGACCATGCGGGCGACATCGGCGGCCATGGCTGCGCGCCCGGCGGCTTCCAGCGGATCGGCCAGCAAACGCCGGCCGCTATGCTCGAGGCCGGCGACCCGCGCCAGCGCGCGAGCGCGCTCGGCCACCTCGGTGGTCATGGCGGTGAACCAGGGGCCGCGACTGATGACGATGGCTTCCAAGCGGCTTTCCAGGGCGTTTTGCAGATTGCCTTGCAGCAGGGCCACGCCGGTCAAGCCAATGGTCAAGGTGGACAAGATCGACATGGCTGCGCTGAGAAGGCGGATTTTGCCATCTTCGTGAAAGTATTGTTCGCCGCTATACCAGACGCTTTGGGACCAGGCGGCCCACAAGCCGAGCGCGCACAAGCTCATGCCGATGGCCGTGTGCAACGCCATGCGTGCCGAACGCGCCCAATTGAACAGCAGTTCGGGCGCCAGCAAATAGCCCGCCAGCCCGGTCAGCCCGAGCGCCAGTACCAGAAAGGTGAGCACCACCACGCCGATGGCGTGGTGACGGCGGCGCACCGTGGTCAATCGCGCCAGGGCCGCGCCAAACAGGATGAAACCGCAAGCGGTGTTGGGCGCCATCCGCCCCGGCCGGGTATTGCCGTAGTCATACCAATTTTGCAAAAACACCAGGTCGATACCGTAGCGCGCGTCGAACAGATGTTCGCACAGGGTCGCGCCGCACAATAGCGCCAGGAAGGCGCCGACGCCGATGCCGACGGGTCGAAAATAGCGATGTTTGCCCAATGCGAGCGCGGCGCCGGCCAGAAAGAAACACAGTCCCGTATTGAACACCATCGGCACCAGACCGTGGCGTAGTTCCACCATGGCGGGAATGTGGAACAGCCAGCCGAGCATGGTTGTGCTGCCCAATAGAAGCAGCACAACACCGATCACGCCGTCGGCGCGGATGGCGGCGCGCGGCGTGGGGACGCCCGGCGTGGCGACGCCCGGCGTGGCCACGCGCGAGGGTCCCGCTTGGGTGGGCTCAGACATGGGGCACCGAC
Source organism: Janthinobacterium sp. (assembly GCA_043787615.1). Taxonomy (GTDB): domain Bacteria; phylum Pseudomonadota; class Gammaproteobacteria; order Burkholderiales; family Burkholderiaceae_D; genus Janthinobacterium. Next base: position 12,411 of record JAYVUV010000365.1, on the reverse strand, counting down.
CGAACCGACGTTTGCATCAAGCGCGACCGGGGCGCCCCCTGTCCGTCGCCGCGGAGCTGGATATACATGAGACCGACCTTTCAAACATGGGTGCGGAGGCGCGCGTCGACCTTTTGCGGTTCGGAGGGCCACCTTGCCAGCGACAGGGATTAGGTCAGCAGTATTGTCAGTGTGCACCACATTCGAAAATGAAAGCAATCGTTTTCCCGCGTTCTATCGATAACGGCGGCGCCGAGCTCTGTCGCCATGCCAAAATACGACGGTGTCGGCGCCCGCCCGGCGCGGCCGACGGCCAACGCCGGCGCGATTACCTGGCCGGTCATTGAAGCGGCCCGCCAGCCGGCTATGATGGTGGGGTTCGATGCCCCGAGAGCGTCGCCCTTCCCTTTCATGGACAACAATGAGCGCACCATATCGTCAACCGGACATTACCGGCCAGTTGGGACCGCAGTTAAAGCAGTGGCGCACCGTGCGCGGGACCAGCCAGTTGGCGTTGTCCCTCGAGTCCGGCGTTTCGCAACGTCATATCAGTTTTATCGAGAGCGGACGCAGCATGCCCGGCCGCGCGACATTGTTGGCTTTGGCCCAAGTGCTCGATGTACCGTTTCGGGAACGTAATACTTTATTGTTGGCGGCTGGATACGCGCCGATGTATGCGGACCGCGATTGGAACGACGAAGACATGCGCGGCATCGAAAAGGCGATCGCGCGCATGCTGAAGCAGCAAAACCCGTATCCGGCCATCGTCATGGATCGGTATTGGAATGTATTGATGGCCAACGATGCCGCGCCGCGTTTTTTTAATCGCTTTGTCGATTTGGACGCCCGCCCCGCCCCGCGCAATATATTGGCCTTGATGTTCGATCCAGCCGGCATGCGGCCGCACATCGCGAATTGGGAACAGGTCGCCGCCAGCTTGTTGCAACGAGTCGGGCGCGAATCGGTCGGCCGCTTCGCGGACCACAAAACCCAGGAACTCATCGCGTCCTTGCTGGCGTTTCCCGACGTGGACAAGCATTGGCCGGCGGTCGCCGGCGCTCACGCCACGGAAGGCTTGCCGATGGTACCGTTCAGTTTTATTAAAAATGGTGCCGTGATGAATTATTTTTCGATGATTACTTTTGTTGCAGCACCGCAGAATATTGCAGCACAAGAATTACGCGTCGAGTGCATGTTTCCAGCCGACCAAGAGACGGAGGAGTTGCACACGCAATTAATGCAAGTGGTGTCGGAACAGGAAATATAGTTTCCGCATGGACTGTGTTCCTAAGTAACTCAGAGCTTTCCTACAATAGCGCCGCGCGTGCGCCTATTTATGCTGGGCTCAAGCACGAGCATGATGAGTCTTGTCGCCACAGCGGCGTACCTACTCGGTAATAAACTACTTGGAGACCATAATGAGCTACTTAGATCGCGATACCTACGGCATTTATAACGACATCGAAGGCCACACCGGCCCCGGCCCGGCCTTGATGGGCGCGGACACGCTGATCGGCGAAGATGTCTACAACCGCCAGGAAGAAGATTTAGGCGATATCAAGGAAATCATGCTGGACACGCGCACCGGCCAGGTCTCGTATGCCGTACTGTCTTTCGGTGGCTGGCTGGGCATGGGCGAAAAACTGTTCGCTGTGCCTTGGCAGAGCTTGCAACTGGACACGGTCAACAAGCGTTTTTTGCTTGATGTGTCCAAGGAGCAGTTGAAAAACGCGCCTGGTTTTGATAAGGACAATTGGCCAGACATGGCGAGCGCCGAATATAGTTCGCAAATTCATGGCTTTTATGGCACCCAGCAAAGCCAACCTGGGCAACGCACGGCGAGCGGTAGTGTGATGGGCGCGGGGACGCGCACCATGCAAAGCGATGTCGGGGTCGGCAGTAGTCAAGGTGGATCCTTGTCGTCAGACACCACCACCGGCGCTAACGGTAATGTGCAAGGCTTGAATAATCTCGACTTGCCACCGAAATATTAATTTCTTTTAGTTTGATCCGGGCGGCCCAGGCGGTCGCCCGCCCTCCCCCGGCCCACGCGCCGACTATCACTTTGCGATTCGCTCCCTCTCCCTCATATTAACCGAATTTCCACTCTGAATCTTTAGTTGCCCAGATTCTGACAGTCAAAACAGCGCTAAAAATTCATCGCAATGTCAAGCGTTATTTAGCCGGCCTCCCGCGCACAAAATTAGAAGAAAAATAATTAAAAATATTTGATAAATATGTGGTCTACGCGTACGATCATTCACAGAGCGGGCCTGCTGCACGGGCCGGTAGCTCTCTCGTTGTTTTTCATAAATAAAATCGACCGTCAAGGCAGGTTCGCGCTCCTGCCTGGCTTATCTTTTAATGTAGCTTCGATGGAGAATTGATCATGTCTGAATATATTACGCCTGGAGATTATGCCGCCCAAACCGAGAAATGGCGCACGGCGCTGGGCATTCCCGTTTCGCCTCAGTACACTGATCAGGTTGAAATTGCGAATGAGATGATCGAAGAATTAAGTATGAATGATCCGGAGCAATACGAGACGCTGCTGCAAGAGGCCAATGCCTGGGCCGCCCGGGAAGGCCGGCGACTGGAAGAGTACGCGCCGAATGTGCAGCTGGCGCGGACGATAGGTGAACAATTGACGGATATTCCGACTGGCACTTACCTGATGTTGCATGGCCATTTTGGCAATTCCATCAATTCGACCATCGAACAAGGCAAGTTGACGAAGGTCGATCTAGCCAATAACAAGGTGGACTTGTATAGCACCACTTACGACAAGAATTTCTCGGTGAGTATAGACAAGATTGAGTACATCGATGCGTCGCGCTCCGGCTCGGGTGCCTTGGGTTCGGTGCAGCAAGCCGATTTAAGGCGAGTGGGCAATGACTGGTACCGGGGCGATAAGAAGCTTTAACAATTCAGCAGCGCTAACCGTTGGCCTCGCCCGAGGCCAATCAGAGATCACCCTCCCCGGCCAGCTTATTTTTCTCTTGCCGGGGCTTGCGCGTCCGACCCGTGACGTTTGTAGCGGCCGCCTTTGCCGCCAAGTCGCTTGCATGGGCCAACATTATCCGCTGCCGCTCGGCGTCGGCCAGCGCTTGCTGCCATGCCAATTGTAAGCGCGCTATTTCAATACGCATCGATTCGGCCTCGGCCAGGTTGTCGGCTAATTGCGTGCGACTTGAGGCCAAGTGTTGCTCGGATTGGGCCAGATTGGCCACGTTTGCCTGCAATGAGCCTTGCATGACGCCACAACGCTGACGCAGGTCGCCCAATTCGTTATGCAGGGCACGGACCTCGGTCTGATGTCTTTCCGAAACGGCGGCCGCGTTGGCACGCTCTGCATCGACCATCTTTTGCCATTTTTTCGACTCGGTGCGCTCGCGGTCGACTTCCAGCAGAGAACGTGCCTCCATCGCCCGACAGCGCTGTTCCGCCAGGGTGGTTGCCTCGCGCAACATGTTCAATTCCTGGCCATGTTCCTTCCTGACTCCTTCGAAGTGGGCATGCAAGGCGACCAGCGCGTCTTTCGCTTCCAGCGCGCGTGCTTCCAGTGCGGCATGTGCGGCCGATGCGGCACCGAGCTCGCTGTTCAGATTGGCGATGTGGCGGCGCGCCACGCTCAATTGTTGTTCGATATCGCGGGCCGTAGCGTCGGCCCGCTCGCGTTGGGCCAGGGCGGCGGCCGCTTCGGCCCGTGCCTGCTCGAGCGCGCGTTGCCCGTCTTGACGAAAGCTCGCCAAAGAAGCGTTGGCTTGATCGAGCGCGGTTTTCCATAATGCCACCGCTAACTCGGCGGTCGCTATTTTCAAGGCTTCCGGCAAGTCCGGGTGGCCGATCGTCACCCGACTCTTCTCGCGCAAATTTTCCCAAAACCGGTTGAGCGCCTCGGCGGGCGCCGACATGCTGCCCTTTCTGACCAACTGATACAACTTGTTGGCGGTGGGCGTCACCCCATAGCGGAAGAACATCAAGCCGCAGACCTCCCGATACAAGTCTTGGGTCTGGGGGAACCGGCCGCGTAAGGCTTCGATGTCGGCCAACAGGGTGCGCTCGTCGAGCTGGGCGGAGGTATGCATATATAGGCTTTCAAATGAGCTCTACATTATAATACAACGTATTATGTAGTGAATTTTATTATACTATTTAAAAATATGACATTACTTGTATAATGTCGATTCCAGCCGCGTTTCCCGCCTTTTCCTGTTGCGAGCCACCATGAACCCTGCCGTGCCTTTCGAAATCGTTTTTCAGCCCGCGCCGATGGAAAACCTCGCGCTGCCTATGGGTTTGGATGGTTGCGCGGGTAGTAATCGCGCGCCGCCGGGGCGCGCGCAAATCGCGGCCAACAATGACGTGGACGCCATCAAGGCATGGTTGGCGCGCTTTATCGATACCAAGACAACCTTCGACAATTACCGTAAAGAAGCCGAGCGCTTGCTGTTGTGGTGCACCGTCGAGCGCGGCAAGCCGCTGTCGTCGCTGCATCACGAGGATTGGCTGGCATATAAAGAGTTTTTGCGGGACCCGCGCCCCGCCGCGCGCTGGGTCACGCCGGCGGGCCGTAAATTTCCACGCTCCCATCCGGCCTGGCGCCCGTTCGCCGGTCCCTTGTCGGCCGCCAGCCAGCGTCAGAGCGCGGTCATCCTCAACGCCCTGTTTTCTTGGCTGGTCAACGCCGGGTATCTGGCCGGCAATCCGCTGGCCTTGTCGCGCGAGCGCAAGCGGCGCGGGCCGGCGCGCGTGACCCGCTATGTCGAGGACGACATCTGGGCCGAAATCAAGGCCGGCATCGACGCGCTGCCGCGCGACACACCCAGGGACCGTGAGCACTATTACCGGCTGCGCTGGTTATTCACCCTGCTCTATGTCTGCGGCTTGCGCATTTCGGAAGTCATCGGCACCGACATGGGCGCGTTTTTCCAGCGCCGCGACAAGGGCGGCGTGGAGCGATGGTGGTTGGAGGTGCTGGGCAAGGGCGACAAGTTGCGCATCGTTCCGGCCACCGGCGAATTGATGGCCGAGCTGGCCCAATATCGGCGCCAACTCGGCATGCCGCCCCTGCCGTCGCCGCATGAGGCGGCGCCGCTGCTGCTGCCGATCGGCGGCAAGCACCGCAGCTTGACGCGCGGCGGCGTGCACGCCATCGTCAAACAAGTCTTCGCACTCACCGCCGAGCGCTTCCGGCGGCGCGGCCCCGAATACGAACCGGACGCCTTGCGAGTGCTGCAAGTGTCGGCCCATTGGTTGCGCCACACCGCCGGCTCGCACATGGCCAACGGCGCGCTCGATCTGCGTCACGTACGCGACAATCTGGGTCACGAATCGATCAGCACGACCAATATCTACCTCCACTCCCCGGACGACTTGCGCCACGCGGAAACGGAAGAAAAACACCGTATCAACTGGTAGGCTTGGCCGATTGTCGAACTGGGGAAATCGAACCCGACGATCCCAAGTCCGCCAACCTTAGGAACTTTCCTGCACGTCGCGGCCGTTCAAAGGCTGAATCGGGCGCGCGTTCATGCGGTATAGCTTATGAAACGCCATCAGCTGGGCATGCGAAATTTCAACCGGCTCCTCCAACACCTGCCAGCGCACACCCTCGGTACAAGGCGGCGTCGTCAGCGAACCCATGAAGGAGTAATAGGCTTGCTTGGTCGGCAATAAATCACCCGGATTCAACGGCTCGGCCAACTCGGCTTTCCCACCTTCCTTGTGCGGCATGACCGAGAAAATCTTGGCCAGCACCGGATTTTCCTTGCCCAACTTGAACAACACGGCGACCACCGCGAGCTTGCCATCCTCGTTCCGATGCACCATATGCGCCACCAGCGGGAACGATTTACCGTTGATCCGCTCTTCGCTAGGCGTATGGAAATGGAACTGAAGTAATTGGTAAGCGTCGCCACCGAGCATCACGCTGCTGCCCGGCGGTAAATTGACTTGGATCGTGTGGCCGTTGTTGATCACCTCGGCGCTCGACGGGCTGTAACGAAATTCGATCGCCGGCAAGTCGGCTTTGACCGCGCCCAAAATATTGATCGGCGATTGAGCATGACCCACTTTGCAGGTGGCGAAATCGCCTTCGAGTTCGCTCCAATGCGTGGTGCCGGTGGCTCCCGTGTAACTCCAGTGGTGCGGATGCTGGGCCGGATGGCTGGGATGCGCGGCATGAACGTCTTGCGCCATGGCCGGTACGCTCAAACTGGCGCACAGGACGGCAAACGCGGTGGAAATAAGGCAAAGTTTCACAGTGCAGTTCCTTGTCAGGTCAAAAATCGCAATGGCGCTTGCAGCCGATGACAACAATCGGTCCACGAGGCAATTTATATTGTAACGAATTCCAACATTCCCTGTGCAAGGCAACATATTCTCTCATCGACGACGGCCAAGCTGGAGTGAGAACCATCGCCCGCATGGCACGCTGTTCTTCGCATCATTTGAGGCCTGCCTCGATCGGTGATAGGTGGCGGTTTTCCTCTCTACAAAGGCAAGGGCTTGATCACATACACGCAACGCCGGCCGCCGCTCAGGAGATGCTCGTCACGCTCGACCAGGCAGTCGCCCAGCACGCGCTGAAACAGCATCAATTCGGAACGGCAAAAATTTTGGCACGCGCTTGCCGCCGCGCAGATCGGACAATGATTTTCTATCAGTAACAAGCTACCGTCGGCCCGCGTCTCGACCTGCGCCATATACCCTTCGGCCTCGCGCAGGTGCGCCAACGCTGCCACCCGCGCCGGCAAGTCCGCGCAGCCGTCGAGCCGATCTTGGTATTGCGACTCGTTACTGTGTTCTCGGCCGGCGATCAACTTATCCAGGCCCGCCTCGCCAAACAAGGTGCGCACCTGCTCGATCAATTGCACGGTCAACTCGCCGTGCCGGTCGGGAAAGCGCGCATGTCCGGCGCCCGTGAGCAGCCAACGCCGAGCCGGCCGCCCCACTTTGTCGGCCACCTCGTCGAAAGCGACGTAACCTTTTTCCTGCGCCGCCTCCAACTGGCGCCGGGCGCCCATCGACGTGAACCCCAGCAAGTCCGCCAATTGCTGAGCGGTATGGGGGCCTTGGGTCTTCAATACATACAATATCTGCTCGCCGGTGTTGCCGGCCGCCCGGCTCATGGCGCCACCGCCACCGACCCCATTGCCGGCTCGGCCGGCGTGTCATGCCAGCCGCGCACGCGCCAACCGGCCCACCCCGTCAATAGCGCGCCCAGCAGCAAAATCAAGCGCGTATCGATCAAGGTCAGCAAGGCACCCGCCACCGCCATCATGATGTTGGACAAACAAAACGTCGTCGATAGCAAGCCCATCACGGCACCCTGCCCGTGGGCGCCGAAACGTTCCGCGCACCAGCCTTGCAACACGGCGTTAAACAAGGCGTTCGGAACGCCGAACAGGACGATGCCCGCCAGACCCAGCCACACGTTGCCGACCGCTACCAATCCCACCGCCAGCGCCACCCCGACCGCATACCAGGACGCGCGCCGCAGCGGCGCGAACTTGCTCGGGCCGCCGGCGAAGAGCGAACTCAGCGTCATCACCGCGCACAGGGCGGCCGTCACCCAAGCGATGCCGCGCGCGCCATATCCGGGCCGCTCCACCAGCCACAGCGGATAATATTCGTAAAACGCCGTCACCCCGCAGGTATAGGCCAGTTGCACCACAAATATCGCGCGCAAATCCAGATGCCGCAGCAAGTGCAAGGCATGCCGGTCGCGCGCCACCTGCCACCAGGAACTCGTCGCCGTCGAGGCCGCTTCTTTCGGCAAACCCAGCCACACCAGGGAGGCGACCAGCAACAAGGCCCCGGCGGCGATCCAGAACGGCGTGCTCACGCCCCACACCAGCGTGAAACCGGCCAGCAAGGGGCCGACCAGCCAGCCCAGGTAGGCCGCCCCGTTCAACCAGGACATGGCGCGCAGGCGTAACGGCCCCGCCAAACGGTCGGCGAGCAAGGCCCGGGCGACCGCCACATTGCCTTCCAACATACCCGTTACGCAACGCGCAAACAAAAACAAGGGATACGATTCCAGCAGCAGGGCCAGCGCGGTCAGCGCGTGTCCGGCGGCGGCCCCGCAGGCCGTGACCAACAATACCGGACGGCGCCCGTAACGGTCGGAAAGCGGCCCCATCAACGCGGAACCGATCAACAGACCCAAGGGGTTGATCGCCAACGCCACGCCAAACAACAATTTGGGCGGCAAACCGAGGAAATGGTTGAAAGCGTTGTGCGCCTCGGACCCGAACAGCGGTGGCAACAGCGGATAGGGCAAGGAACAGCCTATGGTCGACAACAAAGCGAGCAGGCAAGCGGCTAGGATGAGCACGGTGGATCGCATGGCATCTCGAAAAAGAAACAATGCCAAAGTGTAAAGGCGGGGCCATAATAAGTAAACTGATTTGTTTACTTATTGCGGATCGACAAGGTGCTAAGCCTCCGCGCCGACCTGCCGCACGCCTTCCGGCCCCGCTTCCGGCGTGCCGGCCGACGCGGCCGCGAAAACCAGGGCGCCATTGATGGCGTCGATGAATTCATCGATATTGATCGGCTTGGTGATATAACCGTAAAAGCCCGCCTCCAGCGCCGCTTCGATATCGCTCGGCATGGCGTTGGCCGTCAAGGCGATCACCGGGATGGCCGCCGTGCGGGCATCGGCGCGCAGCACCGCTTGCGCCTCGCGACCGCTCATGCCCGGCAAATTCATGTCCATCAAGATCACGCGCGGTTGATGCGCCTTGGCCAGCGCGATGCCCAGGCTGGCGTCCGGCGCCGAGATCAGGCGCAGGTCGGCGCGAAAGCGCATGATTTCCTCGACCAAGCGCAAATTGGCCGGATTGTCTTCCACATACAACAAAGTCGGCAAGTCACCTTGCGCGTCGGCCCGCCGCTCCGGCGGCGGCGCCAGTTCGGCGACCGGCGTACCGTGCGCCGCTTGCGGCGTCGTCGCGCGCTGCAATTCGATCCAAAACACGCTACCGATCCCGACCGTGCTGGTGGCGCCGATCTCGCCCCCCATCAATTCCACCAAACGCTTGGTGACCACCAGGCCGATGCCGGTGCCCTCCTCCAGCCCCGCTTCCTGCCCCAGCCGGTTGAAAGGCTCGAACAAGAGCGCCATCTGTTCCGGTCGTAAGCCGATCCCGGTGTCTTGCACCGAAATGCGCACCCGGCCCTGCGCCGTGACGGCGCAATCGACCACCATGGCGCCCATTTCGCGATTGTATTTAATCGCGTTCGACAATAAATTCAAGATGATTTGCTTGAGCCGGGTGCGGTCGGCCTGCACATGCAGGGCCACCTGCTTTGGAAAAATCATGCGGATGCCGCGCCGGTCGCCCAGCGGCACGATCATGCTGCGCGATTCCTCGATCACGTCGGCCAGATCGACCGACTCCATCGACAAGCCGATAGTGCCCGACTCGACCTTGGCCAGATCCAGCGTTTCGTTAATCAGGGTCAGCAAATGTTTGCCGGCCTTCAAAATACACGCGGTAAATTCTTTGCGCTGCAGCGGCGTCACCGGCAGCGTGTCGTTGGCCAACAACTGGGCGAAGCCAAGGATCGCGTTCAGTGGCGTGCGCAACTCGTGCGACATGCTGGCCAGAAAACGGTCCTTGGCTTGATTGGCGCGTTCGAGCTCCAGCGTTTTTTCCTGCAAGGTGCGCTCGATATGCTTGCGCTCCGTGATATCGCGGATCGCGCTCGACACCAGCACCTCGCCCTCGGTCTCGAGCGGACTGAGACTGATCTCGACCGGAAACGCGCCGCCGTCGCGGCGCAAACCGTACAATTCCAGGCCGGCGCCCATGGCGCGCGAGCGCGGCTCGTTAAAAAACCCGGTCCGGCTATCCTCGTTGTTGTCGCCGAACAGTTTCGGGATCAAGATCTCGACCTTTTTGCCCAGCAACTCGTGGCGCGGGTAGCCGAACAGCTTTTCCGTCTGCGAATTGACCAGCACGATTTCGCCGCTGCGGTTGACGATCACGATCGAATCGGGCGCCGATTCCAGCAAGCCGCGAAATTTTTGTTCCGCCTTCTTGCGTTCGCTGATATTGCGGATCGCGCTCATCACCAAGGTGCCTTCCTCGGTTTGAATCGGACTCAAGCTGATCTCCACCGGGAACTCGACCTCGTCCTTGCGCAAGCCGTACAGTTCCAGCCCTGCGCCCATGGTGCGCGTGCGCGGCAGCGCGACATAGTCGGAACGGTGGCCCACGTGGCCCATCCGGAAACGCTTGGGCAGCAACACTTCCAGCAATTGCCCGCGCAACTCGCCGGCGGCATAACCGAACAAGCGCTCGGCCTGGCTATTGGCCAGCACGATGCGGCCCGTCGAATTGGCCATGATGATGCCGTCCGGGGTCGATTCCAGCAGCTCGCGGAACTTGGCCTCGACCAGCTTAGCCTCGCGCAAGGCCTTGAGCTGGGTCACATCCTTCTTACTGCACAAAATGTATTCGATATCGCCGCGCTCGTCGTACACCGCCTTGCTCGACACCGACACATACACCAGCGAACCATCCTTCTTGCGGCGCAAGCATTCGTAGTCGAAATTGCCGAACGAGAGCAGCGCCTGCACCACCTTGGCCCAATCGTCCGCATGGCCGGGCAAGGCGATCAATTCATCGAGCATGCGCCCGGTGGCCTCCGCGCTGTCGTAGCCGAAAATCACCTGGGCGCCCCGGCTCCAGTGTTGCACCAAGCCCTTGGGCGTGGTGACGACCACGCCGCCGGGAGCTTGCTCGAGAATCATGCGGTCAAAATCGGTCGACATTCCAGTCCTCCAGCCAACTTGACGCCGGCCCTTGCGCTTGGCGCGCGTCGCGAGCGATGCTGCCGCGGCCGCCGCCAGCTAGTGCGATCGACCCAGTATAGAACCGCCCCGCCCGCTCCCACAAGCGTTGTTCGCAGCCGCGCGCGCCAAGCACGCGTCGGCGTGGCGCCATCGATACTATGCCGGCCCGGCGGGCGCGCCGATTCGCGCCACTTTCTCTTATCTGCGATTATATGTGCTCTTGCGCACCATACTGGGGCGGTTTATCTTGCCGATACACGCGTTCTATGAAAATATCCTGGCACGCTTCTTGATATGGAAGAATAGAAAGATTGCACAACAAGCGGAGAAATCAGGACATGGCGAAATTTTTTAATGAAATGACGGCCCACGGCGAGGAAGTCGCGACTGCCGGCGAGGCGACGCCCGGCGTGGCGACGCCCGGCGAAACTCGGGAACACTACCGGGAATTTAATAATTGGCTGGGCCAGCAAACCGCCGAAACCATCGAACGCAAGCGGGCCGAGGCCGATCTCACCTTTCGCCGGGTCGGCATCACCTTCGCCGTGTATGGCGACGACGCCGGCACCGAGCGCCTGATCCCTTTCGACACCATTCCGCGCATTATCCCGGCCCAGGAATGGTCTCAGCTGGAAACCGGGCTGGTGCAGCGTGTCAAAGCCCTCAATATGTTCATCCATGATATTTATCACGATCAAAATATCATCAAGGCCGGTATCATTCCGGCCGAACAAATCTATAAAAACGCCCAATACCGTCCCGAAATGCAGGGCATCTCGGTGGCCTCCGATATTTACGCCCATATCGCCGGGGTCGACATCGTGCGCGCGGGCGCCGGCGAATTCTATGTACTGGAAGACAATCTGCGCGTGCCCTCCGGCGTGTCGTACATGCTGGAAGACCGCAAGATGATGATGCGGCTGTTTCCCGATCTGTTCGCGCGTCACAAGATCGCGCCGGTCGACCATTACCCGGACATGTTGCTCGACAACTTGCGCTCGGTGGCACCGATGGGCGTAAACGACCCCACCGTGGTGGTGATGACACCCGGCATGCACAATTCCGCCTACTTCGAACACGCCTTCCTGGCCCAGCAAATGGGGGTCGAGTTGGTCGAGGGCAAGGATTTATTCGTCAACGACAACGCGGTCTACATGCGCACCACCCGTGGCCCGAAACGGGTCGATGTGATTTACCGCCGTATCGACGACGATTTCCTCGATCCGCTGGCGTTTCGCGCCGATTCCTCGCTCGGCGTGCCGGGCTTGCTGTCGGTCTACCGCGCCGGCCGCGTGACCCTGGCCAACGCCATCGGCACCGGGGTGGCGGACGACAAGTCGATCTACCCCTTCGTGCCCGACATGATCAAGTTTTACCTGTCGGAGCAGCCGGTGCTCAACAACGTGCCCACCTACCAGTGCCGCAAGCCGGCCGACCTGGCTTACACCCTGGCCCATTTGAGCGAGCTGGTGGTAAAAGAAGTGCACGGCGCCGGCGGTTACGGCATGTTGATCGGTCCCGCCTCCAGCGCCCAGCAGATCGACGATTTCCGGCGCCGCTTGCTGGCCCGCCCGGACGGCTACATCGCCCAGCCCACCCTGGCCCTGTCGGCCTGCCCCACC
>JAYVUV010000364.1:0-2109 GCA_043787615.1 Janthinobacterium sp. | reverse complement strand
GCCCCCGGCCCCCGGCCCCGCGTCATCAGCGTTTCGCAATGTGCCGGTAAGAGGCGGCGGCGCGCGCGATGCGCGGTTTCACCAGCGAAATGGGTGAGGACTGTTCGCCCCGGCCGCTCTTGCCGGCTTTGCCGCCCTTGGCGCTTTTGTTGTAACGGCCGGGACGGTCGGCGTCGAAGGCCATGGTGGCGTTGTCGGCGATTTCCGGCGAGATATCGATATTGAGCGAGGCCGAGGTTTTCGGCACCAAAATGGTGGAGCCGACCCGCAGACTGCTGCGCTGGGGAATGTTGTTAGCCTGGCGTATCACGTCGGGCGTGGTGCCGAAGGTCGAGGCCAGCGTTTCGATCCGTTCGCGCGCGCTGGTGATCTTGTGCGTGGTCCAGGTCGACAAAGCCCGGCCCCATTGCGCCAGATTGGTGGTGAATTTGGCGGCGTTTTCCTGCGGCAGCAGGATTTTGGTCTTTTCGCCGCCGGTGATCACCGGGCGGTTGAATTGGGGATTGAGGGCCTTGAATTCATCCATCGACAATTCGGCCAGCTGGGCCGCGATGGCCAGGTCGATATCGCTGGTTTTGTCGACCGCCGTGAAATAGGGCTGGTTGCTCACCAGAGGCAACTCGATGCCGTATTGCTGGGGATTGGCGATGATGTTCTTCACCGCTTGCAGCTTGGGCACGTAGTTGCGTGTTTCGGCCGGCATCAGATCGGCCAGGCTTTCGAAGTCGGTCGCCTTGCCCATGGCCTGGTTTTTCTTGATCGCGCGCTGCACCGATCCTTCGCCCCAGTTGTAGGCGGCCAGGGCCAGCTGCCAGTCGCCGAACATGTCGTACAGGCGTTGCAGGTAGGTCAGGGCGGCGTCGGTCGAGGCCAGCACGCCGCGGCGCTCGTCCTTGAACATATCCTGTTTCAAATTGTAGTCGCGTCCGGTGGCCGGCACGAATTGCCACATGCCGACCGCGTTGGCGGTGGAAAACGCTTGCGGGTTGAAGGCCGATTCGATGAAGGGCAGCAGCGCCAGTTCGGTCGGCATGCCGCGTTTTTCCAATTCCTGCACCACGTGGTAGATGTAACGCGAGGCGCGCGCGGTGGAGCGGGCCAGATATTGCGGGTGGGCGGCGTAGGCGGCGATGTGCTTGGCCACCAGCGCGTTGTCGACATCGGGAATGGCGTAACCGGTGCGGATGCGGCCCCAAACGTTGACTTCCTTGGGTGCTTCGACGCTCTCGACGACGATTTTGGGGATCTTGTCCGCTTTGAACGCCGCAGCCGCCTCGGCGCCGGGCGATTTGGCGCTCGCTTGCGGCGGCGTGGTCGGCGCTGGCGTCGTTACCTGCGCCGTGGCGGGCGTCGGCGTCGGCGCTGGCGTGGTTACCTGCGCCGTGGCGGGCGCCAACGGCGCGGCGGAAGGCTGAAACGATTCGGCGGGAATGGTCTCGATCACGCCGTCGGCGCTGTGCGCCAGGACGGGGCTGAAGGCCAGGACGGGGACCAGAAGCAGGCTTGCCAGGGTTGCCGATTTAATAGATTTTTCGTGCATAATTTTCCATTGTTGTCGTCGTAGAAACACCGGGCTGACCAGGAATAATGCTGGAGTGTACGTAGGTCGCGACGCATGCGTCAAGAAATATGTCAGCCGTGTGACCATAAATTTTCGCCAATTATTTTGATAAGGATAGCCTTATGCAAACCCGCATTACCACAGGTATCTTAGTCGTCCCACGTCTAACTTGCTGTTTATGTTCATGAATTTTTTCATACTCCCCAGGGGTATGATTTTGTTTCAGCTATGAAAATTTGTCGCCGATCAAGCTGATAGCGGGCCGGAGCGGTTTTCGGCCGCCGCGCGAGGGAACCGCATCGGGTTTCCGGCGACGCCCGTTTTTGACTTGTGATTTAGCCATCCCAAGTAACCAAAAGTTGGTGTTGATCGCGGCGCCAAGTTTCATCTCCGGTCAAGGTTGCCATGCGGCCGGCTAGCGCGACGGGCCGGGTTCCGTCTCGTCTTTTCTTGTCTCGTCTCGTCTCGCTTGCAGCTTAGCCGCGCGGCGCCGAAGGGCAAGCCGGGCGTCCGGTGGATATGCGATGCCACAAAGAGTGCGTACAATT
>JAYVUV010000363.1:0-3687 GCA_043787615.1 Janthinobacterium sp. | reverse complement strand
CCCCCCGGCCGGGCGGCGCGCCGCGTTGCGACCGACCGTTTTAGCATGAGCTTGTACCCGCTTTCACCGGCCGGCCGGCGCACGTCGGCGCCGCGCCCTTTCTTCACCCCTATTTCAAGCATGCCGACCCTATGACTTCCACCCCGCCCTTCCTGCCCTTTTCCAAACCGTCCATCGACGAAGCCACCATCGCCGCCGTCGGCGAGGTGCTGCGCTCGGGCTGGATCACCAGCGGCCCCAAGGTGCAAGCCTTCGAGGCGGCCCTGTCGGACTATTTCGGCGGCCGCCCGGTGCGCACCTTCAATTCCGGCACCTGCACCATGGAGATCGCGCTGCGCATCGCCGGCATCGGCCCCGGCGACGAAGTCATCACCACCCCCATTTCGTGGGTCGCCACCGCCAACGTGATCATCGAAGTGGGCGCCACCCCGGTGTTCGCCGACATCGACCCCGTCACCCGCAATATCGACCTCGACAAGCTGGAGGCGGCCATCACGCCGCGCACCCGCGCCATCATTCCGGTCTATCTGTCCGGCTTGCCGGTCGATATGGACCGCCTGTACGCCATCGCCCAGCGCCATGATTTGCGCGTGGTGGAAGACGCGGCCCAGGCTATCGGCTCGTCCTGGCGCGGCCGGCGCATCGGCGCCTTCGGCGACTTCGTCTCGTTCAGCTTCCAAGCCAATAAAAACATCACCACCGGCGAAGGCGGCTGCCTGGTGCTCAACAACGCCGAGGAAGCCCGCCTGGCCGAGAAATACCGCTTGCAGGGCGTCACCCGCAGCGGCCTGGACGGCATCGATGTCGACGTGCTGGGCGGCAAATACAACATGACCGACATGGCGGCCGCCATCGGCCTGGGCCAGTTGCCCCAGGTGGACGCCATCAGCGCGCACCGGCGCAATCTGGCGCGCGCCTACTTCGCCCATTTCGGCCCGCAATTCGAGGCCGACAGCGGGGCCCAATTGCCGCTCGCCGATTTCGAGCACAGCAACTGGCACCTGTTCCAAATCATCTTGCCCGACCAGGGTCCCGGCACCCGCGCCGCCTTCATGGCCAGCATGGCCGAGCTCAACATCGGCACCGGCTACCATTACGCGCCGATCCACTTGTTCAGCCTGTACCGCGCGCGCGGCTTCACCGAAGGCATGTTCCCGGTGGCGGAAAAAATCGGCCGCCTGACCGTGACCCTGCCCATGTTTTACAGCATGAGCGAGGCCGACGTGCTGCGCGCGGTGGCGGCCGTGAAATCGATCTTGGTCAAATAATGGATGCCGCGATGAAACCCGAGTTATCCGTCGTCATTCCTATCTATAACGAGCAAGCCGGCCTGGCCGCCCTGTTCGCCCGCCTGTATCCGGCGCTCGACGCGCTGGGCGTCGGCTACGAAATCATCTTCGTCAACGACGGCAGCCGCGACAACTCGGTGTCCATCCTGGCCGAGCAGTTTCGCCAGCGGCCGGACGTGACGCGCGTGGTCCTGTTCAACGGCAACTACGGCCAGCACATGGCGATCCTGGCCGGCTTCGAAGCGTCGCGCGGCGAGGTCATGGTCACGCTGGACGCCGATCTGCAAAACCCGCCCGAAGAAATCGGCAACCTGGTGGCCAAGATCCGCGAAGGCTACGATTACGTCGGCTCGATCCGGCGCAAGCGCCAGGATTCGGCCTGGCGCACGGTGGCCTCGAAGATGATGAACCGCTTGCGCGAAAAGATCACCAACATCAAGATCACCGACCAGGGCAATATGCTGCGCGCTTACGGGCGCAATGTGATCGACTTGATCAACCAGTGCGCCGAGGTGAACACCTTCGTGCCGGCGCTGGCGTATTGCTTCGCGCGCAAGCCGACCGAGATCGTGGTCGAGCACGAGGAGCGCTCGGCCGGCGAATCGAAATATTCCCTGTATAGCTTGATCCGCCTGAACTTCGACCTGGTCACCGGTTTTTCCCTGATTCCGCTGCAAATGTTTTCCATGCTGGGCATGGCCATGTCCTTCTTCTCGGGCGCGCTGGTGCTGATGCTGTTGATCCGCCGCTTCCTGCTGGGGGCCGAGGCCGAGGGCGTGTTCACCCTGTTCGCGATCGCCTTCTTCTTCATGGGGGTGATCTTGTTCGGCATCGGTTTGCTGGGCGAATACGTGGGGCGCATCTTTCAGCAAGTGCGGGCGCGGCCGCGCTATGTGGTGCAAACCATCTTGCAAAGCCAGCCCGGCCAGCTGGAACACGACTTGGGCGGCGTCGGCGCCGCCGAAAAACGCCAGGTGGGCCGATGAGCGCGGCGCGGCCGCGCGCGGTGGTGTTCGCCTACCATAACGTGGGCGTGCGCTGTCTCAAGGTGCTGCTGGCCGGCGGGGTCGATATCGCCCTGGTGGTCAGCCACCAGGACAACCCGGCCGAGGCGATCTGGTTCGAATCGGTGCTGGCCCTGTGCCGGGCCGAGGGCTTGCCTGTCGTCACGCCCGAGCACGCAAAAGGCGCCGACTTGCTGGAACGGGTGGCGGCGGCCAAGCCCGATTTCCTGTTCAGCTTTTACTACCGCCACATGCTGCCGGCGGCCCTGCTGGAACTGGCGCCGGCCTACAATATGCACGGCTCGCTGCTGCCCGCGTTTCGCGGCCGCGCGCCCGTCAACTGGGCCGTGCTGCACGGCGCGACCGAGACCGGCGCCACCTTGCACCGCATGACGGTCAAGCCGGACGCCGGCGCCATCGTGGCGCAAAGCGCGGTGCCTATCCTGCCCGACGACACCGCCTTCGAAGTGTTCGGCAAGGTCACGCTGGCCGCCGAGCAAGCGCTGTGGACGGTCTTGCCGGCGCTGCTGGCCGGCACCGCGCCGGAGCGTTTCAACGACCTGAGCCGGGGCGCCTATTTCGGCGGGCGCAAGCCCGAGGATGGCCGCATCGACTGGTCCTTGCCGGCCCAACAAGTGTACAACCTGCACCGCGCGGTGGCGCCGCCGTATCCGGGCGCGTTCACCGAGCTGGGCGGGCGGCGCTATGTGATCGGCGGCGCCCGTTTGAGCGCGCGCTCGACGACAAGTTTGCCACGCGGCTTGGCAGTAGTGGATAATTGCGTCTTTGGCGTGTGCGGCGATGGCCGCATGCTGGCCATCACGGCCCTGACGGCCGATGGCGAGCCGGCCGGCGCGGAACAGGTGCGCGCCAGTCTGGCTGCGGTCCACACGAACATCACATCAAGAGAATCTCATATGAAAAAAGTCCTCATCCTCGGCGTCAACGGCTTCATCGGCCATCATCTGTCGAAGCGCATTTTAGAGACGACCGATTGGCACGTGTATGGCATGGACATGATGTCCGACCGCATCAGCGAGCTGCTCGACAACGAAGCCTACCAGCCGCGCATGCATTTCTTCGAGGGCGACATCACCATCAACAAGGAATGGGTCGAGTACCACGTCAAGAAATGCGACGTGATCTTGCCGCTGGTGGCCATCGCCACCCCGTCGACCTATGTCAAGCAGCCGCTGCGCGTGTTCGAGCTCGACTTCGAGGCCAACCTCCCCATCGTCCGCGCCGCGGTGAAGTACAAGAAGCACCTGGTGTTCCCGTCGACCTCGGAAGTGTACGGCATGTGCCACGACGACGAATTCGATCCGGAAAACTCGGAATTGATTTGCGGCCCGATCAACAAGCCGCGCTGGATCTATTCGAACGCCAAGCAACTG
>JAYVUV010000362.1:0-2835 GCA_043787615.1 Janthinobacterium sp. | reverse complement strand
CATTCGGTGGTCCAGCACGAGGTGATGGCGGCGGTGTTTCACGATATCGCCAGCGGCGACCATTCGCGCATCATCGAGGAGCGCGTGGCCAGTTTGATGCGGGACTATTGAGATGATGCGACGCGCGCGCAAGCGCTATGACGAGGAGCCGGACAACCACGAGCGCTGGCTGATTTCCTACGCCGATTTCATCACCCTGTTGTTCGCGTTTTTTGTGGTGATGTACGCGATCTCCTCGCTCAACGTGGGCAAGTACCGGGTTTTTTCGGACGCCATCGGCGACGCTTTCGGTTTGCGCCGTGGCGCGCCGCCGATCGTGATGGACGCGCCGCAATCGATCCAGCTGCCCAATCCGGCCCTGAAGCGGCGGCTGGAGGCGCTACGGCGCGAGCGCGAGCAGATGGCGCGCCTGGCCCAGGATCTGTTATCGACCCTGGCGCCGCTGATCAAGGAAGGCAAGGTGCGGGTGACGCAAAACAGCCGCGGCGTGAGCGTCGAGATCAACGCCAGCGTGCTGTTCGAGCCGGGCGAGGCCAAGCTGGCGACCGAATCGAATCAGATCCTGCGCGCGGTGGCGGTGCTGCTGCGCGGCGACCCGCACGCGGTGCAGGTCGAGGGCCACACCGACCGTCAGCCGATCAGCAACTCCAACTTTCCCTCCAACTGGGAGCTGTCGGCGGTGCGCGCCAGCGCCGTGGTGCGCCTGTTTATCGACAGCGGGGTGGCGCCGGCCCGGCTCACGGCGGTGGGGCATGGCGACAATCATCCGCTGGCCTCCAACGACACGGCCGAGGGCAGGGCGCGCAACCGGCGCGTGGCCGTCACCATTTTATCGGCGCTGCCCGACCCGGTCGTCGAGGCGCCGGGCGGCGCGCGCTAAGACCAGGCAGCGGCAAGCGCAAATTCGAAGGGAATCAAACAAAGGAGAATGGGCGGATGGTCTCGGGCCAGGTCACGCCCGTGGCGTGGGCCGATGGCGTCGACCGATGGCGTCAGCCGATCACGACCCGGCGACTGGCCGCGCCGCTGGTGGTTTGGCCGCTGGGGCCGTAGAAGGCGCCGGCTTGCGGCTGCGGATGCAGGGCGTTCAGCGCGCCCTGGGTATGGGCTAAATGACGGTTGACCAGCATGCCGTTGACGCGGTTCAGTTCCTTGGCCTCGCGCGTGCGCTCGAGCAGCGCGTTCCACAGCGTGGCGGCGACCGCGTCGGGCCGGCCGGCCAGCCAGCTGTCCATGCCGCTTTCGTCGGGCGCGCAAGCGGCCGCGCCCAGCGCGCTATGGCGCTCGCCGGCCAGCAGCGCCAGGCGTCCCACCAATTGCGATTTTTCCGCCGTGACCTCGGTCAGGGCTTCGATCTCGGCCGCCACCAAATGCTGCTGCTCGCGCCGCATCAGTTCGAGCAAACTGCCCATCAGCTGATGTTCTTCGGGCAGACCGGTCAGGGGCGAGCAAGGGCTGGACATGACTTACCTTATCGTTTGCGGGAATGCAGCAGATCCTTGACCGTGTCGAGCAAGCCATCGGCCACTTTTTCCGAATTCACTTGAAACTGGCCATCGGCGATGGCCAGCTTGATGCGCTCGACTTTTTTGGTGTCGAACACATTGCCGCCGCTGGCGACCGCGCTGGCCGCCAGCGCCTGGCCCTGGGAAGACAGGCGCACGCTGTCGGACGCGCTGGGGTTGACGCTGGCTTTCTCGGCGCCGCGCGCCGCGCCGCTCGCGCCGGCGGCGGGCGGGGCGACCGCCGGACCGGGGGTGTTCTTTAATGTATCGTTGATTTTCACAGCATCATCCTCGTCTGGTTGGAGTCATACACTCCGGGATATGGGTCTATAACGGCGCCGCGCCACATAACTTTAGCGCGCGCCCGCCACCAGCACGTTTTTTTTCCATGCGACGCAAGCCGATTTCGGCTCCAGCGCCTTATTCGAACGCCAACATTAAAACGCCACCTCCACCAGGCCGCCGCCGCGCGCCACCCCGCTGAGCTGCTGGCCGGCGGCGGTGCGCACCTGCACCACCTGGCCCTCGCCCGCGTTGCCGATCGCCTTGGCCTCGGCCGACACGCTGAAGCCGGCGCCGCTCGACACCAGGCGCACCGGCTGGCCCTGCATCACCACCGGCTTGCTGCGCAAGGCGTCCAGCCGCAGCGGCATGCCGGCCGGCAGCGACATGCTCAAGCTGCGCCCGACCACCTGCGCCGGCTCGGTGGCCAGCCCGGCCGGCAGCGCGCTCAAGTCGCCGCGCATGGTCAGCAACTGGGCCGCGTCGATGTTCTGACCCTGGGCCAGCGGCACCGCGCTGGCGATGTAATCGGCCACCACCGCCACGCTGGCCTGGATATAAATGGTCCAGGGCGAGGGCGCGCCGCAGCGCACCCCCACCGTGGTGCGGCCCCAGGCGCGCGCGCCCGGCGCCAGAAACAGTTGCGGCGCCGGGCAGGGCGCCAGGTTCAGGCGCGGGTCGAGTTGGCCGACCGTGACCGTGACCTGTCCGGGCGAGCCGATGCTCTGTATTTCCAGGAAATGTTGCACACTCTCGCGCAGCGCGGCCGGGTCTTGGCGTGTGGCGGTTTGCGCACAAACGGCGTGCGAGGTGATCAAAAAAGTGGCAAGGATATTTCTTCGGAGTATCATCATGATGAGCCTTTGGAGTCATGCCATGGTAGCCCTGCGGCCTGGTCTTAAATGGCGGAATAGGGTGCGAAAGCGCGGTCTGCTCGGTCGATGGTCTTGCTTGGAGGGAAAGTATGATGGCTTCTGTCCTCACCCTGTCGCCCCCCGTGTCCAGCGTGGACGACCTCTTTCGGAGCCCGCCATGATAGGTAAACTCG
>JAYVUV010000361.1:0-11535 GCA_043787615.1 Janthinobacterium sp. | reverse complement strand
GGAACACCATGTTGGGCCGTAGCATAGGCGCGTATACCCATTTGATGAAACGGGTCGACGCCAAGATGATCGAAGACTTGTTCGACGCGCCGGCCGCGCCCGCCACCACCACACCCGCGCCTTCGCCTTCGCCCTCCTCCTCCGCGCCGGCCGTTTTAAGCCTGGTGGGCGGCACCGATGTCGCGGCGGCCGGCGCCATCGAAGAACTGGCGCCCGAAATCAAGATCGACGACTTCACCAAGATCGACTTGCGCATCGCCCGCATCGTCAACTGCGAGCACGTGGATGGCTCGGACAAGCTGCTGCGCCTGACCCTGGACGTGGGCGAAGGCCGGCTGCGCAATGTTTTCTCCGGCATCAAGGCCGCCTATCAGCCGCAGGAATTGATCGGCAAGCTGACCGTGCTGGTGGCCAATCTGGCGCCGCGCAAGATGAAGTTCGGGGTTTCGGAGGGCATGGTGTTGGCCGCCTCCGCGGCCGACGAGAAAGCCAATCCGGGCATCTACATCCTCCAACCCTGGCCGGGCGCCGAGCCCGGCATGCGCATTCGCTGAGGCCGCCATGCGTATCGTGGTGCGAGAGGCGACGGCGGACGACAAGCAATTGATCGCCGAGCTCACCCGGGCGGCCTGGGCCGGCAAGGTCAACGTGACCTCCAGCGGCCACCGCGAGACGGCGGTGCAAGTGGCCGAGCACCTGCGCGCCGGCGGCGGCTTTATCCTGATGGTGGACGCGCAGGCGGTCGGCTCGGTGCGCTGGCTGCCGCTCGACAGCGCGCCCGACGTATGGGAAATCATGCGCATGGGCGTGCTACCCGCATGGCGCGGCGCCAACTTGTCGCAGCATTTATTGGAAGCGGTGATCCACCACGGCTTGACGGCGGCGGTGGAAGAGGTGCGCTTGGCGGTGCGCCACGACCAGCCCAAGCTGATCGATTTTTATGCCGCCTTCGCATTCACCCTGGCCGACGAATTGGAATACTCGCACGCCAATCCGCTCGAACCGGCGCCCTGCGTGATGCGGCGCCTGCTGCGCCACTGAGGCTAGGTTTTCATATAACCGAGCGCCGTCAAGGTGGCCGGCACACCCTCGCGGTAGGACGGAAACGTGAGCTGGAAGTCGGCGAAACCCGGAATCGAGGATGTGACCGGCAGATCGTAGAGCATGGTGTCGACCAGCGCCCGGCCCGCGACGAGCGCGGCGAGCCAGCGCGGCACGCTGCCCGGCGCCGCCACCCCGAGATGGCGCGCGGCCAGTCCAAAGAAAGCATCCATCGTCACGGGCGCGCCGTCGGTCAATACGAACGATTTTCCGGCGATGGCGTCCGATTCCATGCCGGCGATGTGCACCAAGGCGCGGGCCGCGTCTTGCACGTGAATGAGCGCCATGTCCTGGCCAAAGTTCTTCCATTTTCCTTTCGCGAGCTGGGGAAAGATAGCGTCCGCGAATGCCTTTCCCGGTCCATACACGGTGCCCAGGCCGACACAAGCGACCTTGATCCCCGACTGTTGTAGCATTTTTCGCACCGGAACCCCGACCGGGCTGAAACCGTAATCGTCCTCTCGCAAAGGCGAGCGCGCCGAAAGGCGGCCATCGTCGTCCGGCCCGAGATCATCGATGCCGCTCACCGAAATCAACATCGCTTGTTGCTCGCTAGCTTGTTGCCGGCTATTGAAGGCGCGCAGCGATGTCACCAGCGCTTCGGTGAAACCCAGCCTTTCGCTGGCGGCGGCGCGCAGGTGCTGTCGCCCCACCCGTTTCCGATGCCTGGCTTGGGCCAGATCGACGATCGCGCGCGCGCCCCGGGCCTCGGCGATCCATTCATCGGGCCGCTTGGCGTCGCCCCGAAACGGCGTGGCGCCCCGTGCGGCGACCAGCTCCGCCGCGTCGTCCGAGCGCACCAAGGCCTTGACGTGCCAGCCCGCCTTCACGGCTTCCTGAATCACATAGTGGCCGATAAATCCACTGCCGCCAAGTACCAGCATGGTTTTTTGCGAGGTGAGCATTTGCTAACTCCTGGGTTAAAAAAATTTAAATTTGAAACATCTTGACGATCATCGCTTCGATCTCATCGGTCCTTGCGGCGACGCCTGATGCGAGTTCCTTGAAATGGTTCATCCGGGCCAGCTGAAAAAAGAAACCCATCAAGGCCGCCAGCTGAATATCGATCGCCAGGCCGGCGTCGACGCTGCCCTCGTCTCGTCCCTGTTGCAACAATTTACGAAATTCCCCGAACAGCGAATGCTTTTTCGAGGCAGCCGACATGGTGGGCCAGAACGTGCGCAGATTTTCTTGGACAAAAAAGAAGGCTTCCGGCTGGGCTTGGATAAATTCGGCGAACGCAGCCACCATCATGTGCAATTTGTCTGGATAGCTGTTTTTTTGCGCCAGCGCCGAGCTTAAAACAGAAAAGCATTGCCAGTAGCAGCGCTCGAACAGATACAAGGCCAAGCTATCCTTGCTCTCGAAATACTTGAACAGCGCCGGATTGGAATACCCGGACTCCGAGGCGATCGCACGTATATTGGTGCCGGCCACGCCATCGCGCGCGAACAACTTCAGGGCGGCTCTCAAAATCTCCCGCTTGGATGGAGGATCGTTGTCGGAGAGGTAAAAGGTGTCGGCCGGATGCATATCGCCAAGTTAGCAAATGCTAACTCATTTGTCAAGCGCTCGCGCGGCAAAGCGGCGCGACATGAACATCCGCGGAGTCGGCCACGTGACGGGGCCGTCCTGCGAGACGAGCGCTGCATAAGGGGGCGCAGCGCGCCATCTGCGCTCGGCTCAGTACACCGCTTCGAGGTCGAGGCAGCGAATCCGCTGGCTGTCGCAAGTGTAGACCCAGGCCTGCACCATACGCGCCACATCGGCCACCCAGGCTTGCCCGGCCGCGCTCAACACCGCTTCGCTTGCGGGGCCGGCCGGCTTGTCGATCAGGCGGGCGCGCTCGGCCAGGCAACTGGCCCAGATCGACACGCCGTTGTCGAGCGGCTCGTAATTGGGTTGCCACGTCACCTGGGGCGCGCCGCCGAAACAAGACGCGAACATGGCCGGCGCCTCCAGCTGGCGCACGCCCTTGACGTAGGCAATGAAAAACAAATGCGCGCCATTGACGCCGAGCCAGAAGGTGTACTCGGTGCCGCAGCTAACCAGGGTGTAGCTGCGGCCATCGAGGGCGTAAGAAGTGGGCGCCATGCTCACCGCGTGGCGGCTGCCGTCCATGGCCAAACCGCGTTGGCAGGCTGAAAAAATGCCGTCGTACAAGGGCGCGCTCAGGCGCCTGGTTTCGCTTTGCATGTGAACGCTCCCGGTGTGCTCAAGATGGATACCGATCTGTGGCGGCCCGCGCGCGATAGTTCCATGCCGCAAGAAAAATGCGCGCGGTGAACCGCACCCTTACAGCGGCGCCGGCTCCAGATCGTGACAGCGGATCTTCAAGCGCTCGCAGGTGCGCACCCAGGATTGCACCATCATGGCGATATCGGTGGCCCAGAACTCGCCTTCGGCGGTCAGTTGCAGCGGCTCGGCCGGGGATGGCGAACCGGCCGACAGCGGCCGGTTGCGGTCGGTCATGCAACTGGCCCAGATCGACACGCCGTTGTCGAGTGGCTCGTAGTTCATTTCCCAGCCCACTTTTTGCGCGCCGCCGAAGCAAAATGAAAACGCTTGTCGCGCTTCGTCCTGCTCCACGTCCTTGACATAGGCGATGAAAAACAGGCGCGGGCCGTTGATGCCGATCCAGAACGCATACTCGGCGCCGCCGCTGGTCAAGCTATAGGTGCGCCCGTCGAGCACATACGAGGTCGGCGCCATGCCGACCCGCGGATGGTTACCATCCATGCCGACGATACGCCGGCAAGCGTGAAAAATTCCTTCATACAGTGGCGCCGTCAAGCGCCGCGCTTCGCTATGCATATTGTTTCCTCGGATGAACAAGACGGACCCCCATCTGTGCCGTGAGATCGGTACAAGTTCCTTTTAACCATATACTTCCACCCCGGACGGCCATCCTTGAGCGCCCTCCCGATCGGCCGCGGCGAGCGCTACAGACCAGCCGCCGCGCTCCGCCCCGCGCCACGGCGCGCCCGGGGTGACGAGACAATTCACCGCCGCCGCCCCGCTCGCGGTAAAATAGCTGTTGCGGACTCACCAATAAGACCATATGAAAACCAAACAATTCCAGTTGTACGAATCGGATCACACCTTGTTCATCAAGGCCTTGAAGGCCAAGAACCCTGGCATGGAAGAGGGGCAGCGCCTAGGTCGTGCTTTGCTGTGGGATAAGGCGCCGGTCAGTCTGGACGAGCAAGACCGCCAGATGGAATCGGCCATCAAACAGCAAGCCTACGTCTACCAAAACAAGATTTAAGCGCCTGGAAGCGGCGCGATGGTGCCAGAAGAGGTAGCGACGACGGCGGGCGACGAACCGGAGCGGGCCGCCACGCCCGACGTCGCCGCAGGCTACGCGCGTCTGTACGGCGAGCCGCTGATGCGCATGCCGACCGATTTGTACATTCCGCCCGACGCCCTGGAAATCTTCCTGGAAGCGTTCGAAGGGCCGCTCGACTTGCTGCTCTACCTGATCCGCAAGCAAAACTTCAATATCCTCGATATCCCGATGGCGCAGGTCACCCTGCAATATCTGAAATACGTGGACCAGATCCGCATCAGCAATCTGGAACTGGCAGCCGAGTATTTGCTCATGGCGGCGATGCTGATCGAGATCAAGTCGCGCATGCTGCTGCCCCAGCGTAAAAGCGAGCTGGAAGACGAAGCCGGCGATCCGCGCGCCGAACTGGTGCGCCGCCTGCTCGAATACGAGCAAATCAAGCTGGCCGCCTACGACCTCAACACCGTGCCCCAGCTCGAACGCGACTTCGTGCGCCCGCAAATTTTCATCGAACAAAGCTTGGTGCCGAACTGGCCGGAAGTCGCTCCGGCCGACTTGCAGCAAGCTTGGCTCGATGTCATCAAACGCGCCAAGCTGACCCAGCATCACCGCATCAGCCGCCAGGAATTGTCGGTGCGCGAGCACATGACCGGCATCTTGCGTCGTCTGCAATCGACCCGCTTCGTCGAATTCGCCGACCTGTTCGATCCGGCCGGCGGGGTGCCGGTGGTGGTGGTCAACTTCGTGGCCTTGCTGGAATTGGCCAAGGAAACCTTGATTGAAATTACCCAGGCCGAGCCGTTCGCCCCGATCTACGTGCGCCTGGCCTACTTGCCGGCCTGAACCCGGCCGGCGACACCCGTTCCCTTTTAGCGTACACAGCGAAAACCACTCATGAAAATCATTTCCTCCATCGAAGAATTGCGCGACCAGTTAAGCGGCCAGTTGCGCACCGCGTTCGTGCCGACCATGGGCAATCTGCACGAAGGCCACCTGTCCCTGATGCGCCTGGCGCGCAAGCATGGCGACCCGGTGGTGGCCTCGATCTTCGTGAACCGGCTCCAGTTCGGCCCGAACGAAGACTTCGACCAATATCCGCGCACCTTCCAGGCCGACGTCGAGAAACTGGAAAAAGAAGGCGTGTATGTATTGTTCGCGCCCACCGAGCGTGACCTGTATCCGGAGCCGCAGGAATTTCGCGTGCGCCCGCCCGACGACCTGGGCAATACCTTGGAAGGCGAGTTCCGTCCCGGCTTTTTCGCCGGCGTGACCACGGTGGTGCTCAAGCTGTTTTCCTGCGTCCAGCCACGCGTGGCCGTGTTCGGCAAGAAGGATTATCAGCAGTTGATGATCGTGCGCAATATGAGCCGCCAGTTCGCCTTGCCGACCGAAATCATCGCGGCCGAAACCTACCGCGCCGACGATGGCTTGGCGCTCTCGTCGCGCAATATGTACTTGTCCGGCGCCGAGCGGGCCGAGGCGCCGAGCCTGTATCAAGGCCTCAATCTGGTGGCCGACGCGGTGCGCGGCGGCCAGCTCGACATCGCCGGCCTCGAACACGCGGCCATGGATCGCTTGCGCCAGCGCGGCTGGCAACCCGACTATATTTCCGTGCGCCGCCGCGCCGACTTGCAAGCGCCCACGGCAGGCGAGCTGGCGCAGGGCGCGCCGCTGGTGGTGCTGGCGGCGGCCAAGCTGGGCAACACCCGCTTGATCGACAATCTGGAAATTTAAGCGGGAGCGCCGGCGCGCCCGCGACGGCGCGCCGGGCCCGAGGCCACGCCGCCGGATCAGGCGGCGATGTTTTGCGCCCAGGACAAGGCCGACAGATGCGCCTTGTTCACATCCAGCGGAGACAGGCTGAGCCCGGCCGCCAGCGAGGACACCAGATCGGAATTGAGTTCGCAAGCTTCGGCCAGGGCCAGGTAGGGGCCGTACTTGCCGTCGCGCGTCATCAGGGCGCCGACGATATCGGCCGGCAGTTGTATGCTTTCCAGCACTTCCGCCATGGACACCCCCAGCAGCCTGTCGAGCAAGGAAAACATGCCGGCCACGAACAAGCTTTCGGCTTCCACCTTGCCCAGCGCGGCCATGCCCAGCAATTCAGTCAAGCGCCCGCGCACCACCGCCGTTTCCATCAGCACCGGCGAAAAACCGCTGCTGCCCGAGGTGGCCAACAGCAAGGTGAGCCAGCGGTACAGGGGCGAATAGCCCAGCAGGCCGATGGCTTGGCGCAGCGATTGCACTTCGCGGCGCTGGGCGAAACTGGCCGAGTTGATGAAGCGTAGCAGCTTATAAGACAGAGCCGGATCGCGCCGCAACACGTCTTCCAACTGACGCACGTCGGCGTTTTTCTTCACCATCTGCATCAGCTGGACAATCGTGGTCTGGGCCGCGCTCATGCCCTTGACCACCATGCCCGCGCGCGGGGTCAAATGCAGCTTGCCGACGAAGGCGTCCAAGCCCAGGGCCGCGCAGGCGTCGAAATCTTGCCAGGTGGTCACGGGCCGGCCCACCATGCGTACGTTCGATTGCTTCAGGGCCGCGTAGGAGCGGGCCTGGGCCGCCACGTCGGCGCCGGAAAAAATCACTTCGATATAGCTGGCGCTGGCCACCACGACCCGGCTCATCTTGCTCAAATCGGCTTGGCGCAGCGCGATGCCGACCCCGCCCGCGCGCAAGCCTTGCACAGCGGCCAGGGTATCGGGGTTGTCCAGTTCGGCGGCCGCGATATTGAGCACCGTGTGCTCGGGCGGCATGGCGTGCAGCGCGTCGGTCGACAACATGGCAGGCACCGCGTCCAAGAACAGGATTTTGTCGCGCAGCAGCCAATCGCCGGCGCCATCGACCAGTTGGGCAGCGACAAATCCGATCAAGGCTTCCAGGTCGGCGTCCGACGACGCGGTGGTGGCGTTTTTTTGCCACGATAATTCATAGCCGAGTACGCGTTGCAGGGGATCGAGCAAGGGCTCGCGTACGATAAAATTGGTTTGGTGCATGTTCTTCGTATCGGTGATATGGTCGAACGACGGCCCGCGGCCGGTCCGGTTTAGAAGCCCAGGCTGTCGAGCAAATCGTCGACCTGCCCCTGGTCGGCGACAACATCTTGGCCCTCCGGATTGATTTGCGGGCCGTTGAGCAAACCGCTGTCGATCTCGCGTTTCATTTCCGAGGGCGCGAAATCGATCAGCATCTGCACCAGCTGCTGCTCCAAATTGTGGGCGATCGAGGTCACGCGTTTGATCACTTGCCCGGTCAAGTCCTGGAAATCCTGGGCCATCATGATATCCATCAGATGGGCCTTGGTGTCGACCGTGCTTTGGCCGGCCTCGGCCAGTTTTTGCACCGTCTGCTCGGCCAGGGCGCGCCACTGCGCCTCGCTGGCGCCGCCGCCCAGCAAGCCCTGCCAGGAAGCGGACAGGGATTTGGCGTCGGCTTGAATCCGGTCTTGCATGGGGCCGGCCGCGTCGGTGGCGTTGAGCACCTTCTGGGCCGCTTGCTCGCTCATGCGCGCCACATAATCGAGCCGGTCGCGCGCGTCCGGAATATCGGAAGCGGCTTTTTCGATTAATTTATCCAGGCCCAAGCCGCGCAAGCTATCGTGCAGCGAACGCGTCATATGGCCTATGCGCGACAGAAACTCGTCGTTGGTTCCCGCCGCGACGCCGTCGCCCTCCACCGCGTTGTCGGTGAGTTGCTGACCCATATCAGGCTGCCTTTTCGAGTTTCTCGAAGATTTTGTTGAGTTTCTCGTCCAAGGTGGCGGCCGTGAAGGGTTTCACCACATACCCATTCGCGCCGGCCTGGGCGGCCGCGATAATGTTTTCCTTTTTCGCCTCCGCCGTCACCATTAATACCGGCAATTTGGCCAAGGCCGGATCGGCGCGAATGTTTTGCAACATCGTCAGCCCGTCCATATTCGGCATATTCCAATCCGATACCACGAAATCGAAGGATTCGGCGCGCAGTTTCGCCAAAGCCATCACCCCGTCCTCCGCCTCGTCCACATTGGCGTATCCCAGTTCTTTCAACAAATTCCTGACGATGCGGCGCATGGTCGAGAAATCGTCAACGACTAAAAATTTCATTTTTGGATCAGCCATGAATTACTCCGTGTTCCTTGGGGCGGTTATTAATAATGCCAGCTTTAATCCAGCACGACGGCAGTAGCTTGTAGAATAGCATTTTCGTTGCTGTTAGGCGTAAAAACTAACAGGAATTACCATGGAACGTGGTTAAACCCGCAAAGCGCGCATGCCGTGCGTGGCCAGATAACCCAGAACCATGCCGGGCAGCGCTTTCAAGGCGCCCACCTCGTGCGTGGCGCCCACCGCGATCGCCTCGCGCGGCATGCCGAACACCACGCAACTGGCCTCGTCCTGGGCGAAATTGTAGGCGCCGGCGCTTTTCATCTCCAGCATGCCGGCCGCGCCATCCTTGCCCATGCCGGTCAAGATCACCCCGACCGCGTTTTTGCCGGCCGACAGCGCCGCCGAGCGGAACAGCACGTCCACCGAAGGCCGGTGCCGGTTCACCGGCTCGTTTTGGTCGATCGCGGTCATATAGTTGGCGCCGCTGCGCGCCAGCGTCAGATGCGAATGGCCGGGCGCGATGTAAGCATGGCCGGGCAAGACCCGCTCGCCGCCGGCCGCCTCTTGCACCGAGATCTTGCACAGCGAATCGAGGCGGCGCGCGAACGAGCGGGTGAAGCCTTCCGGCATGTGCTGGGTGATCAAGATGCCGGGGCAATCGGACGGCATCTGCATCAAAAATTCGCGGATCGCCTCGGTGCCGCCGGTGGAGGCGCCGATGATGATCAGCTTTTCGCTCGACATGAGCGGATTGCGCAGGGCCGGCAGGGGCGCGCTGCCGGCCTCGCCCGCCACCGGCAGCACGCGGGCGCGGATGCGCGCCTTGGAGGCGGCCCGGATCTTGTCAGCGATCATGTCGGCGTACTCGCGCATGCCGCTCTGGATCGAGATCTTGGGCTTGGTGACGAAATCGACCGCGCCCAGCTCCAGCGCGCGCATGGTGATCTCCGAGCCGCGCTCGGTCAGCGACGACACCATCACCACCGGCATCGGCCGCAGCCGCATCAGTTTTTCCAGAAAATCGAGTCCATCCATCTTCGGCATTTCCACGTCCAGCGTCAGCACGTCCGGATTGGTCTGCTTGATCAATTCGCGCGCCACCAGGGGGTCGGGCGCCACCCCCACCACTTCCATGTCCGGCTGGCTGCCGATGATCTCGCTCATCACGCTGCGGATCAGCGCCGAATCGTCCACGATCAATACTTTGATCTTCATACTCTCTGCCTTCCGGGCCTGGCCCTGTGGCGCATCGGCGATGCCGCCGCTGCATGAATGGCCCGCGTCAAAACAACTCGACTTCGCCGCCCACCGGCTGCACCTTGAGCCGGCTGGCGTAATCGGATTCGCGCTTGGCCAGCGTGTCGTTGTGCGACTGCATCAGCTTTTTGACCAAGACCTTGCCCGTGCGGGGAAAAAAATACACTTTGCGCGGATAGATGTCGTTCAAGTCTTCGGCGATCACGCGCATCTTCTCGGCCTTCAAATAACTGATCACGAATTCGGCGTTGCGTTCGCCCACATTGATGGCGGTGAAGCCGCGCAACACCGCGCCGCCGCCGAATACCTTGGCCTCCATGTTTTCGCGCCGCGCGCCGGCCTTGAGCAAGTCGTTGATCAACACTTCCATCGCATAAGTACCGTAGCGCATCGAAGCCGAGATCGGGCTGTTGGTGTCGCTGCCGCCGTCGGGCAACATGAAATGGTTCATGCCGCCCAGGCCGCTGACCCGGTCGCGGATGCAAGCCGATACGCAGGAGCCGAGCACGGTGACGATCAACATGTCCTTGCTGGTGAAATAATACTCGCCCGGTAAAATCTTGGCCGCCTCGCAATCGAAGGTGCGGTCGAAATACAAATTGGTGGCGAATTGTTCTTTGGGTTCCAGTTTCATCGCGGTTCTCATGGTCGATGCAAGGCAGACTTGGGCGCGGCCCCGCTGCGGTCGTCGAGTTCGTACACGGTCTTGCCGCGCAATTTCAAGGACTCGGACACGTACAGAAAATTTTCCGAATGGCCCGCGAACAGCAGCGCACTGGGCTTCATCAGCGGCACGAAGCGCGACAGGATCTTGCGCTGGGTCGGCTTGTCGAAATAAATCATCACATTGCGGCAAAAGATCACATCGAACTGGCCCGTCAGCGGCCAACTGTCGCCCAGCAAGTTGAGCTGCTTGAAAGTGATCATCTGGCGCAATTCCGGGCGCACCCGCACCATGCCCTCGCGCTCGCCCTTGCCGCGCTGGAAAAAGCGCTTGGCGCGCTCGGGCGACATCTTGTCGAGCCGGTCGATCCCGTACACCCCGTTGGCGGCCGTGGCCAGCACATTGGTGTCGATATCGGTGGCGATGATCTGGGCCGGCGGCGTGCTGGTGTTGAAGGCTTCGCACAAGGTCATGGCGATCGAATACGGCTCCTCGCCGGTGGAGCTGGCCGAACACCAGATGGTGATCGGATCGCGCAGCTTTTTCACATGCTCGGCCAGCAGCGGAAAATGGTGGGCTTCGCGGAAAAACGAGGTCAGATTGGTGGTCAGCGCGTTGGTGAACGCTTCCCACTCGTCGTCGCCCAGGCGGCCCGCCTCCAACTGGTCCAGGTAAGTCAGGAACGACACGATGCCGGTCGCGCGCAGGCGCCGCGCCAAGCGGCTGTACACCATTTCCTGCTTGCTGTCGGCCAGCGCGATGCCGGCCCGCTGATAAATCATGGCGCGCACCCGTTCGAAATCCTTGTGATTGAAATCGAACTCCTTGTTGCTTTCCGTCGTGTGTGGCGGCATGCGGTGACCCTTTTTCTTCAAACTGCTGCGAACATGCCCGGACCGGCTTGGCGCGGTCCCTGTTTAAAATTCTTCCCAATCCTCGTTGGCGGAGGCGGCCAGCTTCTTCGGCGCCGGTTTGGCCGGCTTGGCGGCGGATGGCGGCGCGGCCTTCAGCTCGGCCGCTTTCGGCGCCGGCTTGGCGACCGCCCGGGCGTGCGCCTTGACTCCCGGCTTGGCGACCGCCCGGGCCGGGCCGGCCACGGCGCGCGGCGGCGCCGGCGACGCGGCCGGCGCCAC
>JAYVUV010000360.1:0-6443 GCA_043787615.1 Janthinobacterium sp. | reverse complement strand
ATGGCGCCGGCCTTGCGTGCCTCTTCCGACGTGAATTCATGCGCGGTGCCGGCGGCGTGGGCGGCGCGGCCACCCTCGGCCGCGATTTCACGTTGTTGCTCCGGGTCCATCGATGCGAAGCCGCGGTTGCTGGTGTCGTCGCTTTGATTGCTGCCGCCGCGACCGCCGCCTTGATTGCCGCCTTGGCTACCGCCGGATGCCGATTTGGAACCTTTGCTATCGTCGTCCGATTTGTTGTTGCCGCCTTTGGTACCGCCTTGATTTGATGCAGTCATGTTGATCTCCATTATGTTGGTTGGCTCGGCTGTCACCGCTTGCAGTGCAGCGAGTGATGTCATCTTAAACGTCTGCCTGAGTTTGGCCGTAGGCGCATCCGCACAGATTTTGTAGGAGTGAAGTGCAAAATCATGTGGGACTTTTTTGACGACCGCGAGCGCCGCCGAATATGCCGTTACGCCAAACACCTTCTATGCCGGCTTGAACGGCGGCAACACAGATCGACGACTTGAGCGATAGCAAAGAGGTGGTTCGGCGCCCTCGTGGGCTACGACAAGCTGGTGCCGGTTTGGGTAGCTCCAACCGTCGCGTCATGATGGAAAAGCCCTTCCTGCCATACAAGAGGGGCTTGTGGCGCGGGACAAGGCCGCGACTTATTTTTTGGTCGGATTCAACTCGATCCAGGTTGGCGCGTGGTCGCTGGGTTTTTCGCGGCCGCGCACCGCGCGGTCCACGCCGGCCGCCGTCAAGGCGCCGGCCAGGGCGGGACTGAGCAGCAGGTGATCGATGCGCAGCCCGGCGTCGCGCCCGTACGCGTTGCGAAAGTAATCCCAGAAAGTGTAGATGCGCTGTTCTGGATGCATGGCGCGCAAGGCGTCGCGCCAGCCCTGCGCCATCAGCCGCGCGAACGCGGCCCGCGTTTCGGGACGAAACAGGGCGTCGTTCACCCAGCGTTCCGGTTTGTAGACATCGAATTCGGTCGGAATCACGTTGAAGTCGCCGGCCAGCACCACCGGCGCGCCGCTCGCCAGCAAGCCGGCCGCGTGCGCGATGAAGCGCTCGAACCAAGCCAGTTTGTAATCGAATTTCGGCCCCGGTGCCGGGTTGCCGTTGGGCAGATACAGGCAGGCGATCAGCACCCCGTCCACCGCCGCTTCGATGTAGCGGCTTTGCTCGTCGTCATCGTCGCCCGGCAAGCCGCGCCGCACCTCGACCGGGGCCACGCCGCGCACCAGGATCGCCACCCCGTTCCAGCTTTTTTGGCCCAGCCAGATGGCTTGGTAGCCGGCCGCGTTGATGGCCGCCTCGGGAAATTTTTCCTGGGGCGCCTTGAGTTCTTGCAGGCAAGCGACATCGGGCCGGCGCTCCGCCAGCCAGTCGAGCAGGGCGGGCAGGCGGCTGGTGATGCCGTTGACGTTGAAGGTGGCGATCAGCATGCAAACTCCAAAAAGTGTACCTGGTTTAACCCGCCGCTGCGGCCACCTGGCGCGACTTGCGGTATTGCTCCAGCAATTGTTCCATGGTGGTGCTGCGCACCCGCGTTTGCAGCGGCGCGGGCGGTGAAAAATTGGCGAAACGTAGCACCCAGTCGGTCGCCTCTTGCCCCACGTCGAGCGCGTTGATGCAGCCGGCCGTTTGCGCCAGGTTGCCCAGAAACAGGCGCTGGCCGGTCAGCGCGAGCGACAGGATGGCGCGGTTGACGCCGCCGTGCAAGACCAGCAGCGCGGTGTCCCAGGCCGGGTCGGCGCGCAATGTGTCGAGCGCCGGGAAGACCCGGTCCATCAACTGGCCGACCGATTCGCCGCCCAGAAATTGTTTATGCTCGGGCACCACGCCATGGAAGGCGCCGGTGAAGGCATCCTCCAATTCGGCGTCCGGGATCGAGGAAAGCCGTCCGCCGCGCAATTCTTCCAGCTCGGGCCAGGTTTCCGGCGCGATGTCCTGGCCGGTCTCGGCCAGCACCCGCCGCGCCGTCTCCACGGTGCGCGGCAGGCCGGACACGATCACCCGGTCGAAACGCAATTGTTGTTCGGCGAAGACACGCCCGGCCGCGCTGGCCTGGGCGCGGCCCAGTTCGTTGAGCGGCACCGATTCGGGCGGGAAGGGTTTGCCGGCGGGGTCGAAGTAGGTGACGCTGCCATGGCGCATCAAGAAAATGCGGCGGCGTGTGACGGCGGGTGGCGACATGGGATCCTGTTGAAAGCGCGCCCGGCGCGGCGACGCCGCGTGGCGCGCTATGGAAGCAAAGTTAGAAGAATACGGCGGTGCGGGTGATGATGGCGCCCGTGTTGCCGTACCCGGCCTTGGCGCGCACCGAACCGGTGGTGGCGACGCCGTCGTCGAGCTTGTTGTCGATTTGCTCGGCGAACGATTCCGGCAGGTTGTCGAAGCGCACCCCGTTGCCGGAGCGCCCGCCCACCTCGTCGTTGTACAGATACACGGCGCCGCCCTGGGCGCTGGTCATGAATTGGCTGGTGCCGTTGAAGGAACCGGTGATGAAGCCACCCAGCGCCAGGTGCTGGGGCGCCAGCGCGAATTCGTTGATCTGGCCGTCGCCGTTGCCGTTGCCGGCCGAGTTGGGCACGTGCAGGGTGCCTTGCACATCGTCGCCGGGCAGGGCGCGGAATTTATCCTGGTAGGCGTTCACCGCCGCCGACAGCGAGTTCGATTGCTGGATGATGTTCTTGATTTTGGCGCTGTCGATCAAGCCCTGGCCCTTCAGCACACCGCCCAGCAGCAAGCCGATGATAACCAGCACGATGGCGATTTCGACCAGGGTAAAGCCGCGCCGCAGCTTGCTTGGGTGTGGTCCGTGCATGCGAGTCCCCTAATAAAAGTAGCTGGATTGCTGATTGACACGCTCTATTTTACTGCGAAAGCGCGCCTTACAACGCGTTATCCAGCGTCAGCGCGCGCGGTCGCGCGCCATCCATATCGGTGAAGCCGTATTGCCGCGCCAAGTCGGCGCTGGTTTGCACCGAGCCGGTCTTGGCCATGATGTCCGGGTCGGCCGCCAGGGCCGCCACCGCGCGGCCGGAAAATTGCTCGGATTCGGCGTTGCGCATATCGAAAAACGCCGCGCCGCGCAGCACCCGTTCCGTTTTCACCAGCCCGGGGTAGAGCGATAGCACGGCGACTTGGTGCTCTTGCAATTCGAGGGCGCAATCCTTGCTGAGGCGGTCGGTGGCGCATTTGTTCACGCCGTACGGCACGTTGCCCATGTATTTTTGCGCCGCCCAATACGAGACGTTGACGATCAAGCCGCGTTTCTTGGCGACCATCATGCGCGCCGCATGCTGGGACGCGATAAAGCTGGAACGCAAGCCGACTTGAAACATGGCGTCCCAGGTCGCCACCGGTTGTTCCCAAAACCGCTTGTCCCAGGTGAAACGCTCCGGTTGAAACACGTGTTCATAGCCGGCCCAGGCGGCGTTGACCAGGATATCCAAGCCTTCGCCCCGGGTCGCGATGCGCGCGAACACTCGCGCGGTGTCGGCGTCGTCGCGATGGTCGCAATGCAGGCACACGGCCTTGCCGCCCGAGTGCGCGATCTGCTCCGCCGTCTCGTCCAGCGTGCCGGACAGCGCTTCCGGCTGGACCGATTCCGGATGGCTGCGGCCGGTGATATACACCAGCGCGCCGGCTTGCGCCAAGCCCAGCGCGATGCCGCGCCCCACGCCGCGGCTGGCGCCCGTCACCAAGGCCACTTTACCATTCAATTTGTTCATGCCGCTGCTTTACGATGAGGTCGCGCACGTCGATTATGCGTGGGATAAATTTTACCGCATCGGGCGCCGATGCGGTCTTGCGTCCATAGGAAACCCGCGCCGATCCGGGCCAAGCCGGCGCCGGCTCAAGGCGCGCCGCGCGCGGCGGCGGCCTGGGCCGCGGCGATGGCGTCCAGCCGCTCGGACAGGAAGCGCAGCTCGTGCGGATCGGTGATCTGGCCGTCGGCGATCAAGGCACCGATCAAGGTCCTGGCGTCCTCGAGTTCGTTCATGTCTTGCGACATCAGCGCTTCCATTTCGCGCGCCCAGGCCGGCACGCCGGGGCCGGTGGCCTGGCGCCGGATGGCTTGGGCGTAGCGGCGCGCCAAGGGCAGGTCGTGCAGCCGGTGCCGCGCCACCAGCGCCGCATGCGCCAGCCATGGCCAGCGCCGGCCCGGATCGTCCCCGAAGCGGCGGTACACCAGGTCCAGCATCAACCGCACGCGCGCCGGGTCGCTGCTGGCGGCGTACACCTGGCTGGCCGCCAGCAGCGGATATTGGCTGCGCGGGTCGAGCGCCAGGGCCGCGTCCAGCCAGCCGGCCACGGCGGCGTAGTCCAGCTGATTGAGCCGCAGGCTCAGTCCGGGTTGGTCGTCGTAGGCTTGCAGAGACAGCATGAGCAGGCGCGACATGGCCAGCGGCTCGCCCAGGCTGGCCAGGCGCAAGGCGGCCGCAGTGGGCGCCGCCGGCAGGGCCGCGGCGCGCGGCGGCTCCGGCGGCGCCCGCTGCCACAGCAGTTGCAGTGCCAGCGTGCCGGCCAGCAGCAGCGACACACCCTTGGGCACGGCCGAGAGCGGTTTAATCGGCATCAAAAGCTCTTGCGATATAAATCGAACAGGGCGGCGGCGCACAGCAAGCCGATATACAACGCGCTGTGCAGCACGATGGCGAGCACGGCGGCCGGGTCGGCGCCGCCGTACAGCAACCATTCGGTGCGGGTGAATTGGTCCAGATGGGGCAGGGCGGCGGCCAGCAGGTCGACCCCGCCCGACAGCCATTGCTGGCCGGCGCCGCCGCGCGCGCGCGCGTGGCCGATCAATTGCAAGCCGCCGATGGCGCGCGCCAGCAAGTAAAAGCCGGCGCTGGCGGCCAAGGCCGGCATGGCTTGGTTCAGGCTGAGCGCGCACAGCAGGCTGAAGGCGGCCACGATCCACAGTTCGCACAGCAGGGAGACGCTCCAGGCCGCGCTTTGCGCCGGCGCGGCGAAAGCCAGGCTGAGCGCGCCGAACAGCGTCGCCGGCAGCACGGCCAGCGCGCCGAAGCCGGCCAGCTTGCCCAGCAGGTAGGCGGCGCGCGGCATGGCCAGGGCCAGCAGCAGTTCCTGGCCCTTGTCGGCCGCTTCGCGCGCCATGCTGGTGACCACGAACGTGCCGATCAAGCCGACCGCGCCCAGCCGCAGCGCCGCGGCCAGCAGGGCCGCTTGCGTTTGGCGGCTTTCGGTGAGCGCCAGGTCGCCCACGAAGCCGGCCAGCCCGACCGCGCCCACCGCCATCAGCGCGCACAGCCACAGCAAGCGGTTGCGCAGCGCTTCGAGCACGGTGTAGTAGGCGATGGTGAGGGCGGGACGGAGCATGGGGCGGCGGGAGCGGAAGCGGGAGCGGGAGCGGGAGCGGGCGTGGGTCAAGGCAGCTTTTGGGCGCCGACCATGCGGTTGTACAGGATATTGGGCGAGACCCAGCTGACCATGTCGTCGAACTCGCCACCCGGGGCGGCGCTGTTTTCGCTCGCGCCACGGCTGATGAAGGCGGTGCCAGCGCCGCCGGCGTTGAAGCGCTCGTCCAGATTGCTGGTCGAGTTGCCGGCGATGGGGTTGCCTTGCTCGCTGACCGCGCCGGCGGCGTTTTTCCCGAACGACATGATCACGGCCGGAATGTCGTTGACGGCGGTGGCGGCGGTCAGCGCGCCGGCGCCGTCGCGCGTGCTCACGCTGATATCGCGCCGGCTGGTGAAGTTGAACAACTGGCTGCTGTTGGCGAAGGCCGGAGTGACGCTGTACAGGAACAAGTGGTTCCAGGCGTCCAGTTTCGGCACCCCCAGCGTGGCCCAGGGCAGGAAGCCGAGCCGTTTGCCCCCCGCGCAGCGGTTGCCGATCCGGTGCTCCAGGCCGTTGCTGGCCGAGACCGCCGGGCAGGGCAGGTAGCCGTTGCGCAAGGCAAAGCCGATCAGCGCCTCGCGGCTCTCGTCGAGCGCCTTTTGGGTTTCGCCGATCTTGCGTTGTTCGACTTGCATGCCGAGCGGCGTCAGCAGGCCGCCTATCATCAAGCCGACGATCACCAGCACGATCGCCATTTCGACCAGGCTGAAACCGGCGCGGCCGCAGGGGCGCGCCCTCATGGCGGCTTTCCGCTGGCGGCCAGGCGGGCGAACAGGATGCCCTGCGGTATCCAGTCGACCAGGTCGTCGAAGCCGCCGCCCGGCAGAGTGGGGTCGGCGCTGGCCGCGCGGCTGATGAAGTGGGCGGCGCCGCCGTCGTTGGCGGCTTCGTCGACATTGCCGGTGGCCGCGTTCGCCTGGCGCACACCGGCGCCGCTGGTGCCGAAATTTTCCTTGCCGTTCGAGTACAGCACTAGCGGCACGCAAGCGCCGGGCGGGCAGCCGGGCGCGCCGATCACGTATTGCAAGGCGCCGCTGTGGTCGCGCGTTTGCACCGTTTTATCGGCCGACACCGTCGCGCGCGCG
>JAYVUV010000359.1:0-19780 GCA_043787615.1 Janthinobacterium sp. | reverse complement strand
GCGGGCGCGGCCACCGGCGGCGCGGTGTCGGCCGGCCGGCCGTCGGGCTTGGCGGCCGGGGCGCCGTCGGGGCGCTGCAACTCGGCCAGATTGGCTTCCGAATACGGACGCTTGTCGCCGCGCGGCGTGACGCGCTTGGGCACGGCCGGCTGGGCCGGCACGAGCCCCAGGCCGACTGCGGGGCGGCCATCGGAAGACGGCATCAGCACGGCCGAGGTCTGCACCCCGGGCGTGTTGGTGGCGGCCGCGTTGGCGTTGGCCGCAGCGCCCGCGGCCGCGTTCGCGCCGGCGGCGTCCGGCGGGGTCACGCGCAGCACCTGGTCGACCTTGATGTCGTTCGGATTGGACAGATTATTCCACACCACCAGATCGCGGTAATTTTGACCGTATTCGAGCGCGATGCGGATCAGGGTGTCGCCCTTTTTGACCGTGTACGCATTCGGGTCGCGCTCCTTGGCCTCGTCGCCGCCGGCGCGCGCGCCCTCGCTGCCGCGATCGACCACCGGGGCGCGGTTGCCCGTGGTGCTGCACGCCGTGATCAGGCAAAACAGGCCGAGCAGGCCCAGCGAACTACAACGTGATGCCAGGTGGCTATTTTTATTCATTCTCATAATGTGTGTCAATTTTGTGCGTCAGGCTTTGTGTCTCAGCAAGCATTACACCATTCCCTGGCGTAGCGGAACGAAATGGCAAGCCTCCAGCGTTTCGCTGATCCAGTCGGTTTTTCCTACGCGGGAAATTAATTGGAGATGCTGCGAGCGGGAGCCGACCGGCGCCACCAGGCGGCCCCCTATGGTCAATTGTTCCAGCAGGGCATGCGGCACTTCCAGCCCGGCGGCGGCCAGGATGATACCGTCAAACGGGGCCGCCTGTGGCAAGCCAAGCATACCATCTCCGTACTGCAAGCGCAGATTTGCCAGGCGCATGACGCGCAAATTGGATTTGGCCAGTTCGTGCAGCGCCTTGATGCGCTCGATCGAATACACTTCCTGCGCCACCCGCGCCAGCACGGCGGCCTGGTAGCCGCAGCCGGTGCCGATTTCGAGCACCCGGCGCAGGGCGCCGCCGTTGCGCATCAACTCGATCATGCGGGCCACGATATACGGCTGCGAAATGGTCTGGTGCTGGCCGATCGGCAGCGAGGCGTCGATATAGGCTTGCGAGGCTAGCGCCTCGTCGATGAATAGATGGCGCGGCACGGCCGTCATGGCCGCCAGCACCAGCTCGTCCTTCACGCCCTGGCGCGCCACCCTTTGCACCATGGCTTGCCGCACCGCGTCCGACACCAGCGCGTGCGGCCGCAAGACCGGCGCGGCGAGCGGCTGCACGCGCTGCTGGGCGTAGGCCGCCGGTAGCGGGCCGGGGCGCCCGGCGGGGCCGAACTGGGCCGCGCTGCGGGCCGCGTTCTGGGTCGCCGTCTGCGGCGTGGCCACCCTGTCCCGGGCCGGGGGCCGGGCGCCGGGCCCGGCTTTGTCCACCACCGACGACAGCGGCAAGGGAAAATTGCGCGGCTTTTCGCCGCTCATGTCAAGCCTTGGGCCAGGTCGGCCAGCGCCGTTTTGTGGGTCAAGTCCACCTGCAGCGGCGTGATCGAAACCTGGCCCCGGGCCAGCGCGTGGAAATCGGTGCCGGGGCCGGCGTCCTTGGTGGCGCCGGGCGGGCCGATCCAATAAATTTCGCGCCCGCGCGGATCGTGCGACTTGATCACCGGCTCGGCGGCGTGGCGCCGTCCCAGCCGGGTGGCGACGGTGCCCTCCAACTGCTCGTAAGGCAGGCAGGGGATATTGACGTTGAGTAGATACGGACGCGCCAATTGCTCGAAGCGGCGCTCGACCACCTCGCGCGCGACCCGGGCCGCCGTGTCGAGGTGGGCCCAGCCGAAGGTGCCCTGGGAAAAGGCGATCGCGGGGATGCCGAACAGATAAGCTTCCGTGGCGGCCGCCACCGTGCCGGAGTACAAGGTGTCGTCGCCCATATTGGGGCCGTTGTTAATGCCCGACACCACCAGATCGGGCCGCTCGACCAGCATGCCGGTCAACGCCACGTGCACGCAATCGGTGGGCGTGCCGTTGACGAAGTAAAAACCATTGGCCGCTTGCTGCACCGTCAGCGGCCGGTCCAGCGAGAGGGAATTGGAGGCGCCCGAACGGTTGCTGTCAGGCGCCACCACCACGATCTCGGCGATCGCCGCCAAGGCGTCGGCCAGCGCGGCCAGGCCGGGGGCCAGGTAACCATCGTCGTTACTGATCAGAATTCTCATGCATGAATTTTAACCGAAGCGCCGCCACCGCTGCGTAAACATGATGCCAGTTTGCACTAAAGTGTGGCGGGGCACGTAGCCCGGGGCGCGCGGCCCGGGGCACGTCGCCGGGCGCGTAGGCCGGGTCGCGCCGGCCCGGCTCAGCGATGGCCGTCGCGCGCTTCCGACAGCGCTCCCTCCAGCGCCGACACTTCATGCTCCTGCAACACCAGCAAGGCATCCTTGTCCCCCTGCAAGCGGTAAGTTTTCTTGAGCATGGCCAGTCCCCGCTTGCGCAATTTGAAAGCCACACCCGGCCGCAGCAGCGGTTCGCGCAAGGTGTCGGCCAACTCGCGCGCCTGGCGATACTGTTCGGCGTCGAGCAGGGCCTGGATGGTGTTGATCTTGCCGATCAGGGTATCGGGATGCTCGTCCTCGCCGCCGCGCGCGCGTGCCGCCAAAATAGTTTCCTGCAAGGTGCGCGCGCCGGTCAGCTCGCCCTCGCGCGACAGCTTGTGTTGGGGGTAACTGCCTGCGGCCAGGGCCGCGCTGGGATAGTCGGCGCTCAGCAGACGGTCGCTGGCGGTCAGCACGGCATCCTCCAGCACCCGTGCCGCGTCCTGCTGGCCCTGCTGCCACAAGGTGCTGGCCAGCTGGTTCTTGCTGTGCAGCGTGTCCAGATGGTCTTCACCCAGCATCCGCTCGTGCGCCTCCAGCACTTGTTCCTGCATGCTGCGCGCCGCCTCCAGCTCGCCATGCTGGACCAGCACGGCCGCCAGGTTGCGCTGGCTGATCAAGGTTTCCGGGTGGTCCACCCCCAAAGTGCGCTCGCGCGCCGCCACCAAGCCTTCTTGCAGGCGGCGCACCTGGATCAAATCGCCCAAGCGGCTGAGCACGTCCGCCAAATGGTCGCGCGCGGCCAGCGTGTGGGCGTGGTCGGGACCGAGCAAGCGTTCCCTGGCCTGGGCCACTTGCTCGAACAGGCGGCGCGCGCCCGTCAAATCCTTGAGCCTGAGCAAAGTCTGGGCAAGGCTGTGCTTGCTATTCAAGGTATCGGGATGCTCGGCCCCCAGCAGCCGCTCGCGCGCCGCCGCCACCGCTTCAAACAGTAGCCGGGCCTGCTCCAGGTCGCCCTTTTGGGCCAGGGTGGCGGCCCGGCTGGCTTGAGCGTCCAGAGTCAGCAGATGCTCGCCCCCGTGCAAGCGCAGATAGGCATCGAGCACGGCGTCTTGCAGCGCCAGCGCGGCGCCGCATTCATTTTGCAGGGCCAAGGTGGTGGCCAGGTTGGCCTTGCCGGCCAGGGTGTCGGGATGGTCGGGGCCGAGCAAGCGCCCGCGCGCCTCGACCACATTCTCTTGCAAATATTGCGCCTCCGGCAAGCGTTTCAACTGACATAACATGCCGGCCAGATTGCCCTTGCTAACCAGGGTATCGACATGGTCCTCGCCCAGCAAGCGGGCGCGCAGCTCCATGCTGTGCAGGAAACAGTCGTGGGCTTGGCCGGCCTTGCCAGCCTTGCGGTACAGCTCGCCCAAGCGGTTCAAATCGCGTGCCATCGGCAAGGCGATCATGCGGTTGCTGCCCTCGCCCTGGGCGTAGCGGGCTTCCTCGATGGCCGCCAGCAAATGAATCTCGCGGCTCGATTGCCATGGGTAATAACTGCCGGTCAACCAATACAAAAAGGCTTCGAAAGTGCGCGTGAGCGAAAAACGGTCGCCGCCTTGGTCGATCCGCACCGCCAGTTGCTCGCCGTAGGCAAAAGTTTTGGTCTGTTGTAGTTGGACTTCGTCGAAATAACTGTCCAGGGCGATCAGCGGCAAGCCATAGGCCTCGCGCAACAAACGCTCAAACATCGGCTGGTAACCGAAGATGCCTTTCTGGGTGTCGCCGCGGCGCCACTGGGCGCGCTGCTCGCCGTCGCCCATTTCTATGCGCGAGGGCAAGGGATAGACCAGCAAAGGACGCTGCTCGTCCTCGTGGCTGCGGCGGTATTCGGTGGCGCGGTTGACCAGGGCCGCCACCCCTTCCAGGCTCTGGCGGTTGGGGGTGAACACCACCACCAATTTGTTCGGCAACAAGGTGGTGCAGATGCCGGCGCTATCGGTGCGGCCGGTGCGCGAATCGACCAGCACATAGCGAAAGTGGCGGGCCAAGGTCTCGGAAAAGCAGCGAAACAAGGCCGGGCAGGCGTCGAACAGGCGATCCCAGTGCATTTGCGCCAGGCGCTCGTTGTAACTGGCGTCGAAACGGCCGGCCCGCATCAAGTACAGCGGACTGCTTTGGTCGACCCGCACCACATATTGCTGCCAATCGATGGCGGCCAGCACCTGCTGCGCCAACTCCGATTCGCTCATCGCACCGGCCGGGTCGCGCGCGTGCCGTTCCAGCTGCTCGCGGCACGCCTCGAAAAACTCCAGCACGCCCGGGCGTTCCTCGTGCTGCTCGAAATAATGGTGCAGTCCGGGCGCTTCCATGTCCCAGTCGATCATCAGCACCGGCACCGTGGCGTTCTGTCGGCGCGCCAGCAACACCGCGATGTTCGACAGCGCCATCGAGCGCCCGGTGCCGCCTTTATAGGAATAGAAGGTGATGACTTCGCCGGGCGCGGTGAGCGGCGGCAGGAACAAACGATGGAGTTCCATGGCGAACCTTTAACGTGGAAAGTGGGGAGGAGGAACAGCGCGCCATTCCGCTGGAATATCGGGCAACACAAACCGGCTGCAATCGTGGCCAAGCACATTGGCCCCTTTCAGCAGGTGGTAATGGCTGACGATGCGCTGAACGATCTTGGCGATGTCGGGTAGATACTCGGGGTTGGTCTTCAAGTCGTTGGTGGCCAGGGTGTAGCGCGAAAAATCGACATACATGCCGGGATTGGTGATTTGCGACGGCAAGCCGAAAGGATGGCGCGTCATGATCACCGGAATGGTCAAGTGGCTGGGCAGCGGATACCACTGCTTGCGTTCGTTCTCGATCATTTGCATGGCGGCGAATTCGCGCCGGGTGTAACCGTGGGCCTCGTATTTGGGGGTGTAGATCACGATCATGCACACGCTCTCGCATAGCGCG
This sequence comes from Janthinobacterium sp., assembly GCA_043787615.1. Taxonomy (GTDB): domain Bacteria; phylum Pseudomonadota; class Gammaproteobacteria; order Burkholderiales; family Burkholderiaceae_D; genus Janthinobacterium. The sequence goes on along the minus strand of JAYVUV010000359.1, from coordinate 14,472 downwards.
CGGGCGATTTTGAGGTCGAGATCGTCGCCGCCGCCCAGCTGCTCGCTGTCGACGAACAATTCGTTTTCATTATCGAAATGCGGTTCGAGATAGCATTTCAGCGCGTCGATCAAATCGTTCTTGAATTTACTCATGAACGCGTACTGACCGTGCGCGTAGCTGAAGAAACAGCCGTAGCGGACATTCATCTCATCCCCTCCCTGTTTCTTCGCGGATAAAGCGGATGAGCGCCGCTTCGCCGCCATAGTCCTTGCCGCCTCGATAACGTCTTAGTGGCAACTTTAGCAAGCAGGTCCCGCGCCGCATTGCGTTGGCGCAAAATCATCAGTCTCATGCGGACGAGTTTGGCTTGCATCATATGCAAGTTCGCGCCCGAATCGGGCATAATCATAAAAGCAAACGGTCGTACTATTTATTATCATTCAATTCAGATTGGAGACACATGAAAGCCATCGTATGCAAGGCCTGGGGTTTGCCCGATAGTTTGGCGCTGGAAGACTGGCCGGACCCGGTTGCCGGTCCCGGGCAAGTCGTGATCGACGTCAAGGCGGCCGGGGTCAACTTCCCCGACGTGCTCATCATTCAAGGCAAATACCAGTTCAAGCCGGAACTGCCCTTCATTCCCGGCAGCGAAGTGGCCGGGGTGGTGCGCGCGGTGGGCGAAGGCGTGTCCGGCTACCAAGCGGGCGACCGGGTGATCGCCTTCGCCGGCCAGGGCGGCTTCGCCCAGCAATTGGCGGTGCCGGCCGCCTCCTTGATACCGATGCCGCCCAGCATGGATTTCGACACCGCCGCCGCCATCACCCTCACCTACGGCACCTCGCACCACGCGGTGGTTGACCGTGCCGCGCTAAAATCTGGCGAGACCATGCTAGTTTTAGGCGCAGCCGGCGGGGTGGGGCTGGCCGCCATCGAGATCGGCAAGGCGCTCGGCGCGCGCGTGATCGCGGCCGCCTCCAGCGAGGAAAAGCTGGCCGTGTGCCGCGCCCACGGCGCCGACGCCACCATCGACTACAGCCGGGCGGACTGGCGCGACGCGATCAAGGCGGCCACGGACGGGCGCGGTCCGGACGTCATTTACGATCCGGTGGGCGGAATCTATTCGGAACCGGCCTTCCGCTCGATCGCTTGGCGCGGACGCTACCTGGTGGTCGGCTTCGCCAACGGCGACATTCCGAAGCTGCCGCTGAACCTGACCTTGCTCAAGGGCGCATCCATCCTGGGCGTATTCTGGGGCGAATACGTCAAGCGCGAACCGAAGGCCAACTTGGCGGCCATGCGTCAATTGCTGGGTTGGTTAGCCGAAGGCAAGATCAAGCCGCATATCTCGACCCGTTACGCCTTGGCCGACACGGCGCTGGCGCTCGACGCCATGGCCGCGCGCAAAGTCACCGGCAAGGTGATCATTCACCCAGCATGAGCGGCACGCGATGCTGGGGGTGCATGAGCGGCACGCGATGCCGGGGGCGGCGTGAGCGGCACGCGATGCCGTACCGGCGCGAACGGCGTCGCCCCCGCACACCGACCTCAGCGAAGCTGGGCCGCGATCCAGTCGTTGATCTTGCTATCGAGCACTTCCAACGGCAAGCTGCCATCGGCCAGGATCACGTCATGAAAGGCGGCCAGGTCGAACCGCGCGCCCAGCGCCCGGCTGGCGCGCTGGCGCAAGGCCAGAATCTTCAAGGCGCCGATCTTGTAGCCCAGCGCCTGGCCGGGCCACGCCATATAACGCTCGGTGGCGTTGCGCGCCACCGCTTCCGTATTGCCAACGGTGTCTTGCAGATAGTGGATGGTTTGCTCGCGGGTCCAACCCTTGGCGTGCAAACCGGTATCAACCACCAAGCGCGCCGCCCGCGTCATTTCCAGGGTCAAGTGACCGGCATAGGCCACCGGGTCGTCGTACAGCCCGATTTGCTTGCCTAGCGTTTCCGCATACAAAGCCCAGCCCTCGATATACGCATTGTTGCCGCCGAATTTACGGAACGATGGAATCGACAATTGCTGCTGCAGGGCGATCTGGAAATGGTGGCCCGGCACGCCCTCGTGTAAAAACAGCGACGTCATATTCGTCACTTCATACGCGGCCGGATCGGGAATCACGGCCCAAAAGATGCCGGGATGGCTGCCATCGCTGGCCGCCGCCGTGTAATGGTCGGACGCGCTGGCGCGCGACAGGGCCGGCTCGGCGCGAATCTCCAGCTTGGCTTGCGGCAACTTGCCGAACAGTTCAGGCAAACGTGCGCCGATCTTGCCGTACAGGGCGCGGTAGCCGTCGAGCACCGCGTCCTCGGTCTTGAACGGCCGGGTCGCGGGCTGGCCGGCCAACCACGTCCCCACCCCGGCCGGAGCGCCGGTATAACCGAGACGGGCGCCGACCGTGAGCAATTCGGCGCGGATGCGCGCCACTTCCTTGAGTCCGATGGCATGAATTTCCTCCGGCGTTTGGGCGCTGGTGGTGAGCGCCTTGGCCGAGGCCGCATACCAGGCAGCGCCGTCCGGCAAGGCGCCCAAGCCGGCGCTGGTGCGGCTGGCCGGTAAGTAGTCGGCTTCCAGGAAACGCGCCAGTCCGTGTACGGACGGTAAAAGTTTCTCGGCGATCAAATCGCGGTACGCCGCCGTCAAGCGGGCTTGCTCGGCCGGCGACAGATCGGCCGGCAAGTTTTTAATCGGTTCGTAATACTGGCTGTCTTCCGCGCGCGCCACGTCGAGCGCCTGAATCTGAGGTAACAAAGCACTCACCAGCGCGCGCGGCAACACCACCTTGCGCGCCATGCCCAGCCGCATATTGGCGGTGGCGGCGTCGATCCAGGCCGGCAATTGCGCCAGCCGCTTCAAGAAGACATCGTACTGGGCCGCCGTGCGCAAGGGCTGCGGCCCCTGGCCACCGGCCAGATTGGCCAGCGTGACCGGCACGCTATCCATTTGATTTAACGGCAACAATTGATTGGGGAAGCGATCGAGCGCCAGCGCCGTCCCCACCTCGTAGTCCAGACAATCGTAGGTGATGCGGTCGGCCGGCGTGAGCTTGGGGCGCGCGATCTTCTTCAGGCCGGCCGCCACCTCGCGATACAGGGCCGACTGCCTGGCGTGCATCTCCGGCGCGATGGTCATGCTGAGCTGGTCGTCGAAACGGTTATCGCCAGAAAAAGTGGCGTTCAAGGGCTCGAAGCGCGCCTGGGCTTCATAGTAGCGCTCGGCCAAGGCGTTGAGGCGCTGCCCCAACGCGGCGGACGCGCTCGCAACGCTGGGGACGGCGGGCGCGGCGCCGGCCTGAACTTGCAGCAAGGCGGCACACAGGGTCGCCAGGGCGACAACTGACTTCGACATGACAGGGATCCTTTATGGTAGGGCAAGCTTTATGGTAGGGCAAGCGGCGCCGGGACTGGAATGGCCCGGCCAACATCGCTTGCGAGTATAAAGCGCACGCGCGGCCAACGGTAGGGTTTGCGCCCGGCCGCCCGTCGGCCGGCGCGCCCGGCCCTCAATCCGGCCGCGGCGTCTGGAAGAAAGCCACCACGTCGGCCGCCTCGCGTGTGCGCTTGAAAGGCGGCAGACTCTGCCAGATCCGCTTGCCGTAAGGCTTGGAAATGAGGCGCGGATCGCAAATCATCAGCACGCCGCGGTCGCCCTCGTCGCGGATCAGGCGGCCGGCGCCCTGCTTCAAATTGATGATCGCTTCCGGCAGCGAATGGTGCATGAAGCCGTTCAAGCCCTGTTTTTCCATCACCTCGATGCGGGCCGCCAGCACCGGATCGTCGGGCGGCGCGAAGGGCAGTTTGTCGATAATGACCAGCGACAAGGCTTCGCCGCGCACGTCCACCCCTTCCCAGAAACTCTGGCTGCCGATCAACACGGCGTTGCCGGCGGCGCGGAATTGGTCCAGCAACTCGGTGCGGCCGCGCTCGCCCTGCACGAACAGCGGAAATGGCAGCTTGCGCTTGGCGAATTCGTCGCGCAAGCGTTCGGCGGCCCGGTTCACGGCCCGGATCGTGGTGCACAGCAAGAAGGTGCGCCCGCCGGCCGCCTCGATGATAGGCAAGGCGCAATCGATCACCGCGTCGGTGTAGCCGATGGCGTTCGGCTGCGGCAGGTTGGGCGGCACGAACAACAGCCCCTGCCGGGCGTAGTCGAACGGGCTGGGCCAGGTATGGGCCGGTTCGCCCGCCAAACCCATCTGCGAGGCGAAATGCTTGAAATCGTTCTTCACGGCCAGGGTGGCCGAGGTGAAGATCCAGCTGCGCGGCACCCCCTCGCGCTGGCTGTTGAAGATGGGCGCGATCGACAGCGGAGTCTGGTGCAATTGCAGCGAGCTGGAAAAGGCTTCGACCCAAAGCACCGCTTCTTGCCCCGGAGTCACCTTGGCCTTGGGATCGAATTTCCAGGCCGCCAGTTGCTGAGCCAGCTCGACGGCGCGCGCGCGGCATTGCTCCAGCGTTTCGGCGCGCTGGGCTTGCGTCTCGAGCACGGCGATCATGCCGTCCAGTTCATCCTTGAGGGTGGTCAAGGCCGGGAAAAAGTCGCTCGACGGCGCGATCTGGGGCAGCGATAGGCGCACCACGTCTTGCGGGAAAGTCAGGCGCAAGTCGCGCGCGGCCTTTTCCACCACGGTCACGGTCTTGGCCCAGTCGGCCCCGCCGCGCGCGTGGGCCAAGCCCTCGGCCAGCACGTCGCGGCACAGCTCCAGGATGTGCGAGGTCGACACCGTGTTGCCGAAAAACAGAGTGGCGGTGTCGGGTAGCTGGTGCGCCTCGTCGAAGATGATGGTGTTGGCCGAGGGCAGCAACTCGGCCACCCCGGTGTCCTTGAGCGCGACATCGGCGAAAAACAAATGGTGGTTGACCACCACCACGTCGGCCTGCTGGGCTTCGCGGCGCGCCTTCATCACGAAACAATCCTGGTAATACTGGCACTCGGCGCCCATGCAGGTGTCGCGGGTGGAGGTGACCAAATTCCAGATCTGGGCGTTTTCCGGCACCTTGGACAGCTCGGCCTTGTCGCCGCTGCTGGTCATCTTGATGAAACGCGAAATCTCGCGCAGGTGGCCGATGTCGTCGCGCGAGGTCATGCGCCCGTTTTGCAGGGTACGTTCCAGATGGTAGTGGCAAACGTAATTGGAGCGCCCCTTGAGCAGCGCCACCGAAACCGGCGCCCGCAGCGCCGCGCGCACGGTCGGTATGTCGCGCAAGAACAATTGATCCTGCAAGTTCTTGGTGCCGGTCGAGACGATGGTCTTGCCGCCCCACAGCAGCGCCGGCACCAGGTAGGCGAAGGTCTTGCCGGTGCCGGTGCCGGCCTCGGCCATGAGCGTGGTTTGGCCGGCGATCGCGTGCGCGATCGCCTTGGCCATATCGGTTTGCGAACGGCGCGGCCGGTAACTGCCGACCGCCGGGCCAAGCGGCCCGCCGGCGCCGAACAGGCGTTCAACCTCGGCGTCATATTTGCCCACCTCGGCCGGCGGCTGGGCTATCATGGCCGCGACGGGGTCGCTTGCGGCCCCGGCTCCGGTATCGGCTCCGGTATCGGATCCGGTCTCGGCTCCGGTCGCGGCCGCGTTATCCGTGGCGGGTGGCATGGCCGGTGCGGGAGCGCCGGGGCCGGCTGGCATCAATTGGGAATCGGTCAAAGTGGACTTTGGTGATGGCGCGACGGCGCTCAAGCGGGAACGTCGGGCACTAGTTGCATCTTAAGCAATGTAATATAATCCTTGAGCTGCAATTTGCGTTTTTTCAAGCGCCGCAGTTGCAGTTGATCGTGGTGGCCATCGAGTATCAGCAATTCGATCACGGCGTCCAGATCGCGATGTTCGACATCGAGTTCAATCAGGCGCCGGTGTATTTCCTGTGCATCGGTCATGTGTCGGATTCTCAACAGTTGTTACAAATATTTCAGGATACCAGGTCAGATACGCTTACAATCGCGGCAATTATTTCGCACCGTCAATAAGCTTTACTTGCAACAAAACAGCTTACAGGTGATAGTTTAATCTACGGCGCGGTTGACGCCAACCCGGATCAGCGCCCACGGGGCCGATGGCAGCATCGCAGCGCGCAGTTGAGGATACAGAGTCAGTCATGAGTTCATATAAAATCGAAGCGGGCACCGCCCAGCACATCGGCGGCCGCGCCCAACAAAACGACCGCACCGCCCTGTTCGCCGGCGCCCAGGCACCCGGCTACATCATGGCGGTGCTGGCCGACGGCTTGAGCGGCGGCGCCATCGCCCCCGAACAGGTGTTGCATACTAGCAAACAGTTATTCGACGACTATCGTTCGAGCGACACCGTCAACCTGGGCCGGATCGAAGAATTGCTGCGCAACATAGTGCTCGAAGCCCATACCATCATCAAGATGAGCCCCATCGTGGCCAGCATGGAACCGCAAAGCACGATCGTGCTCTTGATCATCACACCCCAGGGCCAGGCTGTGTGGGCGCATGTGGGCGATTCGCGCCTGTATCGTTTTTCCCACAAAGAATGCCTCGAACGCAGCAACGACAATGACTACGTCGAGCACCTGATCGCCACCGACAACGTGCCGCCGGAAGCGGCCAAGCGCCATCGCAGCTCCAAGCTGCTGAGCAATGTGCTGGGTAACAAGTTCAAGGAACCGTATGTCACGGTGGGCCGCTACGAAGGCTTGGAGGCGGGCGACGCCTTCCTGCTGTGCTCGGACGGGCTGTGGCAGTATTTCGCCGACAATGAATTGGCCGGCGTGGTCGAGCGGGTCGCGCCGCGCCAGGCGGCCGAGCGCTTGATCGGCAAGGCCAACGAGCGCGCCGTCGGCAAGGGCGACAATTGCACCATGGCCATCGTACGCTTGGTCAAGCCGCCCAAGGAAGTCCAGAACTACACCGTCGAGAAAATGCGCCGCGCGGTCTAAGCGGCCGCAGCGACCAGCCCCCGGCCGCGCATTGGCCGCGCATCGGCCAGTTGCGGGCGCGCCGGCCGCCCGCTCGCCCAGGCCGGACCGGCCCGCTCCCGAACTTACTGCTTCTTGGCCGACGCCGCCGCGCGCGCCGCCTCGGCGGCCGCTTCCGCCGCCTTTGCCTCGGCATCCTTGCGCACTTTTTCCGCCCGCGCCGCTTGCTTGGCCACCACATCCTGCTGGCGTTTCACCGCGTCCGCTTGCTTGCGTTCGAAAGCGGCCGCGTTGGCGGCGCGCTTGCCCGCGCCGGCCGCCTCTTGCGCGGCCACGCCTTTCATCTTTTCGGCGTGCTCGGCTTCGCGCTCGGCCACGCTCTTGCCGGCCGGCTTGCGGATGGCCGGCTCGGACGGCGCGATCTTCGGCTTGGGCGGATTGGCTTGGCGCTCGGCCGCCACTTGCGCATCCTGCTTTTGCTGCTCGAACAAGGACTGATCGCGCCTGGCCACCGACTCGGCCCGCTTGAAATGACTGGCTTCGACTTCGACCAGGCGCAAGCGGGCCAAGGCCACGCGCCGCTTTTCCTTGGCCTGGTCCAGGCAATGGTTGACGAAAAACTGGGCGTTGCAATGGCGCTCGCTGTCGCCGTACTCGCCTTCCACCACGGCGCGCAGTCGGCTCACCTCGGCCAGCCGGGCATCGGCCTCGGCCACCGAGGTGGTGGGCGCCAGCTTGGCCGGGCCGTCCACCCCGGTGGGCAACGGTAGCGGCGCGGAGGCGTCCGCCTTCCCGGACGCGTCGGGCGCGTCGGCCGCGCCGCGCGCCGACGCCGGGCCGCAGGCCGCCGACAGCAGCGCCGCCATGCCCAGCGCCGCCGCGCTCCGTTGAAAATAGCTTGCCATCATGATTGTCCTCTATCTCTCAAACGATCGCATCGGCTGCGCCACGTTGCTCTTTTTCCATGTATTCGCGCGATTGCATTTCGACGATGCGCGACACGGTGCGGTGAAATTCGTTCGACAAGGTGCCGTTGGTGTAGAGCTGCTCCGGCGCTACCTCGGCCGACATCAGCAACTTCACGTGCTGGTCGTAAAACACGTCGATCAACCAGGTGAAACGGCGCGCCTCGGACGACATGGCGGCCGACATGGCCGGCACGCCAGACAATACCACTGTATGAAATCGGCTGGCGATTTCAAGATAATCGTTTTGCGAGCGCGGCCCGCCGCACAGGGTGGCGAAATCGAACCAGATGATGCTGCCGGCCCGCCGCAGGCAGCGGATCTCGCGGTGCTCGATCAAGATGCGCGGGTCCTCGTCGGCCGTCTCGGCCACGCGCGCGTAGGCGTCGCGCAAAGCCTTGTCGGTGGCCGCGTTGAGCGGCGTGTAGTAAGCCTCGACCTGTTCCAGCGCGCGGCCGCGGTAATCGATGCCGGCGTCCACGTTCATCACATCCAGCTTGGCCTTGAGCAGGGCGATGGTGGGCAGCATGCGGTCGCGGTGCAAGCCGTCCGGATACAGCAAGTCCGGATCGTAGTTCGAGGTCATGATGAAGGACACGCCATGCTCGAACAAGGCCGACAGCAGATTGTACAAAATCATGGCGTCGGCGATGTCGGAGACGTGGAATTCGTCGAAGCAGATCAAGCGGTATTTCTTGGCGATGCGCAGCGCCACCTCGTCGAGCGGATCGGCCACGCCGCGCAACTCGTCGAGCTGACGGTGCACGCCGCGCATGAACTCGTGGAAGTGCACGCGCGTCTTGCGCACCACCGGCACCACCGAATAAAAACTATCCATCAAAAACGATTTGCCGCGCCCCACCCCGCCCCACAGATAGACCCCGCGCGGCACGTCGGGCCGGTTGATCAGGCGCTTCAAACCGTTCGAGCGCCGGGACTTGTATTCCACCCACTCTTCGTAGGCGCGTTGCAGGCGATCGACGGCGGCGCGCTGGGCCGGGTCGGCTTTGAAATCGCGCTGCTGCAAGGCGTGCTGGTAAAACTCTAAAACATTCATGGGGAGTCGATTCGGGGCGCGGCGGGCCGCGGCGACGGGCAAGGCCGTTCGCCGCGGCGGGGAGGGACGGTGTTAGAAGTTCAAGGTGCGCTTGTCGATGGCCAGCGCGGCTTCCTTGGTCGCTTCCGACAGCGAGGGATGGGCGTGGCAAATGCGGGCGATGTCTTCGGCCGAGGCCTTGAATTCCATCGCCACCACCGCTTCCGAGATCAGTTCGGAAGCCATCGGGCCGATGATATGCACCCCCAGGATCTCGTCGCTGACGGCGTCGGCCAAAAACTTGACCATGCCGGCCGTCTCGCCCAGCGCGCGCGCGCGGCCGTTGGCCATGAAGGGGAAGGTGCCGGCCTTGTATGCCACGCCGGCCGCCTTCAGCTGCTGCTCGGTTTGGCCGACCCAGGCGATTTCGGGCGCCGTGTAAATCACCCACGGAATCGTGTTGAAGTTGGTGTGGCCGTGCTGGCCGGCGATCCGCTCGGCCACCGCCACGCCCTCTTCCTCGGCCTTGTGGGCCAGCATCGGGCCGCGCACCACGTCGCCCACCGCCCACACATTGGGCAGGTTGGTTTTACAGTGCTCGTCGACCGCCACGAAACCGCGCTCGTCGAGTTGCAGGCCGGCCTCGTCGGCCGCCAGGCCGGTGGTGTTCGGGGTGCGACCGATCGAGATGATCAATTTGTCGAACACCGCCTTGTGCGCTTCGCCCTTGGCGTCCGCGTACTCGACCGTGACGTCGGCGGCGCCCGGCGTGATGGCGCTGATCTTGCAACCGAGTTGAATCTCCAGGCCCTGCTTGGCGAACAGCTTGCCCGCTTCCTTGGCGATTTGCTCATCCACCGCGCCCAAAAACACCGGCAAGGCTTCCAGCACCGTCACTTGGGCGCCCAGGCGGCGCCAGACGCTGCCCATTTCGAGGCCGATCACGCCGGCGCCGATCACGCCCAAACGGGCCGGCACGGCGCCGATGGTCAGGGCGCCGGTGTTCGACAGGATCAGTTTTTCGTCGAACGGCGCGCCCGGCAAAGCGCGCGCGTTGGAACCGGTGGCCACGATCACGTGCTTGGCGTGGATGGTCTCGGCGGCCGCGCCGGCGATGGCCAGCGGATAGCCTTCGGCCGTGGCGGCGCCGGCGAAACTGGCGCGGCCGTGGAAGAAGGTGACTTTGTTTTTCTTAAACAGGAACAGGATCCCGTCGTTATTTTGCTTGACGACGGTTTCCTTGCGCTTGAGCATTTGGCCCAGATTGAGCGACAGGCCGGCCACATCGATGCCGTGCTCGGCGAAGCTGTGACCGGCGTGCTCGAAATGCTCGGACGATTGCAGCAGCGCCTTCGATGGAATGCAACCCACGTTGGTGCACGTGCCGCCGGGGGCGGGACCGCCCTTGGCGTTGCTCCACTCGTCGACACAGGCGACCGAGAAACCCAGTTGCGCGGCGCGGATGGCGGCGATGTAACCGCCGGGACCGGCGCCGATGACGACCACGTCAAATTGTTTAGTGCTCATTATTTGATTCCCAATTTATTCTTCTGGAACGAAAATCCACAGCAGCAGATAAATCACCGCGCCAAAGCCGAAGGTGATGCTAAACAGCGCGAACACCAGGCGCCAGATCCACGACGCCATGCCCGAGGCCCGACCCAGGCCGCCGCACACGCCACCCAGCCAGCGGTCGCCGCGCACACGGCGCAGGCGGCTGAACTCGTGCACCAGATCGGCGCCGCCGCCCTGGGACGGGCCGGGATACGACTCGGCGTCCTGCAACAGCTTACCCTTGGCGGCGGAAAATTCGGCCTCGGTCAGGGCGCCGGCCTGGTGCAACTCGTGCAAACGCTTGATTTCATCGGAAACACGCATGTGCCCTCCTCTTGGTGTCGGCGCATCGCTGCACGCAATGGCGCGGCGCCGGCCGCGAGGGGCCGGCGCGGCGCGCGTTTTACAGGTCCAGCAGCAGGCGGGCCGGATCTTCCAGCGCTTCCTTCATGGCCACCAGGCCCAGCACCGCTTCGCGCCCGTCGATGATGCGATGGTCGTAAGACATGGCCAGGTAATTCATCGGCCGGATCACGATTTGACCGTTTTCCACCACCGCCCGGTCCTTGGTCGCGTGCACGCCCAGGATGGCCGATTGCGGCGGGTTGATGATCGGGGTCGACAGCATGGAGCCGAAGGTGCCGCCGTTCGAGATCGAGAAGGTGCCGCCGGTCAAATCGTCCAGGGTCAGCTTGCCTTCCTTGGCCTTGGCGCCGAATTCGCCGATTTTCTTTTCGATGTCGGCGATCGACATCTGGTCGGCGTTGCGCAGGATCGGCACCACCAGGCCGCGCGGCGAGCCGACCGCGATGCCGATGTCGAAGTAACCGTGGTAGACGATGTCGTTGCCATCCACCGAAGCGTTGATAATCGGGTATTTTTTCAGCGCGGCCACGGCGGCCTTGACGAAGAAGGACATGAAGCCCAGCTTGACGCCGTGCTCTTTCTCGAACTTGTCCTTGTACTTGTTGCGCAAGTCCATCACCGGCGCCATGTTCACCTCGTTGAAGGTGGTCAAAATGGCGTTGGTCGATTGCGACTGCACCAGGCGCTCGGCGATGCGGGCGCGCAGGCGGCTCATCGGTACGCGCTCTTCCGGACGCTGGCCCAGGCTGGCGGCGGCCGGCGCGGCCACTTGTTGCAGCGCCGGTTTGGCGGCGGCCGGCGCCAGCGGCGCGACGGCCACCGGCGCGGCCGGCTTGGCGGCCACGGCGCCGAGCGCGTCGCCCTTGGTGACGCGGCCGTCCTTGCCGCTGCCGGCCACTTGCGCGGCCGTCAGATTGTTTTCCGACAGGATCTTGGCGGCGGCCGGCATGGCCACGTCGGCGCGGCTGCCGGCGGCCGGCGCGGCTGCCGGGGCGGCGGCGACCGGCGCGGCGGCGGCCGGCACCGGCAGCGACGACACTTGCAGCGGGCTGACCTTGGCCGAGCCTTCGGTGTCGATGATGGCGATCACTTCGCCGGCGACCACGGTGCTGCCGTCCGGTTTGACGATCTGGACGATGATGCCGGCGCTCGGGGCCGGCAATTCGAGCACCACCTTGTCGGTCTCGATGTCGATCAGGTTTTCGTCGCGGCTGACTTCCTCGCCGACTTTTTTATGCCATGCCAACAAGGTCGCTTCGGCGACCGACTCCGACAACTGGGGAACCTTGACTTCAATTTGTGCCATTTTTGAAACTCCGTATATTGTGTTGTTGCGGGCCGCGCGCGTGGCGCGGCCCGCTGTCCTCGAGCGCGCCGCCGTTTACTTGGTCAGGATAAAGCCCTTCAGCTTCGAGAACGCCGTCTCCAGCAATTCCTTCTGCTGGGCGTAATGCTTGTCGTAATAACCGCCCGCCGGCGAAGCCGAGGCGGGACGGCCGGCATACGCCAGGCGCTGGCCCGCTTCCAGGCTCTCGAAGATATTGTGCTGAATCTGGAACCATGGACCCTGATTCTGCGGCTCGTCCTGCGCCCACACCACTTCGTTCAAGTTCGGGAACTTTTTGAGTTCGGCGGCGAACGATTTGTGCGGGAACGGATACAACTGCTCCACGCGCACGATGGCGGTGTCGGTCTGGCCGCGCGTCTTGCGGGCGTTGACCAGGTCGTAATACACCTTGCCCGAGCAAGCGATCACGCGCTTGACCTTCTTGGCGTCGATTTTGTCGTCGACTTCGCCGATCACGGTGTGAAACACGCCCTTGGCCAGGTCGGTCAGCGGCGAACCGGCGTCCTTGTTGCGCAGCAGCGACTTCGGCGTCAAGATCACCAGCGGCTTGCGGAACTGGCGCACCATTTGGCGGCGCAGCAGATGGAAGATCTGCGAAGCCGTGGTCGGCTGCACCACTTGCATATTATTGTCGGCGCACAGTTGCAGGAAACGCTCGGGACGGGCCGAGGAATGCTCCGGACCCTGGCCTTCGTAACCGTGCGGCAGCATCATCACCAGACCGGAGGCGCGGCCCCACTTCACTTCGCCGGAGCTGATGAACTGGTCGATCACGACCTGGGCGCCGTTGGCGAAGTCGCCGAACTGGGCTTCCCAGATGGTGAGCGTGTTCGGCTCGGCGGTCGAGTAACCGTATTCGAAGGCCAGCACCGCTTCCTCCGACAACACCGAGTCGATCACGGTGAACGGCGCCTGGCTGTCCGACACGTTCGACAGCGGCACATAGGCGCCGTCATCCCATTTTTCGCGGTTTTGGTCGTGCAGCACCGCGTGCCGATGCACGAAGGTGCCACGCCCGGCGTCCTGGCCGGTCAAGCGGATCGCGTAACCGGACGAGACCAGGCTGGCGTAGGCCAGATGTTCGCCCATGCCCCAGTCCAGATTGAGTTCGCCCCGGCCCATGGAAGCGCGGTCGCCCAGCACTTTTTCGACCAGCGAATGGACTTTGAAGCCTTCCGGCACGGTGGTGATGCGGGTGGCCAGGCGTTTGAGTTCCGTCATCGGCACGGCGGTGTCGGCCGAGTCGGTCCATTTACGGTTCAGGAACGGCAACCAGTCGACCGCGAACTTGTTCTTGAAGTTGGAGATGACCGGATCGACCGTGTGCTTGCCGGCGTCCATGGCGTCGCGGAAGGCGCCGGCCATCTGTTCGCCGCCATCGGCCGCGATCACGCCCTGGGTCGCCAGCTTGTCGGCGTACAGCTTGCGGGTGCCCGGATGCTGGGCGATCTTCTTGTACATCAAAGGCTGGGTCAAGGCCGGGGTGTCTTGCTCGTTGTGGCCCAGCTTGCGGTAGCAGATGATGTCGAGCACGACATCCTTCTTAAATTCCATGCGGTAGTCGAGCGCGATCTGGGTCGCCAGCACCACCGCTTCCGGGTCGTCGGCGTTGATGTGCAACACGGGCGCCTCGATCATCTTGACCACGTCCGAGCAGTACAGGGTCGAGCGCGAATCGCGCGGGTCGGAAGTGGTGAAGCCAATCTGGTTGTTGATCACGATATGCACCGTGCCGCCCGTGCCGTAGCCACGGGTTTGCGCCAGATTGAGCGTTTCCATGACCACGCCCTGGCCGGCGAAGGCGGCATCGCCATGCACCAGAATCGGCAGCACCTGCGCGCCGTGCACGTCACCGCGACGGTCCATGCGGGCCTTGACCGAGCCTTCGACCACCGGGTTGACGATTTCCAGATGCGAAGGATTGAAAGCCAGCGACAGATGGACCGGGCCGCCGGCGGTGGCGATATCGCTGGAAAAGCCTTGGTGGTATTTGACGTCGCCGGACGGCAATTCGTCGCCGTGCTTGCCTTCGAATTCCTCGAACAATTCTTGCGGGCTCTTACCCAGGGTGTTGACCAGCACGTTCAAGCGGCCGCGATGGGCCATGCCGATCACGATTTCCTGCACCCCTTTTTCGCCGGCGCGCTGGATGGTTTCATCCATCGAGGCGATGAACGATTCGCCGCCTTCGAGCGAGAAGCGCTTCTGGCCCACGTATTTGGTGTGCAGATAGCGTTCCAAGCCTTCGGCCGCGGTCAGGCGTTCCAGGATGTGGGTTTTTTTCTCGGGCGTGAAATTCGGGGTCGAGCGGATCGATTCCAGCTTTTCCTGCAACCAGCGCTTCTC
>JAYVUV010000358.1:0-17309 GCA_043787615.1 Janthinobacterium sp. | reverse complement strand
TGCGCGGCGCGCCGCGCGACGCCGGCGGCATCGTCAGCTTCAAGGGCATTCCCTACGCCGCGCCGCCGGTGGCCGAGCTGCGCTGGCGCGCGCCGCGTCCGCCCCAGCCCTGGTCGGGGGTGCGCGACGCGGTGCGCTTCGGCGCCGGTTGCTGGCCAGCGCTGGCCTTGCCCTCGCCGGTGCCGCCGAGCGAGGATTGCCTGACCTTGAACGTGTGGAGCGGCGCGCTGCACAGCAGTGAAAAGCGGCCGGTGATGGTGTGGTTGCATGGCGGCGGTTACCAGTTCGGCGCCTCGGGCGAGCCGGCCTACGACGGCGGCGCGCTGGCGAAAAAGGGCGTGATCGTGGTCAGCCTCAATTACCGGCTCGGCGTGTTCGGTTTCCTGGCCCTGCCGGAACTGGACCGGGAAGGGCGGGCGTCGGGCAATTTCGGCTTGCAGGACCAGATCGCGGCCCTGCAATGGGTGCGCAACAATAGCGCGGCCTTCGGCGGCGATCCGGACAACGTGACCTTGTTCGGCGAATCGGCCGGAGCCCATTCGGTCGGTTTGCTGATGGCGTCGCCCGTGGCCGAAGGGCTATTCCACAAGGCGATTTTGCAAAGCGGCGCGTTCTGGGATAGCGAACACGGTTCCCTGTCCAGCTTCGAGGACGCGCGCCAGCATGGCGCCGCCCTGGCGCAGAGCCTGGGCGCGCGATCGGTGGCCGACTTGCGCAAGGTGGCGCCGGAAGCGCTGGTGCAAGCGACGGCGTGGAATTTCAGCCTGGACCCCGGCGTGGCCGCGTTTTCGCCCAGCGTCGACCGGTACATGGTGCCGATGGCGCCATCGCGTGCGTTCCAGCTGGGTCGCCAGAAGAAGATTCCGATGCTGGCCGGCTGGAACGCGGTGGAGCAGTTGCTGTTCCTGCCGCGCGCTTTGCCGCACGCCAGCGTGGCGCAATTCGAGCGCGCCAGCGCCCGCATGTTCGGCGCGCGCACCCCGCAGTTCGCCACGCTGTACCCGGCCGGCACCGACGCCGAAGCCAAGCTCGCCGCGGAACAGTTGATCGGCGACCTGGTGATCAGTCAGCAAACCTGGGAAGCGGCGCTCAGCCACAGCCGCACCGGCCGCTCGCCGGTCTATGTGTACAATTATTCGTACACGTCGCCTTATTCGCCGGTGGCCGCCCACACCAGCGAATTTCCCTTCATTTTCGGTAGCTTGACGCCGGGTGCCTTCGGCCCGACCGCACCGCCGGGCGCGCAGGACCGCGCTTTCTCCGATACGCTGTCGTCGTACTGGACCGAATTCGCCAAACACGGCAATCCTAACCTGGCCGGCTTGCCGGCTTGGCCGGTATTCGGGGAGTGTGCCGCCGATGTGCTCGAGCTGGGCACGACGATCGCGCCCAAGGGCCAGCCGCAGCGGCCCCGCTTCGAGTTTGTGCGCAGTCTGCGCAAGGACGGGGTGTTGCCGCCGGCGTGGCGCAGTATCGATGTGAAAGTCGCCAACTGATGGCCGAGCGCCGCGCCGCGGCCGGTTCGCACGGCGGAACCGCGTGGCGCGGCTTGTTTCTATAATAAAGGAGAGAGAGCATGCAATCGACATTAGCGAGCCGGCGCCGGCGCAAGACGTTCGGCTATCTGGGTGCCGCCTTGGCGCTGGGCGCCGGCGGCTGCGCCACCACCGGCACCACCAGCGCCGTGTCCACGGCCCCCGAGGTCGGCGTCAAATCGTCCGGTGGGGAGGCGTCCGGCGTGGAGGCGTCCGGCGCCAAGCCGGCCGCGCAGGAAGGCGGGCGTTGCGCCTGCGGCTTGGTCGACGTGCATTCGCATTACCTGCCACCCACCTATGCGCGCGCCCTGGCCGAGCAGGGGCTGGTCACGCTCGATGGCGGCTTCCCGGTGCCGCCGTGGTCGGAGCAGGCCGCGCTGGCGCATATGGACCGGCACAAGATCGACGCCTCGATCCTGTCGGTGTCCTCGCCCAGCGTGGGCTTTCTCAAGGACGGCCTGGCGCGTCGGCGCCTGGCGCGCGAAGTCAACGATTTCGCCGGCGATCTGGTCAAGCGCACGCCGGGACGCTTCGGCGCGTTCGCCACCTTGCCCTTGCCGGACATCGCCGCCTCGCTGGCCGAAATCGGCTACGCGCTCGACGTGCTCAAGCTCGACGGCGTGGTCATGGAGACCAATGTGCATGGCATCTACCTGGGCGACGCCCGTCTCGATCCGATTTTCGCCGAACTCAATCGGCGCCGCGCCACCTTGTTTTTGCATCCCACCTCGCCGCCCTGTTTCGAGGCGGTGGGCCTGGGGCGCGCCGCGCCGATTCTGGAATTCCCGCTCGATACCACGCGCACGGTGACCGACCTGATTTTCGCCGGCACCTTGACCCGTTATCCCGATATCCGCATGATCATTCCGCACGCCGGTGGCGCCTTGAGCGCCTTGGTCGAGCGCCTGGCCAGCTTTTCCACGCTGCCGTTCTTGACCCAGCGCCCGGCCGGCGGCGCGGCCGAAGTGCGGCGCGTGCTGGCGTCGCTGTACTACGATCTGGCCGGGTCGGCCAACAATGGCGCCATCGAGGGGTTGCGCCGGCTCACTTCGATCAACCATATCCTGTTCGGCAGCGATTTCCCGTTCACGCCGGCGGCCGGCATCGTGGCCAACGTCGAGGGGTTCCGCTCGCTGAGCGGTTTGAGCCCCGCGCAGCACGAGGCGATCGCGCGCGATAACGCGCTCGGCCTGTTTCCGCGCTTGGCGCGGCGCTAACGCCGCCCCGCGCTCGGTCAGGCCGCGGCCGGCGGCGCGGGCGCGACGAAGCGTAGCGGGCTTCCGCCGCTCGCGCCGGCCGGCGGCAGGATCGATTCCAGGGTTTGCCGGTCCAGCACGGCCAGATAGGCGCGCGTGGCCTCGCCCAGCGCGTGCTTGAGCCGGCAGTCGGGCGTGAGCGGACAACTGTTCGAGGCGGGGTCGAAACATTCGGCCATGTAAAAGTCGGTTTCGGTGGCGCGCACGATGGCGCCGATATTGATCTCGCGCGGTTCCAGCTTGAGGCGCAGGCCACCGTTACGTCCGCGCAGGGTGTCCACCACCCCCGATAAACCCAACTGGTACACCACCTTCATCAAGTGATTCTTCGAGATCGCATGGAGATCGGCGATTTCCTGGATCGTCACCAGGCGGCCCCGGTTGAGCGCCAGATGCATCAGCGTGCGCAGGGTGTAGTCGGTGAAGGAGGTGAGGCGCATGGTCGATTCGGTGGCGGCACGGCGCCGGAACGGGAAAGGTTATATATTACATGGACGGCGCGCGGCGAAGCGTTCATCGCGGCCCATAAAAGGGATACGCCATGCAAACCGTAATCGGAGCCTTGCTGCTGTTGGCCCCACCCCTTACTCCACCCTTCCCGCGATAAATTTTCATCTCGCTACAATATTCCCGATTTTGAAACGTCTTCATGGGTATGACACCGCCCACGCTTCCCACCCCAACCGCCGACCAAGACCATGCCATCACGGCCACGGTCTTGCGTGAACGGGACAAGCTCGGCAACTTCATCTTGCGCCGGGTGCGCGATCCCAGCGAGGCCGACGACATCTTGCAGGATGTGTTTCACGAGTTTATTCAAGCCTATCGGCTGCCGGCACCCATCGAACAGGCCAGCGCCTGGTTGTTCCGGGTGGCGCGCAACCGCATCATCGATCGCTTTCGCAAGAAGAAGGAGCAATCTTTCGGCGGCGCGGATGCCTACGACGAACAGGGCGACGACAGCGAATACCAACTCGACCTGGCGCTGCCGTCGACCGGGGCCGGACCGGAAGCGGCCTATGCGCGTTCTGTCTTGTTGAAGCAATTACAGCAAGCGCTGGACGAGCTGCCCGACAATCAGCGCGAGGTGTTCATCGCCAATGAACTGGAAGGCATGAGCTTCAAGGACATGGCGGCGCACAGCGGGGTGGGACTCAATACCTTGTTGGCGCGCAAGCGCTATGCGGTATTGCATCTGCGCGAGCGATTACAAACCATTTACGACGAATTCAATCTTTAAAGGAGTAGGACATGCGTTTCAAAGCGAGAAAATTAGCCAAGGTGGCGATGGTGCTGGGCGCGGTGGCGGCCCTGGGCGGCGCGGTGATGGTGTTATGGAATCTGGTGGTGCCGGACCTGTTCGCCGGCGCCCGCGCGCTCGATTACTGGCACGCGCTCGGTTTGCTGGCCCTGACGCGCATCCTGTTCGGCGGCTTCCGCGGCCGTGGCCACGGCGGCTGGCAGGGCGCCCGCCATTGGCAAAAGTGGCAAGCCATGACGGCCGAGGAGCGCGAGCAGTTTCGTCACAAGCGCGCCGATTGTTTTCGTCAGAAGGAAGAGCGCGCATGAGCGGCGCGCCCGCCTGCGCCCAGGCGCCGGGCGTGATCGTGCCGGTCGTGCGCTTGAGCGCGTGCGAAGGCAAGGGCGATTGCGTGCGCGTCTGTCCGGAAAACGTGTTCGCGCTGGGCCGTATCGGCGATAATGATTACGCAGGCTTTAATTTGTTACAAAAATTTAAACTCCGCGTGCATGGAATGCAAGTCGCTTTTACCCCGAATGCCGATGCCTGCCGCGCTTGCGGCTTGTGCGTCGCCGCCTGTCCAGAACATGCCATCACGCTCACCCGCTCCGGAACGCCTTTATGACTTTAGCCTCGACAACAACACCCCTGCAATTTTCACGCTATCAAAAGTTTGTGGTTGGCATGCTGGCCTTCCTGCAATTCGCCGTGATTTTGGACTTCATGCTCATGTCGCCGCTGGGCGCGGTGATCATGCCCGGCCTGGCCATCGGCCCCAAGCAATTCGGCTTGGTGGTGTCGGCCTACGCCTTCAGCGCCGGCGTGTCCGGCTTGCTCACGGCCGGTTTCGCCGACCGCTTCGACCGCAAGAAGCTGCTACTGTTCTTTTACACCGGCTTCATTCTGGGCACCTTGTGGTGCGGGATCGCCAATAGTTTCGAGACCTTGCTGCTGGCGCGCGTGGTCACCGGCTTGTTCGGCGGCGTGATCGGCTCGGTGGTGCTGGCCATTTCGACTGATTTGTTTCCGGTGCAATTGCGCGGGCGCGTGATGGGTTTGATCCAGACCGCGTTCGCCGCCAGCCAAGTGCTGGGCATTCCGATCGGCTTGTATCTGTCCAATACGTGGAATTGGCACGTGCCGTTCCTGGCCATGGCCGCGATGGGGGCGGTGGGCGGCCTGGTGGTGGCTTGGCGCATGGAGCCGGTGGCCGATCATTTGACGATGCCGCAGGAACACAGCGCGGGACGCCATCTGTTGCGCACCGTCAGTCAGCCGCGTTACCTGATGGCGTTCGCGACCACCGCCTTGTTGACCACGGGCGGCTTCATGTTGATGCCGTTTAGCAGCGCGTTCGTGGTCAATAACCTGGGCGTGAGCTTGCACAGCTTGCCGACGGTGTATCTCATCACCGGTGTTTGCACCATCTTTTGCGGCCCGCTGATCGGCAAGGCGGCCGATAAATTCGGCAAGTTCCCCGTGTTTATTCTGGGTACCGCGCTGTCGATCCTGATGGTGCTCATTTATACCCATCTGGGACCGATCTCGCTGCCGGCCCTGGTGCTGGTCAATTCCTTCATGTTCGTCGGTATCTTTTCGCGCATGATTCCATTCCAGGCGCTGGCCTCGTCGCTGCCGGCCGCCAACGAACGGGGCGCCTTCAACGCCGTCAGCGCCTCGATCCAGCAATTGGCGGGCGGGCTGGCCTCCGTGATCGCCGGCCACATCGTCACCTCCGGCCCGGATGGCAAGCTGCAACATTTCGATGTGATCGGCTATGTGGTGGTGCTGACCTCGGTGGTCGCCCTGGCGCTGGTGTGGCGTTTGCAGCGCGGCATGCGTGGCGTGGCGGCGCCGCAAGCGCTCAAGACGGCGCCCTGATCAGATCAGCAAGCCGTGCCGGCGCGCCAGCCGCAGCCAAGCGGGATACTCCGTCATTAACAATTCATACAGCGCGCCGTCGGCGTGTTCGTCCGGCGCGCTGACGGAAAAGAAGTTGGCGTTGTCGATCAGCCGACCCGGCAGCACGTCCAGGCTTTCCAGCAAGGGGAAGTCGGCGTCGGCGAACGCGGCCAGCCGCTTGTTTTTCGACTTGCGGCCTTTGCCGATGCCCATGAATTGCCAGAAAATCGGTTCCATGCTGGACCAGCGCAACTGCTTTTCGGCCAGGGATCGATCGGAGGTGCCGCCGTCGGTCAAGAACATGACGTATACCGGCAGCGCTTGTCGTAAAGGATGGAGGCGCGCCTGGCCGCTCCCGTCCGGAAAATAGTGGGCGCGGATCGCGCTCATCGCGGCGCCGTAGCGGGTGTCGCCCTCGAGCCGATGGCGGGCGATCACGTGCTGCACGTAGTTTTGACAATTGGCCAGGCCCATCGGCGCCGGCTGGTGCACGTTTTTGCCGAACAGGAAAACATCGATGGCGCCATCGTCGTCGAATTGGCAGCCCAGCGCCAGAATGCGCTCCGCGAAGCGTTGCACCAGACCGCTTTTATATAGTCGATGCATCGAGAGCGAAATATCGAGGCACAGGCAAACCTTGGCGCGATGGCCGGCGAGGCCGGCTTTATCGAGCGACACGCCCGCTTGCTTGACCAGGTTCACCAGTTGCGGCGCTTCTTGCATGATGCGTTTTTCCAGCGATACGGGAATCGGCACCGGGACCGCCACCGGGATCGGGGCCACCGCCGCGCCGAAGTGGCGCACCAGCGCGTCGAGGCCGCCGTTAAAACCCTGGCCGACCGCCATGAAGCGCCATTGTCCATCCCTGCGGTAAAACTCGCCCAGCATGAGCGCGCGCTCGGCGGCGAAATCGGCGCCGCCGAAGGCGTAGCGCGCCACCTCGGCGGTGCCGTCCAGCAGACGCAGATCGCCATCTTGCAACTGGCCCATTGCGCCCGGGCCGTCGATGCTGGCGGTGACGACCAGCCGCGCCAGGGTCGCCGGCAGCCGTGCCAGGTCGAGCATGAAACCGGTCGCCTCGCCTTGCGGCGGACGCATCCGTACGCCCAGGCATGGCGAGTTCGGCTGATTAAAAAACACCATATAGTCGTCGGACAGCAAGGCGCCGTTGGCGTCGAGCCCGAAACAGGCGAAGTCGAGCGCCGCGCCGTTCGCCCGCAAGCCGACCTGAAGCGTTTGGCCCGCTAGCAAGTCGGTCAGCGCCACCCGTTGGCCTTGGTTTAATCGCAGCATGTCACCCTTGATTGCGTTGCGGTCCGCGCGGCGGCTTTTTATCCATCAAGCCGGCCCTGGTCTGTTCATTGCTCTCTGAAAATGTTTGGCGCATATCAATATGCTTTTGCCTTGTGTTGCTACTTTAAGGTGGACCGGATTGAACGCCAAACCAAAGGAGTGTTTCGATGAAATATGCGCAGTTGACGCCCGGGTCCGGGTTCGCGCCCTTGCGCAGCATTTTATATTATAGTCAACGCCTCGTGACATTCCTGTTACTGCGTCGGATGGTGGTGCGCGCCGTCGGCGGGGTGCTGCGGCGATGGCAGGGCGGGCGCATGCTGCCGCACGCGGCCAGCGGCGCCGAGGACTTGGCGCTCGAACAATTGTCGCGCGAGGGCTATGCGGCGCTGGGCAATTTGCTCGATCCCGGGCAGTGCGAGCACATCCATGCTTATTTGGAACATAAACCCTTGTCGGACCGGCACCAAGCCGGCCCGTCTTTCACCTTGGACGCCGTGCCGGCAGGGGTGCGGCTGGCCGATTATCACTTACGCGATATCATCGCTTGTCCCTACATCATGGAGTTGGCCAACAGTCCCTTGCTGCTGGGCTTGGCCACGCGCTATATCGGGTGCAAGCCGACCATTTCCGCGCTCGGCTTGCGTTGGTCGTTTCCCGAGCCGGCCGGCGACAGCCAGTTGCAAGCGTTCCACCGCGACTCGGAAGACTGGCGTTATTTGAAAGTGCTGGTGTATCTGACCGACGTGGGCGACGGTGCCGGGCCACACGTTTATCTGCGCGGTTCGCACCTGACCCGCGCGCCCGTGCGCCTGCGTTTTCATAGCGACGAGGAAATCGACAGCGCCTACGCGCGCGACCGGCTGGTGACGGCGACCGGCGCGCGCGGCTTCGGATTCGCGGTCGACACGGCTGGCATCCACAAGGGCGCGGCGCCCTCCGCCACGGCGCGCCTGATGCTTCAGATTCAGTATTCCTTGTTGCCTTGCTATGCCTATCGGTATGCGCCCGAGCATTACGACGGCGCCGTGGCGCTGGACGGCTACATCAACCGCTTGATCGTCGCCTGACATGAGGGCGCCGGGCGGGGAAGGGGAAACGTGGCCGCGCTTGCGGATCGGCCTGGTCGGGCCGCTGCCGCCGCCTTCGGGCGGCATGGCCAATCAAACGCTGCAATTGGCGGCGCTGTTGCGTGCGCAAGGTTGCGAGGTCGAGCTAGTGCAAGTGAACGCGCCGTACCGGCCGGGCTGGGTCGCGCCGCTGAAGGGCGTGCGCGCCTTTTGCCGGCTGCTGCCGTATCTGGCGCGCCTGTGGCGCTGCGCCGGCCGGGTGCAATTGCTGCACGTGATGGCCAACTCGGGCTGGTCTTGGCATTTGTTCGCCGCGCCCGCGATCTGGATCGGGTGGCTGCGCGGACGGCCCGTCGTGCTCAACTATCGTGGCGGCGAGGCCGATGCGTTTTTAGCGCGCGCCGCAGCCTGGGTGCGGCCCAGCATGGCGCGGGCCGCCGTGGTCATCGTGCCCTCCGGCTATCTGGAAATGGTGTTCGGCAAGTATGGTGTGCCTTGCCGCGTGGTGCCCAATATCATCGACCTGGCCCGTTTCGCGCCAGCGCCAGCGCCCGCGCCGTCGCGGCCGGCCGCCATCACCGCGCCGCGCATTCTGGTGGCGCGCCATCTGGAACCGATTTACGACAACGCCAGCGCGCTGCGGGCGTTCGCCTTGGTGCTGGCCCATTACCCGGCTGCCAGTTTGGTGATCGCCGGCGACGGTCCGCTACGCGCCGCGCTGGAAGGGCTGGCGCGCGAACTGGGCGTGGCCGGCCGGGTGCGCTTCACCGGCCGGCTCGAGAACGCCGACATGGCGGCGCTCTACCGTGATGCCGACCTCATGCTCAATCCCAGCACCGTCGACAATATGCCCAATTCCGTGCTGGAAGCCTTGGCCAGCGCTTTGCCGGTGGTCAGCACCGACGTCGGCGGCTTGCCATTTCTGGCGCGCGACGGCGTGTCGGCCTTGCTGGTGCCGGCCGCCTCGCCCGAGGCGATGGCGGCGGCCATGCTGCGCCTGATCCGCCAACCGGCGCTGGCGGCGGCCCTGCGCGAGGCCGGCTTGCGCCAGGTTGAGCGCTACACCTGGAGGGCGGTACGACCGGTCTTGCTGGACGTGTATCGGCAAGCGCTCGATTTTATGCCCTAACAGGCCGGCGCAATGCGGAGCGCCGGCCACAAACAAGCCGACGCGGTTCATCTTTCGCCGTGGCTATCGATGGCAACCGATCAAAATGCGGGAGGAAAAAGTGGACATACTGGTTGCCTCGGGCGGCAGCGATCGTGCCTTGTTCCTAGCAGCCTCGAAATTCTGGGGCGGATCGATCACCAGGTCAAGATCCGCGGCTTCCGCATCGAGCTTGGCGAAATCGAAACGGCGCTGGTCGGCCATGCGCAAGTGGAAGAGGCGATCGTGCTGGCCAAGCCCGGCCCGGACGGCGCGGGTGGGCAGCGCTTACTCGCGTACGTGCTGGTGGGCGAGGACGCGCTGTGCGAGCCGGGCAGTGAGCAGGCGCTGGCCTTGACGGCGACCTTGCGCGCGCATCTGGCGCTGTCCCTGCCCGACTACATGGTGCCGGCCGTGTTCGTTCCGCTGGCGCGCTGGCCGTTGACGCCGAACGGCAAGGTCGACCGGCATGCCTTGCCGGTGCCGGACGGGGCGCCGTCGCAGACGCGCTATGTTGCGCCGCGCACGCCCACCGAGCATGCCTTGTGCGTCATGTGGCAAGAGGTGCTCGGTGTCGCCCAGGTCGGCATCGAAGACAATTTCTTCGAGCTGGGCGGCCACTCGCTCATGGCGATGAAATTGCTCACACAGCTAGAACAGCATTTTCAACTTGAGCTGAGTGTGAAAACCATTTTCCAGTTCCCTGACCTGCAGGCTTTGGCCGCGTATTTTGATGTGATGGACCCGGGTACCGGCTCCGGCAATGAAAACGATGCCAGCTTCCAAGGCGGCGAAGAAATCGAGACTTTTGAGTTATGAACTTATACACATTGATAAAATTGCTTTCCGAAGCACGCGTTAAGTTGAGTTTAGAAAATGGCACGCTGCGTGTGAATGCCCCGAAAGGGGCGGTCGGTCCGGAATTGCTGCTGGAGTTGAAAGCGAAAAAGGCGGAACTGGTCGAGTATCTCCAGGCACGCCCGAGAAATGGCGCGCAAATCATTCCCGTGGCGCGCCAGGGCGATCTTGCCTTGTCGTTTGGCCAGCAACGCCTGTGGCTGCTCGATCAAATCGATGGCGGCAGCGCGCACTACAACATGCCGTTCGCCTTGGCCCTGACCGGGCGGCTCGATATCGCAGCCTTGGAACGCGCCTTCGCCAGCATCGTGCTGCGTCATGAAAGCTTGCGCACCACCTTCGCCGCTGGCGACGACGGCATGGCGCGCCAGGTGATCGGTCATGCGGCCGGGTTCGATGTGGCGTTGACCGATTTGTCGGCGTTGCCGGCCGGCGAACGCCAGTTGCAACTGAGTTTGCGCATGGCCGACGAGGCCGGCCGGGTATTCGACCTGGCGCGCGATCCGATGCTGCGCGCGCAGTTGCTCAAGCTGGGCGAGGAAGAACACGCGCTGCTGGTGACCATGCACCATATCGCCTCCGACGGCTGGTCGATGGCGATCCTGGTCAATGAATTCGGCGCGCTGTATTCTGCCTATGCCGAGGGACGCGCCGATCCCTTGCCGGCGCTACCGGTGCAGTATGCCGACTATGCCCACTGGCAGCGCCAGTGGTTGCAAGGCGAGGTGCTGGCCAGTCAGCTCGGCTACTGGCGCACCCAGCTGGTCGATTTGCCGGTGGTGCATGGCTTGCCGCTGGACCACGCGCGGCCGCAGCAGCAAAGCTTCGCCGGCGCCAGCGTGCATAGCCGCATCGACGGCGCGGCGCTGGCCGCGTTGCAGGCGCGCTGCCAGGCGTCGGGCGCGACCTTGTTCATGGGCTTGCACGCCCTGTTCGCGGTGCTGTTGTCGCGCTACAGCAATGAACGCGATATCGTCATCGGCAGCCCGATCGCCAACCGCGAACAAGCGGAAGTGGCGGGCTTGATCGGCTTTTTCGTCAATACCCTGGTGCTGCGCAGCGACTTGTCGGGCCAGCCGGGCCTCACGGCCTTGCTGGAACAGAGCAAGCGCACCTTGCTTGACGCCTACGCGCATCAGCAAGTGCCGTTCGAGCAAATCGTCGAAGCCTTGCAGCCGGAGCGCAGCATGCGCCACGGCCCGCTGTTCCAGATCATGCTGGTCTTGCAAAACAACGAGGAGGGCGCGCTTGATTTGCCGGGGTTGTCCCTGCGCGGCATCGAGGCGGAAGGCACGCTCGCCAAGTACGATCTGACCCTCAATGTGACGCAAGACGCGCAAGGTCTGGAGCTCGGCCCGTCCCTTTGGCCGCTCGGCCGCTTGGCCGATCTTTGCGCGCCACGGCCGCCGGCGCGATGACAGGGCCCGCCGCTGTCGGCCGCGCACGGCGCCTGCACTTTTGGTGGCGATCAAGATGCGGGCGCGGTGATCGCGTAACGTGTGTAGGCGCCGGCTACATCACTTGTGCTGAGCGGCATTCTTTCGCGATGGAGGCAGCGGATGTACATCTGTACGAAATGTGGGTCCGACTGGACCCGGCGGGTGGTGCGGTCCTGGTGGATGCGCCTGTTTCGCAGCAGCGTTTGCATCGAATGCAGCGCCTGCCGTTGCCGCTCGCTGATCCTGCGGCGCGACACATCGGCATCTATTTAACGCCGGTACGATCTGGCTCAAACTTCAGCCGATTTCCCGCCACGCTTGCGCGCGCTTTGCTGTAATTTTTGTTCATGTCACGCCGCGCCGGCGTCGGCATGACCGGCGCGGGGGCCGTCTTTCCATTCCGCGCTCCACCACAGCAAGGCCGCCATCCGGGGCCACAACGGTTCGAAAGGCATGCCATGAAAAAGATTTGTCGGACGCTGGCGTTGTTGTCCTCGCTCGCCTATGGAGCGCCTGCGCTGGCGACCAATTACAGCATGGGTTGCGTGGAAACTTACAGCGCCGCGAGCGGTTTCACCAGCAGCGACGATGTGACGCTGACCTGCGATGCGACCGATGGGTTTTCGTATTGGTTCAACCTTGGCGGCAACCATCAGCTGCGTTTTTATTGGCACAATACCCTGGTCTGGCCGAGCGATTATCGCGAAGATAGTTTGGGCGGCAACGACTTGGTGGAAGTCGACTGGCCGTCGGCCGATCTGGCGGTGTTTTCCGGCCATGGCAGTTGCCAAAATCCGCCGGTGGCCGGCTCGCCGGACTTTATCGTCACGGCTAAGAACGGCATCGGCCGCTCCGCCAACTTCGTCAACATCAATGCCTCGCTGCGCCTGGGCGAATTTCCCGGCTCCGGCGTGTTTGGCCAAAACGGCAACTTGAATGTGCTGATGCTCAATGCCAGTTGCCCGATGGATTTGGTGTCGCTCACCACCCAGTGGCGCGCCGTGTTCCAGGGTTTGCATTTGGCGATGGGGCATTCCGGCGACGTGAACCACGACAACCTCGATTCGGCCGCCAAATTGCCCACCGTGGGGCTGTATCTGAGCGCCCTGGGCGGCAACAGCAGCTACCGCACGGCCTGGATGTCGGCCGGCCTGATCGACGTGCAATCGGGCGTGTGCGCGGTCATCACCTCGGCCGGGCGAACCGAAGCGGAAGCCATTTCCCGGCGCGACTTCGAAACCCCCACCAGCGCCATCGGCGACGCCATGCCGCCCACCTGGCTGGCCTGGCGTTATGTGTGCAGCTGAGCACGGGACTTGTCGCAGCATGCCGCTGCACGTTTTGAAAGGAAGTGTCATGAGCGTATCGAGCAAATGGATGCCGGTCGGGGTCGCCTTATCGTTGCTGTGCGCGGCGGGTCGCGCGCCAGCCCAGGAGCAGGGGAGCGGCGTGCCGCAGCGGCGCGAATTGAGCCGCGACGAACAAATCGACGTGCGCAAAGCCTTGATCGAACGCTTTCACCAAGCGCCGGGCAAGGACGTGCTGTTCGCCGGCGCCGGCGCGTTTCGTTTCGCGTCGAGCGGCAGCATGCGTTACATCGACCGGAGCGACACGGGCAGCGTGGTGTTTGAAAACCCGCAATTCGGGATCTGGGCCAAGACGCAGGCGGCCGCCCCCGACAGCCGCGACGGCTTGATCGCGCGCGTCGACGGCGCGCTGCGCAAGAGCGGGCTGAGCGCCAATGGCATGCGCTTCGCCCGCTTTCAGGAGGAATTTGCCGCTTCGGCCCAGCCCGATGCCTTGGCGCGCGGCTTCGATCCGCGCAAGAACGGCACCCTGGTGGCCCGCAGCGCCTTGTACGAGCGTCAACTCGACGGGGTGCCGGTGTTCGGTTCGGAGTTGCTGATCGGTCTGATGCCGGACGGCTCGATCGGACGCTTGCGGCTGCATTGGCCCCAGATCGACGCGCCCGTGTTGGAGGCGGCCCGGGCGCTGCAAGTGACGGTGCGCAACCAGAGTTGGAAAAAGCCCGAGTTCGTCACCCGCCAGGACACGGAAATCCTGGAGGTGAGCGCCGGGGTGGGCCATTCCGGCTTCGCGGACCTGGGCATCCGGTCGGCGCCGGTGGTGCGGATTTTGTTCCGTACCCGCTCCACCAATACCGAATTGCCGTTGCAATCGACGGGTTACAAGTTTTTCGATGCAGGCGCGCGGGAAATCACTTTCCATTCCTTCCCGCAATTGGCGGCCACCCCTGCCGAGCGCAAGGCGCCGGCCGAAGGGGACAAGTAGGGCCGTCGCGTTGGCAGTTGCGGCCGCGCGGCGCGGTCGTGCCGGGCCGCGCCGATCGGGGGCAACCGGCTCGACCGGTTCGGCGCGACGGCCGACCGGTGTTATTGCGACGCCAGGGCAGCCGAGCGGCGCAAGGTCCAGGCGAAACCGAAACCGGTCGACAGTCCGCTGTTCTGGCGAAATAGCGGACTGTCGCGATTGGCGGCGCCCGCATAGTTTTCGTATCGCATGAACCCGAACACGCGCCAGTCCGGCCCCAGCTTGCGGGACGCGGTCAGCCCGGCGCGCGTCATCATCAAGCCCCCCTTGGCATGGTAGGCCGGCCGGTCGGCGCTGGCGTATTGGGGACGCACTTCATAAAAAAATTGATTCAGTTTGGCGCTGCCGGCCATCAGCCCCAGGTCGGCGCCCAAGGTCCATTGACGTTGCGCATCGCTAGTCTCGTAGACCACACGCGGCTCGAAGGCATAGCCTTGGGCATGCAAGCCGCCATGCAGCTCGATCGCCGCGCGCAGCGGGGTTTCCAGGCGCAGCCGGCCGTACGGGCCGGGCTTGGCTAAGTCGATCTTCAGGCGCGGTCCGAATTCGATCAGGGAACCCAGGTCGGGCATGCCGGCCCGGGCCGGCACATCGTCCGAGCGCGCCGGCAGCGACAGAGCGAAGCCAAGATCGAGCTCGGCGTGTTCGCTGCGCAACAAGCGAGCGCCGATGCCGGATTGGTCGGCGCGCAGGATCTCGCCGCGATAGATCACAAACGGCAGAATCAAAGCGCGCGCGCTGCGCTCGTCCGAGCCGGGATAGGCCGGGGTGGTGGCGGCCGCGCCCAGCGCGCCCAGCTCCCACAAGGGCAGGGAGGGATCGTCCGATTTTTGCTGAGCGTGCAGCGAGGTGGCGGTCCAGAGCAATAGCAGGGCAGCGATAAGAGAGAGGCGCATGGTTCGGCAATGGTTGTGTGGGGGAACAGGCGTGGTGGGGAACACTACCATATGGCGGCGCGGTAGAACGGGTGGAACGACGGGGCGTCTCGACGTCAAGAGTTTATTTTCCTAGGCATTTTTTGCATGTCTCGTCAAATTAAATATTTTTAAAAATTCAACAAAATTTGAGGGTTTGCGAACATTTATATGGCAATTTCGGCCACAATGGCGGCGCAAATTGTGGACATGAAATGTGCATGCGAGCCGCTTACCGTGGCGGGCGGCACCGCGGCGACAACCCGAGGCCGGCCGATGCGGGCGGCACCGCGGCGACAACCCGAGGCCGCCCCATCCGGCCGACTCGCGCGGGCCGGAAGGTTGCACCCGCGTCCAATTATACGCACACCGGCATGGCGCCCTTTCCGGCGCCGTCAAGGGTTCGCCGCGAGGTCGCCCCCATTTCTTGAGTGAAACGAAGTCACGTTCAAGGTTTTCCTTCGAGCGCAATCGTGGGCGCGGGAATATGAAAGCGGGCGCGGCGTACTCTCGGCACCGGCACCCGGAATTGAAATTTGGAACCATGGAAAACAAGACTTTACAGCAGGATAAATTTTTTTGGGCCTTGCAGGCGGTCTGCGCCTTGCACCGCAAACCCTTCTCGCTTGAATTGGCACAGCAGCAAGTCGCCGCGCCTTATACGATACGCGCGCTGATGCGCGCCGGTGAGTTGTTCGGCTTCGATACCACTTTGCGCAAGCTGCGCGCCGAACAGTTGCACAAAGGATCGTTCCCTTTGCTGGCGTGGCTGAGTTGCCAGCCCACGGCGGCCGATGCCACGGCGGCCGCCGCCACCATGGATGGCGCCGCGCCCACCGCCGAGCCCATCGCGGCCGACGTTCGGCCGGCGCTGCTGCTGCAAGCCGACGCCACCCAAGTGTTGCTGATCGAGCCGGGCGATGCCAGCCCGCGCACCATCGGCATGGCCGAATTTCAGCGCGACTACACGGGGCAAGCCACGCGCATCACGCCGCGCGCCGATGCCGGCGCCGACCCGGACAGCGAAGACGCGGCAAGGCAAGCGCGCAAATTCGGTTTTAGCTGGTTCGTGCCGGAATTGCTGAAGCACAAGAAGCTGTGGCAAGAGGTGCTGCTGGCCTCGCTAGTGATCCAGCTGATCGCGCTGGCCACGCCGCTGTTTACCCAGGCCATCATCGACAAGGTGGTGGTCCATCGCACCCAAAGCACCTTGATCGTGATCGCCATCGGCATGGCCGTGTTCATGTTGTTTTCGGCGGCCCTGTCGTGGCTGCGCCAGTATTTGGTGCTGCACACCGGCAATCGGGTCGACGCGGTGCTCGGCTCTTCCGTGTTCGAGCGCCTGTTCAAATTGCCGCCGCTGTATTTTCAGCATCGCCCCACCGGCGTGATCGCGGCCCGCTTGCATGGGGTGGAGACGATACGCGAATTTATCGCCAGCGCCGCCGTCACCTTGGTGCTCGATTTGCCTTTTCTATTGATTTTCGTGGCCATCATGTTTTATTACAGCGTGACGCTGACCTTGATCGTGCTGGCTATCCTGACCGTGATCGTGGGGTTGAGCATGCTGGTGGCGCCCCTGTTCCAAGCGCGGCTGCAAGAACAGTTTCAGTATGGCGCGCGCAACCAGGCTTTCTTGACCGAATATATCGTCGGCCTGGAAACGGTCAAGTCGCTGCAACTCGAACCGCAGTTGAACAGCAAATACAGCAATTATCTGGCCAGCTATCTGTCGGCCGGTTTTGCCACCAAGCAGTTGGCTAACACCTATAACACGGCGGCCAACTTGCTCGAGCAGTTGATGAGCCTACTCATCCTGGCGATCGGCGCCTACACCGTCATGCATCACAGCGAGTTTACGATCGGTATGCTGGTGGCTTTTCAGATGTTCTCGGGTAAATTGTCACAGCCTATGCTCAGGCTGGTCGGCCTGTGGCAGCAATTTCAGCAGGCCAGCTTGTCGATCGCCCGTCTGGGCGACTTGATGAACGCGCCGATCGAGCCGTATTCCGTGATCCCGGCCAGGGACACGGCGCGCAAGGGCGAGGTGACGATCGACGCGATCGCCTTCAAGTACGCCGAGCACTTGCCGATGGTGTATGAAAACCTGTCGCTGGAGATCGCGCCCGGCCAAACCATCGGCATCATGGGGCCTTCCGGTTGCGGCAAGAGCACCTTGGCCAAGCTGCTGCAAGGATTTTATCAGCCGCACGCGGGCCGCATTTTGGTCGACGGAGTCGATATCCGCTATCTGTCGGCCAATGAATTGCGCAGCCATTTCGGCGTGGTGCCGCAGGAAACGACGCTGTTTTCCGGCACCATCT
>JAYVUV010000357.1:0-5761 GCA_043787615.1 Janthinobacterium sp. | reverse complement strand
GGCCAGCACCAGCTCGGTCACCTGCTTGCTCAGCGCCGGCAGATTGCTCTTATCTTGCATTGTCGTCCCCGTCTTGATCGAACATTTGGGCGAATTCGTCGCCCACTTCATCCTCATCATGCACGTCGTCGCCGTCGTCGTTCTCGCCCAGTTGCTCGAGCGACTGGTCCTCGTCGTCCCACAGGCGCGGATGCTTGTACAAAAACGCGGTGATGATGGCCTGACGCGCCAGGTCCGGGCAATTGTCTTCGATCGCCGCGTACATGCGCGCCGCTTCCTCGCCCTCGCACGACGCCATGGCGAACACGGCGGTCGGGTCGCCGAACTCGTATTCCTCGCTCTCGGCCAGTAAACCCTTGGGATCGCTGAACTGGATATGGTCGACCAGCGCGAAGCTGAGCATGTTGACGTCCTCGATGCCACCGCCGCCGGCGTATTCGCTGATCAAGGCGCCAACCATGCTGTCGTAATTCTTGCGGTTGGGCGGGTCGCCCAAAATGCCTTCGATCTGGCCGCCCAGCTCGCGCGACTGATAGGCGAACTCGGGATGTACTTTTCTCATGTTTCTCTTTCAATAATAAATGCGGGCGATGGGCGACGGCGACGGGCGACGGCGACGGACGCCGGCGGCCAGGTCGGCTCAAGCCGGCAAAATGGTGCCGTGCAGGCCGAACACGGAACGCCACAGCGCATAGGCTTCGGCTTCCGCGTCGATGACGATGCGGTGGTTCACGCTTTGATTGTATTCGTCGCGCTTGACCGGATCGCTCAGGATTTCGTAGGCCTTGGTGATGCTCTTGAAACGCGCCTCCGCGCCCGGGGCCGGATTGCGGTCCGGATGAAAACGCATCGCCAGCGAACGGTAAATTTTTTTGATTTCCTCGTCGGTGGCATTGGGCGCGACACCGAGGACATTGTACAAATTTTCCATGAGGAACTCCGGTAACAGCACAATAAAGACGGATTATCCTATATAAAGGCGAAGCGCCGCTATTCCCGCAGCAAATGGGGATGCCGGCGCCGCTTGCAAGGGCCGGCCGCGCCGGCGCCCGCGCGGGCCGGATTGGCATTGTTGCTGGAATGGTCAGCTGAATGTCCATGCGGCCTGTGCGTACGGTAAAATGCCCGCTACTCGACCCTGACAAGCCCCCACGATGAGCAACGATAAACACAGTGCCGCGCCAGCGGCCCCCCTCGCCTCCAATTTCCTGCGCGCCATCGTCGAAACCGACTTGGCCAGCGGCGCCCATACCCGGCCCGGCCTGCCCCCCGTGATCACGCGCTTCCCGCCCGAGCCGAACGGCTACCTGCACATCGGCCACGCCAAATCGATCTGCCTCAATTTCGGCCTGGCGCGCGACTTCGGCGGACGCTGCCATCTGCGTTTCGACGACACCAATCCGGCCAAGGAAGAACAGGAATACGTCGACACCATCATCGACAGCGTGACCTGGCTCGGTTTCGACTGGCACTACCAGGGCGCGGCCGGGATGGAAGACCATCTGCATTACGCCAGCGACTATTTCGACCAGTTGTATGCCATGGCCGAATACTTGGTGATGGCCGGTTTTGCCTATGTCGACAGCCAGAGCGCCGACGACATGGCCGCCAACCGGGGCAACTTCACTACCCCCGGCAAGAACTCGCCCTTCCGCGAGCGCCCGCGCGAGGAATCGCTGGCCTTGCTGCGCGCCATGAAAGAGGGCCGCTTCCAGGACGGCGAGCATATCTTGCGCGCCAAGATAGGCGCCGACGCCATGGCTTCGCCGAATATGAACCTGCGCGACCCGGCCCTGTACCGCATCCGCCACGCGCACCACCACCGCACCGGCGACAAATGGTGCATCTACCCGATGTACGACTACACCCATCCGATCTCGGACGCGCTGGAAAACATCACCCATTCGGTGTGCACGCTGGAATTCCAGGACCACCGGCCGTTCTACGACTGGCTACTGGAAACCTTGAGCGCGGGCGGCTTTTTCGCCCAACCGGTGCCGCGCCAGTACGAGTTCGCGCGCCTGAACCTGACCTATGTGGTGACCAGCAAGCGCAAGCTGCGCCAACTGGTCGACGAAGCCATCGTCGACGGCTGGGACGATCCGCGCATGCCCACCATCGTCGGCTTGCGCCGGCGCGGCTACACGCCCGAATCGCTGCAATTGTTTTGCGAGCGGATCGGCGTGTCCAAGTCGGACGGCTGGATCGACATGAGCACCCTGGAAGGTTGCCTGCGCGAAGACCTGGACCCGAAGGCGCCGCGCGCCACCGCCGTGCTGCGTCCG
Organism: Janthinobacterium sp.; assembly: GCA_043787615.1. Lineage (GTDB taxonomy): Bacteria > Pseudomonadota > Gammaproteobacteria > Burkholderiales > Burkholderiaceae_D > Janthinobacterium. The sequence continues at coordinate 3,476 of JAYVUV010000357.1, read as the reverse complement.
CTCAAACTGATCATCGACAACTTCGGCGAGCACGACAGCGTCGAGTGCAACGCCCCGGTGCATCCGCACGCGCCCGAGCGGGGCGCGCGCAGCTTCCCCATCACGCGCCAATTGTGGATCGAGGAAGACGACTTCATGGAAGTGCCGACCAAGGGCTACTTCCGCCTGTATCCGCCCATCGACGGCGCGCCCGGCAGCAAGGTCAGGCTGCGCTACGGCTACGTGATCGAATGCACCGGCTACGAGCGCGACGAGCAGGGCCGGGTGATCGCGGTGCATTGCAATTATTTCCCTGACAGTAAGTCGGGCACCGAAGGCAGCGCCAACTACAAGGTCAAAGGCAATATCCACTGGGTCAGCGCGGCCACCGCGCTGGAGGCCGAGGTACGCTTGTACGACCGCTTGTTCACCGATGCCCAGCCCGACGCCGGCGGCAAGGATTTCAAGCTCTTGTTGAATCCGAACGCCAAGCAAGTGGTGCGCGCCTATCTGGAGCCGGGCATGGCGGCCGCCTTGCCGGATCAGCGCTTTCAATTCGAGCGGCACGGCTATTTCGTGGCCGACCGGGTCGATTCGCTGCCCGGCAAGCCGGTCTTCAACCGGGTGGTCACGCTCAAAGACGGCTGGGGCAAGTAAGCCCGGCCGCGCGGCGCCCCGGCCCATGCCGGCGCGACGCGCAACTTTATTGCTCAAAGTACCAATTTTTATATATGATGAAAGTTGTTACAAGATTGACACGATACCGCGCCTCTCCGGCCGGCGCCTGCCCCGGCCCGGCGCACCTCATACCTTCTGCAGCGGGTGACGATGACTTTCTTGATCGCGAAAAAATATTTGTTCGCCCCCGGAAAGCCGATCTGGTGGTTCGGCATCCTGTTGGCGCTGGCGGCGGGGATGCTGTTTTACTTCGCCACCTCGAAGTCGATCGAGCACGATAGCCGCGAACGGTTCAAGAATCTGGCCCGCACCGGCCAGTACAGCATCGATTCCCGCATCCATTCCTACACCAATCTGCTGCGCGGCACGGCCAGCCTGTTCCGCGCCAACGACGATCTGAGCCGCGAACAATTCCACCGTTACGTGGCCGGGCTGGAACTCGACCACTATTTTCCCGCCATCGAAGTGGTCAACTTCGCGCGCTATGTGCCGGGCCCGGAACGGGCCGCCCTGGAAGCGAGCTTGCGCCGCCCGGAGCAGGCCGGACGCGACGGCTACCCACCGTTCGCCATCAGCCCGCCCGGGCAGCGCGACGATTATCTGGTGCTGCTGTTCATCGAACCGATCGAGCGCTCGGCCGGCCGTTACGGCACCGATTTGAAGGTGCACCCGCTGATCGCGCACGCGATGGCGGAATCGCGCGACAGCGGCCGGATCAGCAACTCCGGCCAGGCCGTGCCGCTGCCGACCCGGCCCCATACCCCGGGCCTGGCGATGCGCCTGCCGGTGTACCGCAACGGCATGCCGCTGGACAGCGTGGCGCAACGGCGCGCCGCCTTCCTGGGCTCGGTCGGCATCGGCTTTAGCGTGGAAACCCTGGTGCGCGGCGTGCTCGAGGAAATGCCGGTGCGTAACGTGCGCCTGACCTTGTACGACGCCGGCAAAAAGAACGCGGCCCCCGGCACGGCGCCCGAAACGGAGTTATACGACAGCGCGATCGGCCCGGCTCAGGCGGCGCGCTGGGCCGCTTTGAAACCGGAGCAATCCTTCAGCACCACCAGCGTGATCGAATTTAACGAACGGGTCTGGCACGCCCGCTTCACGGTCGACAAGCGCGAGCTGTATTCCAATTTCGACGCCTATTTTCCGCGCCTGGCGATGGCGGCCGGCATGCTCGGCACCTTGCTGATCTACGCTCTGATCTCGACCCTGTCCTCGTCGCGCCGGCGGGCCATCCGCATGGCCCAGGCCATGACCCAGGAATTGCGCGACAGCCAGATCCGGCTGCAAATTTCGCACCAAAAACTGCGCCGCCTGGCCGCCCACGCCGACCAGATCAAGGAAGAGGAGCGCAAACGCATCGCGCGCGAAATCCACGACGACCTGGGCCAGAACCTGCTGGTGCTGCGGATCGACGCCGACATGCTGGCCTCGCGCACCAGCGCGCGCCACCCGCGCCTGCACGCGCGGGTGCGCGCCACAGTCGGCCAGATCGACGCCACCATCAAGAGCGTGCGTCACATCATCAACGACTTGCGGCCCACCGTGCTCGACTTGGGCTTGAACGCGGCCGTCGAATGGCAAATCGCGCAGTTCCGGCGCCGCACCGGCATCATGTGCGAATTGAACGACCACCACAGCGATATCCATATCAACGACCATTGCGCGACCGCGTTTTTCCGCATCCTGCAAGAGTCGCTCAGCAACATCACGCAACACGCCCAAGCCAGCCTGGTCCAGGTGGAGTTACACAAGGCGGGCGGCACCTTGTCGATGACGGTGCGCGACAACGGCGTGGGGGTCGATTCCAAGGAGCGCAGCAAGGCCGGCTCGTTCGGCCTGGTGGGCATCGAAGAACGCATCAAGATTTTGGGCGGCCATTTTTCCATCAAGAGCGGTCCCGGCGCCGGCTTGACGATCCACGTCTCGGCCCCCGTCGAAGCGGACCCCGCCGCCAATTCCTACCTCGACCATTCGCTCGCGAACGCGCCTCTTTCAGGCGCTTGATAACAAAAAAACCACAGCCCGCATCGGCCGTCCACCCGCGCCGGGGTCGGCGTTCGCCGGGCGTGCGCTCGGAATCGAAGCCGGCGTGTTGAGTGCTTGCCTATAAACGTTGATAAAAATCAAATCTTCCCGATCAACCGTGCACAACAATGGTTCCATGTTCTGCGTCAATGAACGTTTAGTTTTTCCCATACGCAACATGCGCTAGATCAATAATTGCCGATGCTTTTACGACCGGTCCGCGCCATGGCGGCACGTTTTAGGCATCGTCGGTGATTGGCCATTTTTATTCATCCATCGGAAAGGAAATCCCATGACCACCCACGACGACTTCACTGCCATTGCCCAGCTCGATCTCGATCCCATCAAAGTCAAGCTGATGCACAAGGAATCCGGGGAAGGATGGAGCCTGGAACAAGCCAACGCCATCGAGTTCGAATATCGGCGCTTTCTGATCTTGATGAAGAAGTATCCGACCGAACAAACCGCGCCCTTGTTCGACGTCGACATCTTTTGGCACTACCACATACTCGACACGCAAAAATACGCGATCGATTGCGACACCGTGTTCGGCTACTTCCTGCACCATTTCCCCTACATCGGCTTGCGCGGAGAGGATGATGAAGCCGCCCACATCCGGGTCGGCCAAAGAATGAAGCAATTGTACGAAACCACTTTCGGCGAGGATTATTTGCGCGGCGCCACCGAAGCGGCGGCGCCGGCGGCCGCTTGGTCGGGCGTGGCGACGCGCACCATCGCCTCGGGCGCCGAAGCCAACACCGCTTGGTCGGGCGTGGCCGTGCGCACCGCCG
>JAYVUV010000356.1:0-11950 GCA_043787615.1 Janthinobacterium sp. | reverse complement strand
ATAGATTGACGCGACGCCAGCGCCACTGTTCGAAAAACGGCGGCGGATCGAACACCGACACGGCCACCCGCTCGCTGCGCAAACCGGCGGCCCAGGCTTCGAAGCCGGGAAACGGGCGCAGCGCCAGTTCGCTGCGGTAGCCCGAGGCGGCCAGCAAGCGCGCCTCTTGGCCCATGCGCAATTCCATGCCACCCAACTCGCCGGAATAACTGGTGATCAATACTTTGGGCGCGCGTTCCCGCCGGCTCAGCCACGCTTGCCGGCAATAGCCGCGCAGATAAGCGATTTCCCAACGCCGCAGCGACAATTGGCCGGGCTCGCGCGCGGCCAACGCCCGCAGCGCGCCGGCGTATTCGCCCAGCAGACTGCGCAACATCCAGCGCGGCACCCGCCAGACCGTCGCCGGGTCCGGCCCGGGCGGTGGATGCGCCAGGTCGAGACGGCACTTGGCGCGACCGCAATGGTAGGCGCGGCGCAAGACGAACGGTAGCCGCATCTGCTGCGCGCCGATGCAACGGTCAACCCGCGCGGCCGGACAAAACCAGGCCAGATAGCCGGCTTGATGCAACCGCCGCATCAGCATGGTTACTCCGCCCGTCGCATGGCGCCTGCCCTTGGCGCCGGCGCTCTCGTCGAAGCGATGGCCGGCCGCGAAGACGGCGCGCCGCAGCGCCATGTTGGCGCCCCGCACCAGGTCGGGCAACACGGGGCCGTCGGCCAGGGCCGGCGGCGTGATGCCGAAGCTCAGGTCGAGCGGCACCAGGTCGCGCAGCCAGGGCGGCGGCGCGGCGGCCCAGTCGGCCGCGACGGCGCCGCCGAACACGGCGTAGTCGGGATGCGCGGCGGCGCACGCGGCCAAGCGCGCCAGCCAGTGCGGATCGGGCGCCGCGTCGTCGTCGGCGAACACGAATAGCGCATGGCCGGGATCGGCGTTCGACAGGTCCGCGTTGGCCAGAGCCCACGCCAAGCCCGTGTTCAAGGCCGCGTGCTTGCCGCGCCGCCCCTCGCGCAGGCAAGTGAGCGGCAAGCGATGGCGAAATTGCGCGATCAGGGCGGCGCTGCCGTCGTCGCTGCCGTCGTCGACGATGACCAGGCGCCAGCCTTGCCCCGGCTGGGCCAACCGGCAATATGCCTGCAAAACCTTGGGCAAGGTGCGGGCGCCATTGTAAGTGGTCATGAGAACGGTCAACAAGCGCGCTTCTCCTCTGTCTTAGTATTGCAATGGCATAACAAAACAGTGTACCGAGCGCCGTCGTGGCGCCGTTGATAGGCATCAAAAGTTGCAGCCCGTTATTTTGCGCATCTTCATCGGTTCGCCGATCAACCCATACAGCCGGGCCGCCACGCCATGCGCGACATCCTGATCACCGCCATCGTGTTTTGCTCCCTGCCCTTCATCCTGCGCTCGCCCATCATCGGCGTGCTGATGTGGGTCTGGATCAGCGTCATGAACCCGCACACCCAAACCTGGGGCTTCGCCGCCCACCTGCCGTTCGCCTACCTGATCGCCATCGTCACCCTGGTCAGCCTGGTGTTTTCGCGTCAGCCGAAAAGCCTGCCCGTCACGACCATCAGCCTGACCCTGATCGCCTTCGTGCTGTGGATGAACGTGACCACCCCTTTCGCCATCGTGCCGGACGCCACCTGGGTCCAGTGGGGCAAGGTGATGAAAATCATGCTGATGACCTTCATCACCATGATGGTGATCCACGAACGGCGCGACGTGGTGCGCCTGATCTGGGTGCTGGTGATCTCGCTCGGGTATTACGGCGTCAAGGGCGGCATCTTCACCGTGCGCAGCGGCGGCACCCAGCGCGTCTGGGGTCCGGAAGGCACCTTCATCGGCGACAACAACGCGATCGCCCTGGCCTTGATCATCATGATTCCGCTGATGCACTTTCTCCAGCAAAACACCGGCAACAAATGGCTGCGGCGCGGTCTGACGGCCACCATGCTGCTGACCGGCCTGGCGGCGCTGGGCTCCTACTCGCGCGGCGCGCTGCTGGCCATCGGCGCCATGTGCCTGTTCATGTGGTTCAAAAGCAGCCAAAAAGTGGCGGTCGGCAGCCTGCTGGTGGTCGCCGCGCCGCTGTTTCTGGCCTTCATGCCGGACGGCTGGTTCGCGCGCATGGATTCGATCTCCGAATACCAGGCCGACGACTCGGCCCAGGGCCGCCTGAACGCCTGGCGCATGGCCTACAACCTGGCCTGCGACCGCTTCCTCGGCGGCGGCTTCGAGATTTCCTATCAATCGATCTTTCATCGCTACGCGCCCAATCCGGCCGACGTGCACGCGGCCCACAGCATCTACTTCCAGGCGCTGGGCGAACACGGCTTCGTCGGCCTGGGCCTGTACCTGCTGCTGGGCGTGCTGACCTGGCGCTCGGCGGCCTGGATCGTGCGCAACAGCCGCCGGCGCGAGCAGTTGCGCTGGGCGCGCGAACTGGTGACCATGATCCAGGCCAGCATGATCGGTTTCGCCGTCGGCGGCGCCTTTCTCAGTCTGCTGTATTTCGACGTGCCGTATTATTTGATGGCGGCCGTGATCGCCACCCGGGCGCTGGTCGAGCGCGAATTGAAGCGCCCCGGCCCGGCCGCCGCCGTCGCTGTCGCCGTCGCCGATGGCGGCGCGGCGCGGCGCGCCATGCCGGTGCCGCCATGAAGCCGGCCAACCGGGCCCCGGCCCTGTCGATCTTGATCTACCACCGCGTGCTGGCCCGGCCCGACCCGCTGTTTCCCGACATCCCGGACGCGGCGCGTTTTTCGCGTCAACTCGGTGTGCTCAAGCGCTTTTTCCGCGTCCTGCCCCTGCTCGAGGCGGCGCGGCGGCTGCGGGACGGCAGCCTGCCGGCCCGCGCCGCCTGCATCACCTTCGACGATGGCTACGCCGACAACGCCCAGGTCGCCCTGCCGCTGCTGCTGCGGCACGGCTTGAGCGCCTGCTTCTTCGTCGCTTCCGGCTACCTGGACGGCGGCCGCATGTGGAACGACGCCATCATCGCGCGCCTGCGCCACGCGCCCGGGGACGAACTCGATTTGTCCGGATGCGGCCTGGGCCGGCTGGCGCTCGGCACCCTGGCGCAGCGCCGCCAAGCCATCGGCGACGTGCTGGGCGCGCTCAAATACCTGCCGTTCGCGCAGCGTCAGGCGCTCAGCGCGGAACTCGCGCGCGGCGCGCCGCCCGCGCCCTCGCCCATGATGACCAGCGCGGAACTGCTGACGCTGCACCGGGCCGGCATGGAGATCGGCGCCCACACGGTGGGCCATCCGATTCTGTCGACCTTGTCGAACCGCGCCGCCCACGACGAAATCGCGGACGGCAAACGGGCGCTGGAAACCATCATCGACGCGCCCGTGTCGCTGTTCGCCTATCCGAACGGGGTACCGCAACAGGATTTCAGGCCGGCCCACGTGGACATGGTGCGCGCGCTGGGCTTCGCCGCCGCCGTCACCACCGCGTGGGGCGCGGGCCGCGCGGGCAGCGATGTGTTTCAGCTGCCGCGCTTCACGCCGTGGGACCGGGACCGGCTGCGCTTCTTGCTGCGCCTACGCCGGAACATGTTTTGTTAAACCCGCTTGGCGCATCCAGCTTCCGCGGTACAAGTCGCGCCGCGACCGGGGCGCGACGAGAAGACCGCTTGCGCGGGCCGGCTGAGCTCAGGCCGGCGTCGCCTTGAACGCCAGCAGCACCGTGTAGGGCGTGGCCACATGGCCCAGGAAACGCAGCGGCGCCACCTTGCGCGCCAAGCCGACGGCCAAACGCGCCCACCTACCCTGCCGCGCCAGATCCATCATGTCGAAACGGTCCAGGCAGCGCAAGCCCTGCCGGCCCAGATGGTCGCGCAAGCCGTAAAAAGTGAACCAGTTGACCGCCGGATAGGTGGCGTAGCCGGCCAGTTGCGGCCGCGTGGTGCGGGCCAACCGTTCGATGCGGCGCTTGAGCGGCGCCGGATACCAGGAATACAGCGGCAGGGTGAACTCCTCCTGGCGCGGACATAGCCGGTTGCTGGTGCTCAGATACAGCGCGCCGCCCGGTTTGAGCACGCGCACGAATTCGCGCAAGCAGCCCTGCCAGTCGGCCACGTGCTCGAGCAGCTCGGGCGCGATGCACAAGTCCATCGACTGGTCGGGCCAGGGTAGCGCGGTGGCCGAGGCGACCTCGAACCGGACCGACAATCCCGCCTCGCCCGCCCGCTTGCGCCCCAGCGCGACCAGGGCCGCGTTGATGTCGGCGCCGAACACTTGATGGCCCTGGGCCGCCCACAACATGCATTGGGTGCCGGCGCCGCAGCCGATGTCGGCCACCCGCAGCGCTCCGGCCGGCGCGCCCAACAGGCGCAGCAAATTAGCCTGGATGGTGGAAAAACGCAGCAGCGCGGCGCCGCTGCTGCTCTCTTTCTCGTAATAGGCGTAGAAATCCTGATGGGTGCCGGTGTTCCACGCCGGGTCCGGCGTGACCGGACCGCGTCCGGGTTCCGGCTCCGATTCCGGCGTCGGCGTCGGATTCGGTGTCGCTATCGTGTCCGGTATCATGCGGCCCCCTTGGCTGGATGCTGTTTGAACCACTGTTCCAGCATCATCAAGACCCACACCATGGTGCCGTGATAGGCCGGATGCTGGGCCAGATGATGCCGCTGCAATTGGTCGATGAAACCGGCGCGCACGATGCGGCGCGCCTTCAAGTCGCTCAAGCTGTCGAAGGCCAGCTGGCGCAACTGGCCGTGCTGCTGTAGCCACAGTCCGAACGGCAGGCCGAAGCCGTGTTTTTTCTTGCGGATCACGGCGCGCGGCAAGGTGTCGCGCAGGGCCGCCTTGAAAAAGTAGCGCAGTTCGGTGCCGCGCAGCTTGTGGCGCGGCGGCAGGCGCGCGGAAAAAGCCACCATCGCGTCGCACAGGAAGGGAAACACCGGCTCGACCCCGGCCAGCTCGCACGCCTTGCTCACTTTCGGCAAGTCGTTGTCGGCCAGGGTGAACTTCAAGTCCAGCGCTTGCATCTGGTTGATCTGGCTGTGGCCATGGGTCAGCCAGTAGGCCGCGTTCAGGCTGCCGATCGGCGCGCTGGTCTCGACCAGGGCCAGAAAGTCGCGCTCCAGCACTTCGCCCGCGCCGTAGCGTTGCAGCAGATTATAGGTTTCCAGCCGCGCCGGCAGCGGCACGCTGGCTTGCTCGATATAGCTGCGCGCCTTGCACAGCAGCCGGTGCCGGCCGGCCCCGGCCAGCTTGAACAGGAATGGTTCGAGCACGGCTTGGCGCAGCAGCATCGGCACCTGCTCATAGCGGGCGAACACGGCTTGGCGCGCGTAACGCTCGTTGCCGCCGAATAATTCGTCGCCGCCGTCGCCGCCCAGCAAACGCGTCACGCCGTCGGCCTTGGCCATGCCGGCGCAATAATAGGCCGGCACCGCCGAGGCGTTGCCGAAGGGCTGGTCGAACACGGCGGCGATGCGCGGCACGGCCCGCACCACGTCGTCGGCCGTCACATACAGTTCGTGGTGCACGGTGCCGAAGTGCTGGGCCGCCAAGCGCGCGTAAGCCATCTCGTCGTAGCCGGGCGCGTCGAACCCGATCGAATAGGTGCGCGCCGGCCGGCCCGACACCTGGCCCAGCAGGCCGGCCAGGGTCGAGCTGTCGGTGCCCCCGCTGAGGAAGGCGCCCACCGGCCCGTTGCCCAGGCTCGCTTGCACCGCGCCGCGCAAGGTGTGCAGGAATTCCTGCTTGAGCTGCTTGAACGGCAAGGCTTGCTTTTCATGAAAGGCCATGGTCCAGTAGCTGCCGCCGCGCAGCCGGCCGTCTTTCAGATGCAGGTACTGGCCCGGCAGCAGGCGCCGCTGGCCATGATAAATGGTGGACGGCGCCGGCACCATGTGGAAATACAGGTAGTTATAGAGCGCTTGCGGATCGACTCCGCCGCGCAGGGCCGGGTGCGCGTTCAAGGCGTCGGCGCTGGAGGCGAACACCAGGCCGGCGTCGCCGTGATGGTAGCTGAGCGTGTGGATGCCGCTGCGGTCGACCGCCAGCAGCGCCTCGCCGCTACGCTCGTCGAGGATGCACAGCGCGAACGGGCCGGCCAGCTCGGCGCAGGCCAGCGGCCCCAGGCTGCGCCACAGCGGCGCCAGGCGCTGGGCCAGGTCGGCGCCGTCGTGACCGCCGTGGTGGCCGCCTTGCGCCGCCCGGTCGGCCGCGCCATCGGCCGGCCCGGCCAGGGCGGCGCGGCCCCACAGCGCGATCAGCAAACCATCCTGGCGATACAGGTGGGCGGCGCCGTCGGCGCTGGCCACGGCGGCCGCGCTGGCCGCGCCGCTGCGGCTGCGCACCGCGCAGGCGTCGAAGCGGGTCAACGGCGCCACCATGGCGGCCAGGATGACGCCGTTTGCGGACTCGGCGCGGCGGCGCGCGTCCGCCCCCGCGTCCGGCGCGGCCAACCAGCCGCACAAGCCGCTCATACCAGCACCTCCAAGGCGGCCGGGTGGCCCAAAAAGGCGCCCGGGCTGGCGCTCAGCCCGTAGGCGCCGGACTGGAACACCACCACCAGGTCGCCCGGCTCGGCCTTGGGCAAATCGATCCGCTCGCCCAGCACATCGAGCGGGGTGCACAACGGCCCCACCACGGACACCGTTTCGCGCGCCTCGCCGGCCATGCGGTTGCCCAGCGCCAGCGGGTAGTTCTTGCGCACCACCTGGCCGAAATTGCCGGACGCGGCCAGATGGTGATGCAAGCCGCCGTCGGTGATCAAAAACACTTCCCCCTTGGACAGCTTGCGTTCCAGGACCGTGCAGACATAGATGCCCGCCTCGGCCACCAGGTAGCGGCCCAATTCGATCACCAGACGGGTGCGCGGCGATTGGCGCTCCAGCAGGCGCATCGGCTGCTCGAGGCGTTGGCCGATCTCGGCCACGTCGAGCCGCCGCTGGCCGGGGAAATACGGCACCCCGAAGCCGCCGCCGATGTTGAGCAGGCGTAGCGGCGCAGGCGCGTGCGGCGCCAGTTCCAGCGCCAGCGCCACGCTCAGGGCCTGGGCTTCGGCGATCGCGGCGGCCGACAGGTTTTGCGAGCCGCTATAGATATGGAAACCGAAAAAATCGAGGCCCAGCTGGCCCAGGCGGCCGAGCATGGCCGGCACGCGCTGTTGATCGACCCCGAACTGGCGCGCGACGCCGCCCATTTTCATGCCGGCGTGCTTCAATTCGAAATCGGGATTGATGCGCAGCGCCACCCGTGGCGTCAAGCCGAGCTGCTCGCCGATCAGCGCCACCCTTTCCATCTCCGCTTCCGACTCCAGGTTGATCAAAACCCCGGCCGCCACCGCGCAGCGCAATTCGCGCTTGCCCTTGCCCGGCCCGGCGAACGAGACGCGGGCCGGCGCTATGCCGCTGTCGAGCGCCGTTTTGAGTTCGCCGCCGGAGGCGACGTCGATGCCGTCCACCAGCGCCGCCATCAGGCCCACCAGGGCCGGCATCGGGTTGGCCTTCATGGCGTAATGCAGTTGCACGGCCGGCGGCAGCTGGGCGCGCAACTGGGCGACGCGGTCCTCGATCTGGCGCCGTCCGTAGGCGTAAAACGGGGTGGCGCCGACCCGCTGGGCCAGGCGCGGCAGCGGCAGCGCGCCGATTTGCAGGCAATCGTCCTGCACCGGAAACTGGTCCATCGCGGCGTGCGACGGCGCGCTCATGGCAGCTCCTGGCGGAACACCTGGGCCAATTGCTCGGCCAGCAGCTTGCGGTCGATCTTGCCATTCGGGTTGCGCGGCAGCGGCGCGGCGCGCAGCTCGACCCAGCCCGGCACCATGTACGCCGGCAGCGCGGCCTTGCAGGCGGCGATCAACTGGGCCGCGCTGACCGCCGGCACGCCGTCGGCCGGGGCGACCGGACAGGCCAGCAGCACGATGGCTTGCCCCAGCACCGGATGGGCCACCCCGAAGGCGACCGCCTCTTGCACCATGGCGCTGGCGTACACCACTTCCTCGATCTCGCCCGGGCTGACCCGGTAGCCGGAGGTCTTGATCATGTCGTCGCCGCGCCCGACGAAATACAGATAGCCTTCACGGTCGCGGCGCACGGTGTCGCCCGACCACACGGCCAGCTCTGGCAGCGGCAAGCCGCCCTGGCGCGCCGGGAGCGGGCGAAAACGGGCCGCGCTTTGCTGCGGGTCGTTCCAATAACCGAGCGCCACCAGCGCGCCGCGATGCACCAATTCGCCCGGCTCGTCGTCGCCGCACACCGAACCGTCCGGACGCAGCACCAGCACCTCGGCGTTCGGGATCGCCTTGCCGATCGAGTCCGGGCGCAGCGCCAATTGTTCGGGCTCGAGATAGGTGGAGCGGAACGCCTCGGTCAAGCCATACATCAGATACACGCGGGTGTGCGGCAAGGCCAGGCGCAGCGCGTCCAGGGTGGCGCGCTGCATGGCGCCGCCCGAATTGGTGAGGTAGCGCAGCCGGTGCCCGCCCGGCCAGCTCAAGCGCGACAATTGAATCCACAGCGGCGGCACGGCCGCCAAGCCTGTGATGCCTTCCACCTCGACCGTCTCGACGATGTCGCGCGCCAGCAGGTAATTCATCAACACCGCGCAGGCGCCGACGGCGAAGGCGGTGGTCAGCTGGCTCAAGCCGTAGTCGAAGCTGAGCGGCAGCACGCACAGGATGCGGTCCTTGGCCGTGTTGCGCAGATAGCCGGCCACGCTGTGGGCGCCGGCCACCAGATTACGGTGCGACAGCACCACGCCCTTCGGCTTGCCGGTGCTGCCCGAGGTGTACAAAATGGCTGCCATGTCGCTATCGATGGCACGCTGGGCCGGCTCGGGCGGGGCCAGGTGCAGCAAGCCGTCCCAGGGCACGAAATGCAAGCCGTGTTCGTGACCGCCGTCGATGCCCTCGGTGCCGCCGGTGACGATCACGGTGTGCAGGCCGGGGCAGCGCGGCAGCACGTCGGCCAGTTGCTGCAAGCGCTCGCGCGAGGTGATGAGGATGCGCACCGTGCAGTTGGCCAGAATATACGCCACCTGGTCCGGCTTGAGCAGCGGATTGACGGGCACGAACACGGCGCCGGCGGTGGCCGCGCCGAACAGGGCGGTCACCGCCTCCGGGCGTTTTTCCAGGTACACGGCGACCCGCTCGGCGCGCCCCAGGCCATGCGCCAGCAAGCCGGCGGCGACGGCGTCCACCTGCTGGGCCAGGCCGGCGTAACCGAGCCGCACGCCTTGGTAGGACAGCGCCACCGCGTGCGGCGTGCGGCGGGCCGCCTCGAAAATGAAATCTTGGATCAAATGCGCCATGGATGCTTTCTGAGTGAATCGCTCATCGTCGGCCGCAGCCGCGGCGGCCGCGGCCCCGCTCAACGGCCGGGCTCGTAGCAACCCGCCTATGATTGGGACAAACCCCGGTTCCGATATTGATGTTAATCAACTAAGACGCCATTCGGCGCGGCGGCCCGCCGCGCCTTCTCGCCTTGACACCGCGCAACTCGGGGCGCGCCCGGCCAGTGTTAAATGGCATGGTCCGGTATCGTCCGCACCGCCATCGAAGGGGCCGCCATCGCCATGAAGCCACGCATCGTTCGCGCCATCGCCCAGCTCGGCTATCTGGACGCCGGCCTGTACGCCCTGGGCCGGCTGCTGGCGGACGCGAGCGGCGGGCGCTGGGCGCTCTATAAATACCGTTTCGTGGCGCAGCGCGTGAGCGGCGCGGCCCTGAGCGGCGGGCGCGGGCGCGGCATCGAGGTGCGCCTGTGCCGTCACCCCGACCAACTGCCGCGCCCCTATCCGCGCCGGCCCGAGGTGCTGGCCGCGCGCCATCAACAGGGCGCGCGCAGCCTGGCCGCCTGCAAGGACGGCCGCCTGGTCGGCTTTCTGTGGCTGCTCGGCGACGGCTACCTGGAAGACGAGGTGCGGGTGCGCTACCGCCTGCTGTCGCCGCAATCGGCCTGGGACTTCGACGTCTGGGTCCGTCCCGAGGAACGCCTGGGTCCGACCTTCGCCCGTTTGTGGGACGAGGCCAACCGGCTGCTGCGCGCGCAATCGGTGCGCTGGTCGTGCAGCCGCATCTCGGCCTTCAACCCCGGCTCGCTGGGCGCCCACGCCCGCATCGGCACGGTGGCCATCGGCAGCGCCGTATTCCTGCGCTGCGGCCGCTGGCAATGGATGCTGGCCAGCCTGACGCCGTTCATCCACCTCTCGCGCGGCCCGGCATCGCTGCCGGAACTGCGTTTCGACACCAGCGGCCTGCCCCACCCGCCTTCCATGGAGCCACCATGCGCCACCTCGAACAAGTGAAAGCCATCCTGCACGCCAGCCTGGGACTGGGCAAACAAAAGCTGGAGCCGGACACCCCGCTGCTAGGCAGCTTGCCTGAACTCGATTCGATGGCCGTGCTGGGCCTGATCGCCGCCCTCGAACACCACTTCAACATCGCCGTTGACGACGACGAAATCCACGCCCGTCACTTCGCCACGGTGGCCAGCTTGACCGGCTTCGTCAACGCCAAGCTGGCGCCATGAACCGCGCGCCGCCGGCCCGGCCGTTTTTCCTGGGCGCCGGCCGGGATCAGCGTTTCTGCCTGTTTCACGACACCGCGCCCGGACTGGTGCCGCGCGGCGCCATCGTCTACCTGCATCCGTTCGCCGAAGAGATGAACAAGAGCCGGCGCATGGCCGCGCTCCAGGCCCGCATTTTCGCCGCGCGCGGCTACGCGGTGCTGCAAATCGACTTGTACGGCTGCGGCGACAGCGGCGGCGACTTCGGCGACGCGCGCTGGCCGATCTGGCGCGACGACCTGGCGCTGGCCTGCGCCTGGCTCAAGCAGCGCACCGGCGCGCCGCTGTGGTTGTGGGGTTTGCGCCTGGGCGCGCTGCTGGCGCTCGACTGGTGCCAAGGCGGCGAGCGCGCGATCGCGCGCCTGATCCTGTGGCACCCCATATTAAAAGGCAAAACCTGCATCGACCAATTCCTGCGCCTGCGCCTGACGGGCGACATGCTGGCGGGCGCGCCCGCCGGCGCCTCGGCGCGCCGGCAATTGGCCGATGGCGCCACCCTCGAAATCGGCGGCTACGCCCTGACGCCGCAACTGGCGGCGGCCATCGACGCGCTCGACGCCACCACGCCGGCGCCGGCCGCGCCGCTGCACTGGTTCGACCTGGCCGGCGCCGGCCAGGCCGGCCTCGCCGCTTCGGCCCCGGCCCCGGCGCCGGCCGTGGCCGAGCAAGCCGGCCGATGGCGCGCCGCCGGCGTCGATATCAAGCTGCACGCCGTGCGCGGCTTGCCGTTCTGGTCCAGCGGCGAGATCGTCGAATGCCACGCGCTGCTCGACGCCACCAGGGAGCACTGCGCATGAGCGCCGCGCCGGCGGCTGCGCCATCGGCCGCCGAGGTCGAGCTGCGCGCGCTGCGCTTCGATTGCCTGGGCTGCGAACTGGTCGGCGTGCTGGCGCTGCCGGCCGGGTCTCTTCCGGCCGCGCCGCGCGGCGTGCTGGTGGTCACGGGCGGGCCGCAATACCGGGCCGGCAGCCACCGCCAATTCGTCCTGCTGGCCGCCGATCTGGCGCGGCGCGGCGTGCCGGTGCTGCGCTTCGACTACCGGGGCATGGGCGACAGCGAAGGCGAAGCCCGCGATTACGAACGCATCGAGGCCGACCTCGAAGCGGCCAGCGATGCCTTTTTCGGCGCCGTTCCGGCCCTGCGCGAACTGGTGCTGTGGGGCTTGTGCGACGGCGCCACCGCCGCCGCCGGCTATGCCGCGTGCGACCGCCGGGTGGCCGGCCTGATCCTGCTCAACCCCTGGGTGCGCACCGCGCCCGGCATGGCGCGCGCCACGCTGCGCCACTATTATCTGGCCCGGCTGCGCCAGCCGCAATTTTGGCGTAAGTTGATCACCGGCCGCTTCCGGCCCGCCGCCGCCTTCGGCTCGCTGCGCGAACTGGCCGGCGTGGCCGGACAGGCCGCTGATGGCGCCGACGGCGCCG
>JAYVUV010000355.1:0-3029 GCA_043787615.1 Janthinobacterium sp. | reverse complement strand
TGGCCGCATAGGTCAGGGCCAAGGTCACGCTGCGGCTCGAATCGGACAAGTCGGCCGGCACGGCGCCGCCGCCGATGGCGCTGAAATCGCGCGTTTCGGTGCGCAACTGGCCATCCACGTGAATCTTGGCGGTGGCGTCCCAGCCAGCCCCGGCGCTGGCGCCCTGGTTCAAGCTGCTGCTGACGAAGTTACCCTCGACGGCGGCGAATTCGCGCCAGGCCGCGGCCCGATATTGCACCTTGCCGGCCGGCTTCCACATCACGTTGACCCGGCCGTTGGTGCCGCTGTCGTCGCGCAAGGTGAAAAAGGTATGGGTACGGCGCACCCAGCCGCCCACGAACTGGACCTGGGTCACCCCGCTCAGGGCCCAATAAATATTGGCCTTGGCCTCGTCTTGATCGTAGCCGTCGTCCAGCACGGCGCTGCCGATGGTGCGGTGTTCCGGATAAGTGCCTTTCAGCTTGCGCAACAGGAAACCGACCCGGCTGCCGCTGACGGCCAGATAATCGACCCCGAACTCGGTGGCGTCCTCGGTGCGGTTGCTGAAACGCTGGGCTTCCAGATCGTAGGTGAATTTTTCGCGCGTGAAGCCGGCGTGGGTTTGCCAGCTTGGATGGAAGCGCCAATTGGCGTCCACATATTCGCGTTTTTGTATCCGTAAATTACGCTGCTCGGTGTGGAAATCGGCGAACGGCGCCAGGGTTTCCGAATATGTCATGCCGACATGGCCGCTCACATGGTTGCCCAGCTCCCAAGCCAGGGCGGCGCTCACATCCTTGCCGTTGTAATCGAGTTCCTCGAAACGGTCGAAACTGACGCGGGTGAATTTGGCTTGCCCCGACAAGACTTGGCGGCCGATCGGGCGCTCGAATATCACGCCGCCATCGACCCGTTTATACGTGTCCGATTGCGCGCCGTTCTGGCCATTGGGATTGTCGGCCACACGCAACAGATTATCGTCGTGCGAAATCGAGGTGGCGATGAAAGGATGGATGGTGTCGCTGATTTCAGCCCGGGCCGGCGTCGCGAACAAGGCGCCGATCGACAGGACCAACGCGCCAGGCCGCGCCAGGCCTGACGCGTTCCATGCCGGGCGTGCCGCCCGCGCGCGCCATGGGGTGGCGGCGCCGACCGGCTTATTCTGTTGCACGTGACTATCGACTATTTTTCTTAGGAAGATCAGCATTATTATTCGAAGTTGAAGTTGATCAATAATCAGAAAAGCAATATTACCAGTAACTCCAGTGTCCAGTGGTAATTATCCATAACCCCAGCACACCGTTTGTGATGCCGTGGGCCAAAATAGGGGACCAGAGTGTTGCACTGCGAGAATACAATACAGTGTAAGCCGCGCCGGCGACGATTCCGGCCAGCCATAAGTTGTGTTCAAAACCGAATAGTATCACTGTGGAAATAAAAGCCTTGTACCGGACGCGGCTTGGATCGACTTGCAGAAAATCGGCCGATTCGATCCAGCGCAGTAAAAACGAGCGCCAAAACAATTCTTCCATCACGGGCACCACCAGCGCCGCGCCGGCCAGGCGGATCAAGGCCAGCGGCCAATCGATGCCACCCTGGACGCGCGGATCGAAACCGGCCGACGCGCCTAGCGTCATCCAGCCGGCGTTCAGCCGTATCCACAAGAAAAACACCAGAAAACCGGCCAGCGCGGCTTGAATCAACACCGCCGGCGACGGCGTTTTCCAGCGCAATTCGCTGTATCGGCGCCGATAGTAGAGCAGCGCCAGCAGCACCGCGCCTATCTTGACGGTATACAAGCAGCGCAATTGGCCGGCATCCCAACCCAGCCGGGTCAGCACATCGGCCAGCGCGATAAAGGACAGGTAGATCAAAAACGGCACCACCCGCGGCAAGGCGGCGCGATTAAACATGACGCCCTTCGGTGCGCGGGGCCAAGGCCCGGCCCGGCGCGCGGCCGCCCGGATCGAACCCATCCCTGCTTGCTGCGTTTAGCTGCATAGTTCCCTAAAGTACATTGTCGCGCTTGATCAAGCCCGGCCGCGCGCCTCGATGGTTTCCCATTTTTCCAGCGCGTCCAGCAACTGCGCCTCGATTTCGGCGATGCGGGCATGCAAACGCTTGCCTTCGGCCGGGGTCTTCTTGTAAAAATCGGGATGCGCCAACTGACCGGCCAGCACGCCTTGTTCGTCTTCGAGGCTGGCTATCAATTTTGGCAACTCGTCGAGCTCACGCTGCTCTTTATAACTGAGCTTCTTTTGTTTGGCAACCGAAGTTTGCGGCGGTGCAGCAATTTCCGCCTTGGCCGGACCCTTGGCCTGGGGCGCCTGGCTCGGGCGTTGACGTTCCCAGTCGGAATAACCGCCCACATATTCGCGCCATTTGCCCTCCCCTTCCGATACCACCACCTGGGTCACCACGTTGTCGAGGAAGGTACGGTCATGGCTGACCAGGAACACGGTGCCGGTGTAATCTTCCAGCAACTCTTCCAGCAATTCCAGGGTATCGATATCGAGATCGTTGGTCGGCTCGTCGAGCACCAGCACATTGGCCGGCTTGGCGAACAGGCGCGCCAGCAGCAAGCGGTTGCGCTCGCCGCCGGAGAGCGACTTGACGGGCGAACGGGCGCGTTCCGGCGCGAACAGGAAATCGTTCAGATACGTCATCACATGACGGCGCTGGCCGTTGATCTCGACCCAGTCGCTGCCCGGCGCGATGGTTTCCATCAAATTGGCTTCCTCGTTGAGCTGGGTGCGCATTTGATCGAAATACGCCACCTGCAACTTGGTGCCCAGCTTGATGGTGCCGGTGTCCGACTGTTCCTCGCCCAGGATCATCTTCAGCAAGGTGGTCTTGCCGGCGCCATTGGCCCCGATCAAGCCGACTTTATCGCCGCGCAAGATGGTGCCGGTGAACTCGCGCACGATCACTTTGTCGCCATACGATTTCGAGACATTATCCAGATCGGCCACGATCTTGCCGGAGCGTTCGCCGGCCGACACGTCGAGCTTGACCTGGCCCTGCTGTTCGCGGCGCGCGGTGCGCGTCAG
>JAYVUV010000354.1:0-9347 GCA_043787615.1 Janthinobacterium sp. | reverse complement strand
CGCGCCGTCGCGACCCGCTCATTCAGGTGGCGTCGCCCCGTCCCCGGCCGGCTTCCGCCAGGATGTCGGCGGCGGTTTGACGCACGTTGCTCACCTTGCCGCCACCGCCGCCCAATTCGCGCATCGTCTCCGACATTTGGGTGCCGCTGGCCGCCGTGTTCCACGCTTCGAGCACCAATCCGGCCGCTTTATATTTCGGATTTCGGCTCCTTCTGAGGCCGGCCGCGAGCGCATGGACGGCGGCGCTGCCGGCGAGCGCTTCCTTCGCCTCCGATTTCACCAGCGCCTGACCAGCGGCGGTAAACGCGTCGATGCCTTCCTGGCGGGTGGTGCCGACCGCATAAGCCGTGTCGGCCACGGTCTTGGCCGCTTCCCACGGCTTGGTCGGGTCGAAACGCTCCACCGCGTCCTTGACCCCGGCCTGGCCTAGCCGGGCCGCGTCGCTCATCGTCAAGGTTTCCGTTCCTGCGGCGAGCTTGCCAAAACCGACGGTGGCGTGCCAGTTCTGGCGCACCTTTTCCATATCCTGTTTGGTGAACATCTCCGGATTTTTTACAACGGCGGCGGTGTTGCCGGCGGTTTTTCCCATATTGCCCACTTTTTTCACCACACCCTCGAAGACTGTATTGCGGTCGGCGTCGGGATGAATGGACTGGGCTAGCCGCATCGCGCGCTCGTTGCCCGAGCCCGAGCGCGCCAGCGGGTGTGGCGGCCGCTTCGGTTCGGCGGGTGCGGATGGCGGCGATGCGTCGCGCTCACGCTGCGACTGGGCGATTCGCTCGGTGACGACGCCCGATGTGAAAATGGCGACTTGTGTAGCGACGTGAATTTTCCCCAATTGTTACTTCCTTTTTTTTCTTGAATTGAAAAAGCTGACGGCCGCTTCATGAGCGGCCGACATGAGACTGCGTTTGTGGCATCCAAGGAGAAGAAGTTCACGCCGGTGAGGCGTTTATTTTACCGATCGCCTCGGCGCGCGCCACCGGCCGAATGGCGTTTCGTCGCCGCTTTTGGTGCTTCGTCCCGCCAATCCGGCAGTTCATCGCAGGCCGCTGGCGCCGGCGCGCCCCGATCGCTACAGTTCAAGCATCGGAACACAGCTTCCCCACCCACACGAAGGAAAAACATCATGAACATCGCCAAAAACATGGAAGCCCTGTTTGTCATCGCCCTGGCTCTGGCCGGCGCCACCACCCTGGCCGGCGCCGCCGTGCCGGCCGCGCACGCGGCGCATGCCGGCCGTGTCGCGACTGTCGGCGACAGCGCCGCGATGCCGGTGGTGGTGGTCAGCGCACGTCGTCTCAGCGCGGCCGAAAAAGCGGCGCTGCCGCTGTAAATGGCGGTGCGGGCCGGGCTGTCGAGCGACGCGATTGTCACACCATGCAGATAAGGGCCGGCCCGATGCGCCGCCCGGACGCGGGTGGGATTACAATCGACGATCCGACAGCGTGAGGACATGCCATGCCGATTGCTTACTTTCGTTCCGTCCGTTTTTTATCCACCCTGGCCGTTTGTCTCGGCGCCGCCTGGACGCTGGCCGCCAACGCGGCCCAACCCAGCGCGGCCCAACCGGCCACGCTGCGGGTCGACTACCAGCACAGCGGCGACGCCAGCGCCGAACAGTACGCGCTGGAGCGGGTGGTGATCGAGCCGCTGCCCTGGCCCGGCTCCCTGGCTCAGACCCTGGACGACACCGGGCGCGGCGTGAACCGGCTCGAGGTGCTCGACGCCAAAAGCGGCGCGCTGCTCTACTCGCGCGGCTTTAGCACCATCTTCGGCGAATGGCGCAGCACCGACGAGGCCCGCTCGATGCGGCGCGGCTTCGGCGAGTCGGTGCGTTTCCCCAAGCCGGACAAGCCGGTGCGGGTGCGCATTCTCAAGCGCGACGAAAACAACGCCTTCGTGCCGGCATGGAGCGTGGAGATCGACAGCGACGGCGCCGACGTGCAGCGCAAGCAGGGGCCGGCGCCGGCCAAGCCGATCGCGATCCGGGTCGGCGGCGCCTCGCCCGACAAGGTCGATCTGCTGATCCTCGGCGACGGCTACACCGCCGCCGAGATGGGCAAGTTCGAAGCGACCGCGCGGCGCCTGTCCGAGCACCTGTTTTCCGTGCCGCCGTTCCGCGAGCGGGCGGCCGATTTCAACGTGTGGGCGATGGCGGTGCCGACCGAGGAATCGGGCGTGTCGCGGCCCTCGACCGGAGTGCACCACGCTTCGCCGCTGGGAACCCGTTACGACATCTTCGGCAGCGAACGGTATGTGCTGACCACCGATAACCGCGCCCTGCGCGACATCGCCCAGTACGCGCCCTACGAGTTCATCGAAATCCTGGTCAACAACGACACCTACGGCGGTGGCGGCATCTTCGGCCAGTTCAGCACCGCCGCCGCCAATAGCGACTGGGCCAATTATCTGTTCGTGCACGAATTCGGCCACCATTTCGCCGGCTTGGCCGACGAGTATTACACCTCGCCCGCCGTGTATCTGCCCAGCGACGCGCGACAGGAGCCGTGGGAGCCGAACGTGACGGCGCTGCACGATCCGGCCAAGCTGAAATGGCGCGCCCACGTCAAGCCCGACACGCCGCTGCCGACCGCGTGGCCGAAGGCCGCCTATGAAGAGTATGCGCGCGCGTACCAAAAAAAGCGCAACGCCCTGCGCGCGGCCAATCGTCCCGAGACTGAAATGAGCGCCCTGTTCAAGGCCGACCTGGCGCATACCGAACAGCTGTTTTCGCCGGCGCCGCAGCGCCAGGTGGTGGGTGCCTTCGAGGGCGCCAACTACGAGGCGAGCGGTTATTACCGGCCGCAGATGCAATGCATCATGTTCGACCGGAGCGAACAATTTTGCGCCGTGTGCCAGGAAGCGGTGGCGGCCACCATCGATTTATATGCGCGCCCGGCGCTGAAAAAATAAGCGATACGGCCCGATTCGGCCGCGAAATGAAGAGGAATGGTTCGCCGTGCGCGCTTTCCGCGCCGTTGGGTGCGCTGCCGCACAGAGCAGTGGCGGACAATGATTTATTCTGGCTTCGTGATGTGGCGCTTCTTCACTGAATGCCAACGCGATGACACGGCATGACTGGACATTTTGCCTCCGTTAATAAGTTAAAAAAACATTCTTCCAATTCCATCGAAAGGCTCTACCATGAATAAATTACTCGCTACCCTGATCGCCGGCCTGTTCGCCACCGCCGCTTTCGCCCAAACCACCGCGACCACCGCAACCACCGCGCCAGCGACCGAAGCGACCGTCAAAGCCGAAGCCAAGGCCGACAAAGCCAATGTGAAAGCCCAGGCTTCGGAAGCCAAAGTCGATGCCAAAGCCGACGAAGGCGTCGCCAAGGCCGAAGCCAAAGCCGACAACAAAAAAGCCAAGGCCCACGCCAAGGCGCAAAAATCGAAAGTCAAAGCCGGTGACGACGTCGCCAAGGCCGATGCCGACGACAAAATGAAAGAAGAAGCCAAGGCCGATAAATCCGGCGCCAAAGCCGACGCCAAAGCTGTCAAGACTTACATCAAGGCCGACTCCAAGGTCATGAAAGAACAAGTCGAAGGCGCGACCGACAAAGCGCTGGCCGCGACCAAAACCGCCGAAGTGCAAGCCAAAGGCGAAGCCGACGTGAAAGCCGCCGCCGCCAAGTAATTGGATGCGGCGCCGGGCCGGGTCGACCGGCCCGCGCGGCGGAAAAAAAGCCGTTCAGTTTGCGCTGAACGGCTTTTTGCGTTACAAGGCGCGGCGCGCGCACGCTACAGCGCTGGCTGGAGCGTCGGCATGCCGCGCCGGATCGCCTGCGAGAAATCGGCTTCGTTGGCGCCGTCGGCCGCTTGCGCGCGCAGCGTGATGCGGCCGGCGGCGTGCAATTGTTCGAGCGTGTAGCCGGGAACCAGGGCGCCTACGTCGAACAGATAGCGGTCCAGATAGCCCGATGCGAGCAGCCGATAGTCGAGCGGCAAACCGCTGACGATGTGGCGCGCCATGTCGAACACGATGGTGGTGCAGTTGGCCGTCAGGGTGTTGTAAAACTTGGGCGCGCGCGCCAGCTGCGCGCTCTCGTCCAGATACGCCAGGAACAGGGAACGCATCTGCGGCGCCGACATGGCGACCCGGTACAGATACACGTCCTCGCCGCGCACGTTGGTGCGCACGCGCAAAATGTCGCGCTCCTCGGCGGCGATCAGCGCCGTTTCATACTGCTTGAAAAAGCCGCCGACGGCGGAAAAGCTCTCGCCACGCTCTTTGCGGATCTCGATGGAAAACGTGAGGAAGCGGCCGTCGTCGAAACCGAACGTCACCAGCGTATGGGCGATGGCCGGTCCCATCCAATACGACAGTCCCACATCGACCGAACGCAGATGGTCCAGATCGACCTGCCGGCTTTCCCAGCGCTGCCGGTAGTCGGTATCGCTGCGCCAGTCGAAATTGCGCACATTGGTCAGCGTGACCTTGCCGCCCTCGACGTGGCTGGCGAGCACGCGCGCGCCATCGTCCGCCCACTGCCTGTCGGCCGACGGCGCGATGCCGCTCCACCACACCAGCAGCAAGGCCAGCGCCACGCCATACGACGGCGCCGCGTGCCGCAGCGGCCGGCGCCACAGCCCGGCCACGGCCAACACGGCCAAGCCGGCCCAAGCCGCGCCGGCCGCGTCGCGCCACATCGGAGCGGCCGGCAGCTGATAATGCAGCGCCGCCACCGACCACGCCGCCGAGACCAGCACCGCCAGCGACAACAGGATGGCACCCAGCAGGCGCGGCCAGCGGGCGCGCATCAGCCCTGCGCCGTCAGTGTGAGCGCTTTGACCTTGGCCACCAGGGCCTTGCCTTTGCGCGCGCGCTTGCCGATGTGGATGCTCAGACCCGTGGCCGACAAGGCCACTTCCTGGGTTTTGCCGCCGCGCCCGATGCCCGTGACCAGCACGCCGCGCTGGCTGATCGGCTGGGCCGCCAGCAGGCTTTCCTTGTCGTCCAACTCCATCAAGGTCACGCCACGCCCGCCGTTGGTGAGGGTCTTCATTTCATCGAGACCGAACACCAGCAGCCGGCCCTGGTCGGACAGGCAGGCGATGGCGCTGGCGTTGGCGGCCACCACTTTCGGCGCCAGCGGCAGCGCGCCTTCATCGAGCGTGATGTAGGCCTTGCCGCCCTTGATGCGGCTGACCATGTCGCCGGCCTTGGCCAGGAAGCCGTAACCGGCGCTGGAGGCGAGCAGCAATTCGGTGCCGGCCGGGCCGACGAAATAATGCAGGATGCGCGAGCCGGTCAAATCGACCAGGGTGGTGATCGGCACGCCGTCGCCGCGCGCGTTGGGCAGCGCCGTCACCGGCACCGAATAAATTTTACCGTTGGCGCCGAAGCCGAGCAGGGTGTCGACGGTACGGCATTCGAACGCGCCGTACAGCGCGTCGCCGGCCTTGAAGGTGAATTGCGCCGGGTCGTGGCCGACGCCGGTGCGCGCGCGCACCCAGCCTTTTTCGGAGATGATGACGGTGACCGCCTCGTCCACCACCTTTTGTTCGACCGCCGCCTTTTGGGCTTCCTCGATCAGAGTGCGGCGCGGGTCGCCGAACTGCTTGGCGTCGGTCTCGATTTCCTTGATGATGGCGCGTTTCATGGACGAGGGATTGTCGAGCAGATCCTGCAAACCCTGTTTTTCCTTGCGCAGCTCGGCCAGCTCTTGCTGGATCTTGATCGATTCCAGCCGCGCCAGTTGACGCAGCCGGATTTCCAGGATGTCCTCGGCCTGCCGGTCCGACAGCTTGAATTGCTCGATCAGGGCCGCCTTCGGCTCGTCCGCGTTGCGGATGATTTGAATGACCTTGTCGATGTTGAGCAGGATGGTTTCGCGCCCCTCCAGAATATGGATGCGGTCGTCGACCTTGGCCAGCCGGAAGCTGGTGCGGCGCGTCACGGTGAGGAAGCGGAATTCGACCCACTCCTGCAAAATGCTGCCCAGGCCTTTTTGGCGCGGGCGGCCGTCGCCGCCTATCATCACCAGATTGATCGAGCTCGACGATTCGAGCGAGGTGTGGGCCAGCAGCATCAGCATGAATTCGGTCTGATCCTGGTTCTTCGATTTCGGCTCGAACACCAGGCGCACCGGCGCCTCGCGGCCCGACTCGTCGCGGATGGTGTCGAGCGAATTGAGGATCAGCGACTTGAGCGCGATCTGGTCCGGCGACAGGGTTTTTTTACCCAGCTTGATCTTCGGATTGGTCAGCTCCTCGATCTCTTCGAGCACCTTTTGCGAGGAGGCGCCCGGCGGCAGTTCGGTCACCACCGCCTGCCATTGGCCGCGCGCCAGCTCCTCGATCTTCCAGCGCGCCCGCACCTTCATGCTGCCACGGCCGGTGGCGTACATGTCGTGGATCTGCGCCGGCGGCGTGATGATCTGGCCGCCGCCCGGGAAGTCGGGGCCGGGAATGATCGCCATCAGCTCGGCGTGCGTCAGCTTCGGATTGCGGATCAGCGCCACGGCGGCCTGCGCCACCTCGGTCAGATTGTGCGACGGGATCTCGGTGGCCAGGCCGACCGCGATGCCGGAGGCGCCGTTCATCAGCACCATCGGCAGGCGCGCCGGCAGCAGCTTGGGCTCCTCGGTGGTGCCGTCGTAGTTGGCCTGGAAGTCGACCGTGCCCTGGCCGATTTCATCCATCAGCAGGCGGGCGATCGGCGTCAGGCGCGCCTCGGTGTAGCGCATCGCGGCGGCGCCGTCGCCGTCGCGCGAGCCGAAATTGCCCTGGCCGTCGATCAGCGGATAGCGCAGCGAAAAGTCCTGCGCCATGCGCACCAGCGCGTCGTACACCGACTGGTCGCCGTGCGGATGCAGCTTGCCCAGCACGTCGCCGACCACGGCGGCCGACTTGCGCGGCTTGGCGCTGGCGTTCAGACCCAGATCGTTCATCGCGTACAGGATGCGGCGCTGCACCGGTTTTTGGCCGTCGCACACGTCAGGCAGGGCGCGCCCCTTGACCACCGAGATCGCGTAGTCGAGATAGGCCCGCTCGGCGAAGGTGGACAGGGTCAGCGATTCGCCGTCGGGCGGATTCGGTGGCGGCGGCGCGTCGGGCGGTTGCGGCGGTTCCGGCGGTTGTTCGTCGAAGAGGTTTGCTTGGATAGTCATGGTGCCTGTTTCAAATTGGGCGCGCCGACGGCGCGGGACAAAAAATTTTTATGAAAAATGAAGCTGTTCGAAAGCCGACTGGTACATATTGAACAGGATGGAAACCGCCACCAGGGCGAAGGCCGGTAGCAAAAACATGAAGCGCGGGTCGTTGAGCGGTTCGACCACCTCGATGCCGGACATGACGATGAATTTCAGCAGGAATAGCCCGGCGATGAGTAAGCCGCCCGATCCTTTACTCATGCGCAGGCGCGACATGGTCAGTCCGGCCAGACACCAGGCCCACACCATCCATTCCGGCGCCGGCAGTCGGCCGGCCGTCAAGCCGAGCGCCAACGGCACGCAGCCGAGCAGCCAGGCGGCGCGCCCGCGAGTCAACGCGCGCGGCGAAAAATTGGCGGCGGTCCAGGCATGCCCGCCGCCGCGCAGCGCCATGATGGAGAGGCACAGGCCGGTCAAGGCGCAAGTCATCGCGCCGAATTGGTCGAAACCGCCAAAGTACATCGCCGTGGCCGCCGCCGCCGTCGGCACCACGAGTTGGAGCATGGCGGCGCTCTGATACTGGAGCGAGCCGACCATGAGCGCGGCGGCCGCGCACAAGGCCATGCCCGCCGTGACGCCGTAGCGCAGGAACGGCGCCGGCTCGGGCAAGAGCAGCAGCATGGCGAGCACGAAAAAAGGTGGCAACCAACCCAGTTCCCAGCGTTTTTGGTGGCGGTGCAGCTTGCCTGTCGCCGCGTCCTTCAGCCTCGCGGCGGCGGCCATGGCGCGCAGGGGCGGGAAAAAGGTGAACCAGGCGAACAGCAGAAACGACAGCGCCTCGCAGGCGAAGAAAACCGGCCGCTTGAACTCGACGCCGGGAAACCATCCGAGCCTGTCGTGCAGCCTGTGCGCCACGAAGTCGAGAACGACGCCGCAGATCGCCGCCGTGGCCATGGCCTTGTTGGATAATCGTTTTTGGCGCGCCTGTTTTTCCCACCAATTCAGCACATCCGGGTTCAATTTATACTTGACTAGATAGGGGTGCTGCTCGCGCAGGGCGGGGATGACTTCTTTTAAGCGTCGCGTGAAGGCGGCGTCGCGCAAATCGCCGCTGGTGGCCGGGTGCCGGTCCGCCAGCAGAACCTGATACAGGCGGTCGGTCACGGCCAGCTGCCGGAAATGGGCATGGGCGACCGCGGCCCAATGGCGGCCCAAAGTGGTGTGGGCGGCCCGCGTGTCGGCGGCGTTCAGGTGCGGCAGCGTTTCTTCCCATCCGAAATGCGCGACCAGGGCGCCGCGCAGCGAATCGGCGCACGCCTCGTCGGCGCAGTGCAGCAGCGCGTGGCGCTCGAACGCTTCGCGCAGCGAAAAATTGAGCAGCACGTCGGTTTTCGATAGCTGCGCCAAGGCCCGCTCCGTGCCGACGGGAGTGCTCGCCCGCTCCAGAAAACCCTGCCATAACCATAGCGCGTGCTCGGCCAGATCCCGGTCGACATGGCGTTCGGGCGGGTTGGCGCCGCCGGTCGGCGGCGTGGCCTTGTTGAGCAAGATGGGCGGCGAGTAAGGTGGCGCGGCGGGCGCCGGCGCGGGCGCACCTTGCGCGTCGAGTAAGACCGGAGGATGCGCGACCGTCGTGCGTTCGGCCGCGTGCAGCGGCGCCGCCTCGGCGGGCGCCACCGACGCGGAGCGCTCCGGTGCCACGTCGCCATGAGACGGTGCGTCGGCGCGCGTTGTTTCATCGCGCGCCGGGCCGCTGGACTCGGCGTCGGCGCCGGCCGGCGCCGGCTTGGCCTGTTCGGCCGCGCCGCGCGCCCGTGCCGCCAGCCGCAGGGCCAGGTCGTAGGCGTCGCGCAGCTCCTGAAACGCGGCCGCATCGTCCTCCGGCCGGGTCGATTTGAGCAGGCGCGCGTAGGCCCGCTTGATGCCGCGTTCATCGGCGGTCTGCTCCATCCCGAGGATGGTCCAGCAGGTGCGCGCGGCGCCAGCCATTATAGAAAACTCTCGCTTTCGACCTGCCGCAGCACGTTTTCGAGCAGCGCGCGGGCGTGCCGTACCTTGCCGATGTCCTGGGTTTCCAGCACGGCTTGGAAGGCTTGCGTGTGCTCGCCCAGGAAGCGCCGCACGTCTCCCAGCGATTGTTCGTACAGGCGGTCGGCCCGGGCCAGCAGGGTGCGGTTTTCGATCTGGTCGCGCGGGTGGATCTTCAAGTCGGCCAGTTCGGCGAAGCGGCGCTCGATCTGCTCGG
>JAYVUV010000353.1:0-8182 GCA_043787615.1 Janthinobacterium sp. | reverse complement strand
CAAGCTCGCCGCGCGCGATCGCCTCCGCGAGCAGTTTCGCCTCGCGCAAAGAAATCAAAACAGATCTGATCAAGATGCTGCCCGCGATAAGTGCGGCAGCCAGCCCAATGACCAACAGCATGACCATGACCGTCAGCGCCGCTCCGTATGCGGCCGAGCTTTGATCGCGTTCATCGATTGACGTAGTGCGCAACAACTCGTTCAGGCGCCCGACGTCCTCTTGCAGCGCGACGCTGGCAGGACGCAGCTTCGACTGCACGATCACCAGCGCGCCGGAAGGGCTGCCTTTCTCCAGGAAACCCATCGCCTCGGTGACAGCCGCGTTGTAGGCCTCCAGATGCGCAAAAAAATTGCTCACAATCGTTGCCGCTCCAGGTACCTGCGCCGACTTTTTATACGCGTCGGTCAATACCTGCATGTTGTTACGCAGCTTACGGACATTATCGGTGCGTGTGGCAATTTCCGATTTATCGGTCCAATAGCGCAAAGTATCGAACAAGATGCCTGACTGCAATAAAGCCAACTGGTATATCTCGGAATATTGCTGCATCGGCACAATCTGGGTCGCATACACCCTGGAAGATCGCTGATCCGCGCTCCTCAGACCCAGCACACCCCACACCGCAGAGACCACCAGGAGCACAATTAAAGAGCCAACCAATAAAATGAGCTTCATTTTAAAATTTAACTTCGAGATCATATTATTGATTCCTCATTATTAATGATACCGCACTGTTTCCAGCATCCGGCATCGCTACATATATTTTCTTTACCGAATAAAATTTTACTGAATAAGCAGCACTTCAACAACCGGACCGGCCATATCAAAGAAATTTTCACTATGCTGTGTTAAATAAACGACAGCGGCCCCCGAAATTCTTCGCGTAAGGTGTTGTCATGTCAGAAACCTGCAAGGATGAAAGGAACGATCCTGCCGCACCGTAAGCAAGCATACGAGGCTGCGCAAAATAGCATCCAGAGCAATGGACCGGCGAGACGGAGGACTGGAAATTGAAAGATCAGGTGTGGCTGAATCTGGAACAAAATCAGCCGGAGGAACCACAAAAACAGTATGACAACACGGCATATTTGTTGGAAATTACCGATTACAAGCGTCCACAAACACTATAAATTAACCCGGTGTTACGCTTGCGTCTTGAAACCGCACATCAACTGAGCGATTTGCTTCATTAGCAACTGATAGCGGAAGAAAAGAGCAATCAAGTCTCTCAGGGACGCTTGACTCAAGCTCAAAGACCTAACAACTAGTGTATCTTGTTCCCAGCGTAGCACACCTGGAATTTGTAGCGCCCATTGGAACAAATTTTTCTCATCCAATTGCGAGAAAAAGGTAATGCCTGAGCAATCGAGACGAACCACCAATTCCTCCAATCTTTGTTTAGCCAATTTTATCCAGACCGCTTTTTGGACATCGACCCCCAAGCAATGAAAATAAAAAGGAATTTAGATTTCCACCCAAGTCCTTGATGTTATTGGCGGGCCTTCCGTGAGTCAAATAAGGCACCACCGAATTATAAGTCCTTATCACTATCCAACTTCGTCGAACAATACCCAACAATAAAAGCATTTAGCATCGGCCTTATTACTATGAGTGGCCGTCATCTATCTATGCCCTTGTACCTTCGCGTTTAGGGACACCGAAATTACCAGAGCTTCTGCTCACACCGTGGTGCATTGCAATCAACTACTTAGGATTTTATAACGCCGCGAGTGGTAGCGTATTTAGCCGATCCTCAATCTCGAGGCGCACTGCATCCGGCACGTCCATGTCCTGCAGGGCCTTGCGCCACAGGTCCTTGGCGAGCGTAACTGTTTGAATGACTGCCGCTTTCGCGATGCGCTCCGAAATGCCCGCCAGCTTGGCAATGGCGGCATAGGTGCCGAGGGTTTCCTGTCGTTGCAATTTGTCGATTGCGACGTTGGTGCCGAAACCCCGGAAGCCAGCCAGTGCTGAAACACAGACGATATCATAGGCCGGCGAAAGCTCAGGACGGACGCCATTTTGGTAGAGCACGCTGAAATTTTTCAGATGAGCGTCAGAGTTCCCGAGGAGTGTGTTGACGGTCTGCCGGATGAAGAATTGGCGGACGTCCTCAATACCCCGCGTGCTGAGGCGATCCAGCACCTGAATCAGCTTGACGAACTCCTTCGCGCCGGCGTATTTCTGGCCAGGCATGAGGGTCAGCAGCTGGCAGGCGTCTTCCATGTGCACCGCGCTACCAGGGCCGCGGTCAAACCTATCCACGGCCAAGAAGCGCGTATCGGAGCCTAATGCAATAATCAAGTCAGGGTGGTCCGCCAGCGTGCTCATGGTCGCTGGCCGGCACTGCGCGATGTTGACGCCAGCCAGACCTGCCAACTTCATGCACGCATATTCATTCATTACCTGCGAGTCGTCGCCGGCTAGCGGGAGCTTGGCGATGAGGTCCGACAGCGTGCCTTTGACGGGCATGCAGTACCGTTTTCCATCCTTGGCGTGAGATAGCGCCAGCTTGTCCTGCACACCAGATAGTGACGCGGCCCCCTCAGCAGCCTCCTCAGGCACACTGATTTCAAGATTGTCGGCACCACCAGTGACACCATATGCGCGAGCGGCTGCGGTTAGATTGTCGAGGTTCGCAGGCACCACGGTAACCGCGCCTGGCAGGTCTTCCCCCGCAGCGGCCAAAATGCCGAAGTCATCCATGTCGCGGTCGCTCTTACGAGTGGCCGCAAGTCGTCGACGCAGCGCCCCCTCTGGCAGCAGGCCAGCAAAGAATGGCGGCAACTCGCCGCGTTCCCGATACACCGCTGGATCGAAGTGGTTTCTTAGCGTTTCCTGCGTGACTTGCT
Organism: Janthinobacterium sp.; assembly: GCA_043787615.1. GTDB lineage: Bacteria > Pseudomonadota > Gammaproteobacteria > Burkholderiales > Burkholderiaceae_D > Janthinobacterium. The sequence goes on along the minus strand of JAYVUV010000353.1, from coordinate 5,329 downwards.
CGGCGCCCGGCAGCGTCATGGAAAGCGACATGGTAGCGCGCTGTGTATCGGTGAGGTACTGCTCGGTAGCGATGAAGCGCGTTACCCGCCCTGCTTCGCAGAGCCAGCCGACATGCCGGCCGTGAAGCCATACCTCCAGATAGCGCGGTCTTAATGCGTTTCTCAATCGAGCCCCCGCAGGAGTCGGTCGACCGTTGTCGGGACATCGTCCGGCCCGATGGCTTTTCCGGACAAGAGGCGGGCAACCTCGGGAAGAAGATGCTTGGGAATAAGGACCAGACTCGCATCCATGGCATCGGCTAGCGCCTCGACGGTGCTGAGCCTGGAGTCCACTTTTCCGCTCAGCACATTGCTGACCTGCGGCACACTCATCCCTACCAAGCTTGAGATGGCCTGAAGCGTTTTTCCCAGCTGGCCACGACGTTGCTGAAGTTGCTCAAAAACCCTCATCTTATTCTTTCAAGTAAATTACTAGTAAAATTTTACATCAATAGATAAAAATATTCGACAGTAATTTTATTGAAAAACGTAAGTCTAGCCATAGATTTATATTAAAGCATAAAATTTACAAGCAGTTTTGAGCTTTTCCCTGATCAAGAAAAAGCCGGTCTCGTCTTTCAGGCTTGGCGAGTTTAACGTGTAGGTTGGCGAAGCGCCGCAGATACGCGCGTGGGGCTTGCTACGGGCCTGATCATGTCCAGCGAAGTAGCTAAGGTTAATTATGCCGAGTTATTTCAGCCGGATCATCGTGATGTATACGACAAGAACCGTCACCAAACTGTCACCGAAAACACAATGAAAAAAGCACTTAGATAAAAATATATCTAAGTGCTTGATTTTCAAGGTTAATTTTGGTGGGCCTCCCGTGAGTCGAACACGGCACCAACGGATTATGAGTCCGCTGCTCTAACCAAGCATGAGCTAGAGGCCCGGTGTGCTGCTAACGCGCCGGGGCTGGCGTTGCGCCCGCCCTCCGACACGCCGCTCGCGGCAATCTGTACAGAATGCCCACAAACGAAGTGGCGAGGATAGGGGCAAGACCGGCGCTAGTCAAGTCTTAGTTACCTTCCAAGAAGCTTTTCAGCTTGTCGGAGCGGGATGGGTGGCGCAGCTTGCGCAAGGCCTTGGCCTCGATCTGACGGATGCGCTCGCGCGTCACGTCAAACTGTTTACCCACCTCCTCCAAGGTGTGGTCGGTCGACATCTCGATGCCGAAGCGCATGCGCAGCACCTTGGCCTCGCGCGGCGTCAGCGAATCGAGCACGTCCTTGACCACGCCCCGCATCGAGGCGTGCAGCGCCGCGTCCGACGGCGCCAAGGTATTGTTATCCTCGATGAAGTCGCCCAGATGCGAATCGTCGTCGTCGCCGATCGGCGTCTCCATCGAAATCGGTTCCTTGGCGATCTTCATGATCTTGCGGATCTTATCCTCCGGCATTTCCATCTTGATGGCCAGGGTGGCCGGATCGGGCTCGGCCCCCGTCTCCTGCAAGATTTGGCGCGAGATCCGGTTCATCTTGTTGATGGTCTCGATCATGTGCACCGGAATCCGGATGGTGCGGGCCTGGTCGGCGATCGAACGCGTGATCGCTTGCCGTATCCACCAGGTGGCGTAGGTGGAAAACTTGTAGCCGCGCCGGTATTCGAATTTGTCGACCGCTTTCATCAAGCCGATATTGCCTTCCTGGATCAAGTCGAGGAATTGCAAGCCGCGGTTGGTGTATTTCTTGGCGATGGAAATGACCAGACGCAAGTTGGCCTCGGTCATTTCGCGCTTGGCCTTGCGCGCCTTCATTTCGCCGGCCGCCATCTGGCGGTTGATGTTGCGCAAGTCCGGCAGCGGCAGCACCACCCGCGCCTGCAAGTCGATCAAACGCTGCTGCAATTCCTTGATGGTCGGGATATTGCGACCGAGAATGGCGGAATAGGCGTGGCCCGCGTTCACTTCCTTGTCGACCCAATCCAGATTGGTCTCATTGCCCGGGAAAACCTTGATGAAGTGGGCGCGCGGCATGCCGCACTTGTTGACCGCCACGTCCAGGATTTGCTTTTCGATATGGCGCACTTCGTCGACCTGACCGCGCAGGGTGTCGCACAGTTTTTCCACCACCTTGGCCGTGAAGCGGATGCCCAGCAATTCGTGCGAGATCGATTCCTGCGCCTTGTTGTAGGCTTTCGAGTTGTAACCGTCCTTCTCGTAGGCCTTGCGCATCTTGTCGAATTGCTGCGAGATGATGGCGAACTTGTCCAGCGCGTTGCGTTTCAAGGCTTCCAGTTGCTCGGCCGAAAAGCCGGCCGCGCCCGAAACGCTGGCTTCCTCTTCCTCCTCGGCTTCCTCGTCGGACTCTTCCTCGTCTTCCTCATCTTCCTCGGCCGACACCACCACCGGCGCCGCCTCGGTTTCATTGTCGTCGACCAAGCCGTCGACCACTTCGTCGATCTTGCTCTCGTCGTGGGTGATGCGCTCGGCCGCCGCGATGATTTCGGCGATCGTCACGGGACAGGCCGAAATGGCTTGGATCATGTCCTTCAAGCCATCCTCGATGCGCTTGGCGATCTCGATCTCGCCTTCGCGGGTCAATAGCTCGACCGACCCCATCTCGCGCATATACATGCGCACCGGGTCGGTGGTGCGGCCGAAGTCGGAGTCCACCGTCGACAGGGCCGCCTCGGCCGCCGCTTCCGCTTCGTCGTCGCTGGTGACGGTGGCCACGTTGTCCGACAGCAGCAAGGTCTCGGCGTCGGGCGCGTGCTCGTACACCGCGATGCCCATGTCGTTGAAGGTGCCGATGATGCCTTCGATCGCTTCCGGATCGACGATATTTTCCGGCAAATGGTCGTTGATCTCGGCGTAGGTCAAGAAACCGCGTTCCTTGCCGAACTTGATCAAGGTTTTCAGTTTTTGACGGCGCCGCTCCAGCTCTTCCTCGCTGGCCTCGGTGTCGGACGAGAAAGCGTCCTTGAGCAGCGCGCGCTCCTTGGCCTTGCGGTCTTTGGCCTTGGCCTTGTCCACCGCTTTGAGTTCGGCCCGCTCGACGGCGTTCAGGGCCGCCACTTCGTCGTTTTCGGGCTGAAACTCTTTCGGCTTGCGGCCGCGCCGGCCCGGCACCTTCACCGACGGCAACACATAGCCGGAAGTGTCGATCGCCGCCAGGGTGGCCGCGTCCGTGGTTTGGCTCACCACCGGCGCGCTGGTGCTCACGCGCGCCTCCGGTTTGTCGCTGGCTTTTTCAGCTTTGGCCGCCACTCTGACGGGCTTGGCGGCGGCTTGGGGTTCGGGTTTCTTGATTGGCACAGGCGCTTTCGATTACACACGACTTGCTTTACGGTGGATTAGGATACGCTTTAGTTTGCTGCCGGCCTTGTGGGCCACCATCCTCGGGCCGCCAACGGCCCGACACTGACATACACCTCGCCGGCCACGATCCGGCGGCCCGGCGCTCACACGAGCGACGCCTCCGCCACAGGGACCTGCCCGCGCTTCGGCAGCAATCTTACTGCGATGGACGAAAGAACGATAGGGGCGAGAGCCCAGACTGGTTGCCGGCCGAGCAAGACGCTCGCCTGGTTGCGGACCACCGCACGCCGACACCAAAAGCTGGCCCTGGCCGCCGACGCCGTCCGTATGCGCCGATCAAGAGCCTAACTTACTGAAAACAAACATTAATTTCGTAATAGAACAGCCGTGCCAAAGAAGATAACACTGGGCGTTTTATTATAGCACGCCGTATTCCAATTGCCAGTGAGCCCTAGTTTGGTGCGACCGGCCCGATTTCAAGGGCCGCAACGCTAGCGCGCGGCCCGTTCGGCTTCGCCGTCGCGCATCAATTGATCTTGCCTGGAAGTGAGTTCGCGGTAACGCACACCCACCTCGTCGGACGACAAGCCGGCCGCGAACAATTGGCTCAATTCCAGCTTGATGGCGTCGAGTTTGATCTGGCGCACCGCGCCCACCAGCCACAGCCGCACGCTGTCGAGATCGGATTCGGGATCGGCCGCGATGGCGCCGATGATGAGGTCGTACTCCGGTCCCTGCTCCTTCAAATGCTGGGCCAGCGCGGCGAAACTGCCGTGTTCGCCCAACGCTTGGCAGGCGGCCACCAATTGCCCCAGGCGGTCGGCGGCCTCGGCCCCGAACAATTGAAACGAGGCCACCGCCTCCTCGTTCAATTCCAGCGCCAGCGGCGGATGGGTCACCAGATTGCGGATGATTTGCAATTCCAAGCCCACCGGCACCGGCCGGCCCTGGCGCGGCGGCGCCTTGCGCGCCACCGCCACCGGCTTGGCCAGCTCGAACAAGGCTTCGATCTCGGCCGGCGTGGTTTGCGTCAGGGACGCCAATCCGCGCACGATTTGCAGGCGCAGCGCCGACGGCGTCATCGCTTGCAACATGGGCTTGGCGTCGAACTGGACCCTGGCCCGGCCCTCGATGGCCGACAAGTCGTGCTCGCCCGACGCTTCCTTGAGCAAAAATTGCGACAGCGGCATGGCCTCGCTGACCTGCCGGGCGAAGCCCTCGGCGCCGTGCTCGCGGATATAACTGTCCGGATCGTGCTCGGTCGGCAAGAACAGGAATTGGATGGTTTTATTGTCCGACACGTGCGGCAGGCAAGCTTCCAGCGCGCGCCGCGCGGCGCGCCGGCCGGCCTTGTCGCCGTCGAAACTGAAGATCACCTTGTCGGTCTGGCGCAGCAGTTTTTGCACATGATGCGGGGTGCACGCCGTGCCCAGGGTGGCCACCGCCTGCGGGAAACCCATCTGCGCCAGCGCCACCACGTCCATATAGCCTTCCGTCACCAGCACATAGCCGGCCTCGCGGATGGCTTGGCGCGCCTCGAACAGGCCGTACAGCTCGAAACCCTTGGAAAACAACGGGGTCTCGGGCGAATTGAGGTATTTCGGCTCGCCCTGGTCCATGACCCGGCCACCGAAGGCGATCACCTGCCCCTTGGTATTACGGATCGGGAACATGATGCGTTCGCGGAAACGGTCGTAACGCTTGCGGTTGCCGCCGTCTTCGTCCACCTTGTCGATCACCAGGCCGGCCTCGACCAGCACGCCCGCCTCGTAATCGGGAAACGCGGCGCGCAGGCCGTCGCGCCCGGCGGGCGCGTAACCCATGCCGAAGCGGGCCGCCACCTCGCCCGTCAAGCCGCGCCGCTTGAGGTAGGCGATGGCCTCGGCGGCGCCGCGCAACTGGCCGCGATAATAATCGCAGGCGTGCGCCATGGCTTCCGACAGGGCCATGCTCTGGGCTTGCATTTCGGCGCGCTGGGCCGGCGGGATCTTGTCGTCCGCCTACGGCACCACCATGCCCACGTTTTGCGCC
>JAYVUV010000352.1:0-7075 GCA_043787615.1 Janthinobacterium sp. | reverse complement strand
GCGCGCGCCGACGGCATCTATGTCGACGGCACCTTCGGACGCGGCGGCCATAGCCGCTTGATCTTGTCGCGCCTGGGCGCCGGCGCGCGCCTGGTCGCCTTCGACAAGGACCCGATGGCGATCGCCACCGCCGCCACCATCGACGACCCGCGCTTTGACATCGTGCACGACAGCTTCGCCAGCATGACGGCCAGCCTGGCGGCGCGCGACATCGGCCGGGTGGACGGGATTTTGCTTGACCTGGGCATTTCCTCGCCCCAGGTGGACGACGCCAGCCGCGGCTTCAGCTTCCGCAACGACGGCCCGCTCGACATGCGCATGGATACCACGCGCGGCATCTCGGCGGCCCAGTGGCTGGCCACGGAAACCGAGCAGACTTTGGAAAAGGTGATACGCGACTATGGGGAAGAACGGTTTGCTTTTCAGATTGCAAAGGCGATTGTTGCTCGCCGGGCGGTCGAACCCATTTCCAGCACCGGCCAGCTCGCCGGTGTCGTGGCATCGGCCGTCAAGACGCGCGAAAAGGGCAAGGACCCGGCCACGCGCACCTTTCAAGCTATCCGGATTTTCATCAATCGGGAACTCGAGGATCTCGAGATCGGCTTGAGCCAGGCCTATGCTTGCCTGGCGCCGGGCGCGCGCCTGGTGGTGATCAGCTTTCACTCGCTGGAGGACCGCATGGTCAAGCGCTTCATGGCGTCCAAGGCCAACGTCGAGCAACCCGACCGGCGCCTGCCGATCCGCGCGGTCGACTTGCCGCAGCCCGAAATGAAGCTGATCCTGAAAACCAAGCCGTCCGAGGCCGAAGTGGCGGCCAACCCGCGCTCGCGTTCCGCCGTGATGCGGGTGGCGCAGCGCCTGCCGCTGGCGGCGCGGCCGGGAGAGACCCGATGAGCAATAGCCTCAACCTGGTGCTGACCGCGTTGATGGTCGCTTGCGGCCTGTCGCTGGTGAACGCCCAGTATCAGGCGCGCCACCTGTTCATGGAACTGGAGCGTACCCAGTCCAAGGCGCGCCAGCTCGACATCGAATGGGCCCAGCTGCAACTGGATCAATCGACCCTGGGCAAGCACGAACGGATCGAGGCGATCGCGCGCCGCGACTTGAACATGACGCCGCTGACGGCGGCCCGCACCCAATACCTCACACAAGGCGAGCCATGAAGCGCGGCACCCATCCCGCCGCGGCGCGAGTGGCCGCGTCGACCGGCGTGCCGTTTTCCAAAAACCCGGTGCTCGAAGTGCGGCTGCCCGTGTGGCGCTCGCGCGTGGTGCTGTTCGCGCTGTTCGCCGCCTTCGCCGCGCTGGCCGGCCGCGCGCTGTGGCTGCAAGCGGTGTCCAACCAATTTCTGCAAAAGCAGGGCGAGAGCCGGTACGCGCGCACGCTGGAATTGCCCGCCACGCGCGGCAAGATCACCGACCGCAATGGCCAGGTGCTGGCCTCCTCGGTGCCGGTCAAGGCCATTTGGGCCATCCCGGACGATGTGCTGCAAGCGCCCGCCGCCAAGTTGCAAGCGCTGGCCAAGCTGCTCGACATGAGCGAGGCCGAGCTGCGCAAGAAGCTCGACTCGGACCGCAGCTTCGTCTACCTGAAACGGCAGGTCGAGCAAGACGTGGCCGACCGCATCGCCAAGCTCGATATCGATGGCATCGACACGCGCAAGGAATACAAGCGCTTTTACCCGCAGGGCGAAGTGACGACCCACGTGGTCGGCTTCACCAGCGTGGAAGACGTGGGCCAGGAGAGCATGGAACTGGCCCAGCAAAAAACCCTGCAGGGCACCACCGGCAGCCGGCGCGTGATCAAGGACCGCCTTGGCCATATCGTCGAGGACATCGGTTTCATCCACGAACCGCACGATGGGCGCGATTTGATCCTCTCGGTCGACAGCAAGATCCAGTACATCGCCTACACCCAATTGAAGGAGGCGGTGGAAAAATTCAAGGCCAAGGCGGGCGCCGTGGTGGTGGTGGACGTGCACACCGGCGAAGTGCTGGCGCTGGCCAATTACCCCAGCTACGACCCGAACGACCGCAGCAAGTTGACCGGCCAGCAGTTGCGCAACCGTGTCATGACCGACACCTTCGAGCCGGGATCGACCTTGAAGCCGTTCACCGTGGCGCTGGCGCTCGATTCCGGCCGCGTCAAGCCCGGCACGCTGATCGACACCGGGCCGGGGCGCTTCGTCATCAACGGCGCGCCGATCAACGACACCAAGCCGCATGGGGTGATCAGCGTGGCCGAGATCATCAAGGAATCGTCCAACATCGGCACCTCGAAGATCGCGCTCAGCATGCCGTCGCAGGAAATGTGGGAGATGTTTACCAAGGTCGGCTTCGGCCAGCAGCCCAAGTTCGGCTTTCCCGGCGCGGTGGCCGGCCGGGTGCGGCCGTACAAGGCTTGGCGTCCGGTCGAGCAGGCCACCATGAGCTACGGGAACGGCATCTCGGTCTCCCTGATTCAGCTGGCGCGCGCCTACACCATGTTCGCGCGCGACGGCGACACCATTCCGCTCTCGTTCCAAAAAGTGAGCGAGGCGCCGCAGGGGCAGCAAGTGATCAAGCCGGAAACGGCGGCCCAGATGCGCGCCATGCTGGAAACCGTGGTCTCGCCGACCGGCACCGCGCCCCAGGCCCAGGTGGCCGGTTACCGGGTCGGCGGCAAGACCGGCACCGCCTACAAGGTCGTCAACGGCAAATACGCCATGCCGCGCAAATATATCGGCTCCTTCGTCGGCATGGTGCCGATGTCGGCGCCGCGCTTCATCATCGCCGTCATGATCGACGAGCCGACCACCGCCGCCCACTATGGCGGCCAGGTCGCCGCGCCCACCTTCGCCGCGGTGGCCTCGAACGCCTTGCGCGCGCTGAACGTGCCGCCCGATTCGTCCGTGACCGAAATCATCATCCCGGCCAACGCCGCGCAGGAGGGCATGTGAGGTCCGCCATCACGCAAGACAGCGCCGCCTGGCTGGCCGCCACGGCGCCGGCCGGCCAGCTGGCGTCCGACTCGCGCCGGGTCGGTCCCGGCGACGTGTTTTTCGCCTATCCGGGCGACGCCGGCGACGGCCGCCGTTTCATCGCCGCCGCCGTCGCGCAGGGCGCCGCCGCCGTGCTGCATGAAGAGCGGGACTTCGATTGGGATCCGGCCTGGAACGTGCCGCATCTGGCCGTGGCCGGCTTGAAAAAACTGGCCGGCCCGATCGCGCACGCCTTTTATGGTCAGCCCGACGGCGCCATGTTCACCGTCGGCGTGACCGGCACCAACGGTAAAACCTCGAGCGCGGTCTGGCTGGGCCAGGCCTTGGCGCGCCTGGGCCGTCCGAGCGCCGTGATCGGCACCCTGGGCGTGGGCTTGTACCAGGGCCGCACCACCCCCGAGTTCGACGTGACCGGCTACACCACGCCCGACGCCGTGCTGCTGGCGCGCACCCTGGCCGACTTGCGCGGGCGGGGCGCCGCCGCGCTGGCGATCGAGGTGTCCTCGATCGGCCTGGATCAAGCCCGCACCGCCGGCATGCATTTCGACGTCGCGCTGTTTACCAATCTGACGCGCGACCATCTCGATTACCACGGCGATCTGGCCGCCTACGAGGCCGCCAAAAACCGCCTGTTCGACTGGCCGGGCTTGAAAAGCGCGGTGCTCAACCTGGACGATCCGATGGGCGTGCGCCTGGCGGCGCGCCTGGCCGGCGCCTTGCCGGGCACGCCGCCGCTGCTGGGCTACACCCTGGCCGACGCCGCGAGCGTGGCCGATCTGGATGGCGTGGCCATGCTGCGCGCCAGCCAGTTGCGCAGCCGTCCATCGGGCACCGAGTTCCATCTGGATAGCCCGTTCGGCGCGGCCCTGGTCAAGACCCGCCTGGTCGGCGCCTTCAATATCAGCAACGCGCTCGGGGTGCTGGGCGCGCTGCTGGCCGGCGGCGCCCCCTTGCGCGCGGCGCTGGACGCGATCGAAACGCTGGCCCCGGCGCCCGGCCGCATGCAGCAAGTCGGCGGCCAGGACGCGCCGATGGTGGTGATCGACTACGCCCACACGCCGGACGCGCTGGACAAGACCTTGCAGACCCTGCGCCAGGTGGCGCGCGAACGCGGCGGCCAGCTGTGGTGCGTGTTCGGTTGCGGCGGCGACCGCGATCCGGGCAAGCGGCCGCAGATGGGCGCCATCGCCCAGCTGGCCGACCACGTGCTGGTCACCAGCGACAATCCGCGCGGCGAGGAGCCGCACGCCATCATCGGCCAGATCGTGGCCGGCATGGACCGCGCCCGTCCCGGTACGGCCTTGCAGACCATCGAGGACCGCGCCGCCGCCATTCTGTCGGCCGTCAAACACGCGGCCAAGGCCGACGTGATTCTCTTGGCCGGCAAGGGCCACGAGCCTTACCAGGAGATCAAGGGTAAAAAGCTGCCGTTTTCCGATGCCGAACACGCCCAGCTGGCGTTGTCGGCCCGACTGACCATGATGAGGACCAACTGATGGACCAACTTAGGGATCAACCCGCGGACCAAGCGATGCGCGCCACTCTGGCCCAATTGTGCGCGGCGATCGACGGCGCCGTCCTGGCCGCCGGCGCCGCGCCCGACACGCAGGTGGAAGGCTTGTCCACCGACAGCCGCCGGCTACCGGCGGGCGCGCTGTTCCTGGCGCTGCGCGGCGAGCATTTCGACGCGCACGACTTCCTCGATCAGGTGGCCGCCAGCGGCGTGGCCGCCGTGGTGGTGGAACGCTTGCCGGCCGGCTGGACCCTGCCCGCCATCGTGGTGCCGGACGCGCTGCTCGCGCTGGGCCAGATCGCGCGTTTTTGGCGCCGCCGCTTTTCCCTGCCGCTGATCGGCGTCACCGGCAGCAACGGCAAGACCACGGTCAAGGAAATGATCGCCTCGATCCTGGCCGCGGCCTACGGCGCCGATGCCACCCTGGCCACGCGCGGCAATTTGAACAACGAGGTGGGCGTGCCGCTCACCGTGTTGCGCCTGAGCGCCGGCGACCGCGCCGCCGTGGTGGAACTGGGCATGAACCATCCGGGCGAAATCGCCCGCCTGAGCGCCATCGCCGAGCCGACCGTGGCGCTGGTGAACAACGCCCAGCGCGAGCATCAGGAGTTCATGCACACGGTGGAGGCGGTGGCGCGCGAAAACGGCGCCGCGCTGGCCGCGCTGGGGCCGAACGGGGTGGCGGTGTTCCCGCACGGCGATCCGTTCACGCCCCTGTGGCGCGAGTTGAGCGGCGCGCGCCGCACGCTCACCTTCGGGCTGGCGTGGCAGGCCGACATCAGCGCCAGTTATCACAGCGGCGATTTCGGCAGCGTGCTGTCGGTGCGCGTGCGCCAGGACGGCCGCTCGCCCTTGCAGTTCGAGGTGGCCTTGCAGGCGGCCGGCGAACACAATGTGCGCAACGCGCTGGCCGCCGCCGCCTGCGCCTATGCGGCCGGGATCGACACGGCCCATATTCAGCACGGCCTGGAACAGTTCGCGCCCGTCGGCGGCCGCCTGCAAAGGAAGTTCGGCCCGGACGGCGTGGTGCTGATCGACGACAGCTACAATGCCAACCCCGATTCAGTGCGGGCCGCCATCGACGTGCTGGCGCAGGCCGGCGCGCCGCGTATTTTAGTGCTGGGCGATATGGGCGAAGTGGGCGTCAACGGCGCGCAATTTCACCAGGAGATCGCCGACTATGCGCAAGAAAAAGGTATCGAGTCGGTGCTGGCCACCGGTCAGCTGGCGCGCCAAATGGCCGCCGCCAACCTGACCCATTTCGAGCAATTGGCCGATTTGCTGGCCGCGCTCGACGGCGCGCTGGCGCGCCTGGCCGGCGGCCCCAAGCCGACGGTCTTGATCAAGGGTTCGCGCTTCATGAAGATGGAGCGGGTGGTCCAGCATCTGATGGGAACATCCATCGGGGCGCATGCCAACGAATCGCAACACAGTAACAAGGAAACCGACTAAACATGCTGCTCTGGCTCGCCCAATACTTTCGCCAAGACCTCGACGCGCTGCGGGTCTTTAACTTCATCACCTTCCGCGCGGTGTTCGCCACCATCACGGCGGTGCTGATCGGCCTGTGCGCCGGTCCGGCCGTGATCCGCATGCTGACCCGCATGAAAGTGGGCCAGGCGGTGCGCACCGACGGCCCGCAAACGCATTTGAAAAAACACGGCACGCCAACCATGGGCGGGCTGCTGATCCTGATCGCGATCGGCGTCTCGACGCTGTTGTGGTGCGATCTGTCGAACCGTTTCATCTGGCCGGTGCTGGTGGTCACGCTGGGCTTCGGCGCGATCGGCTGGGCCGACGATTACCGCAAAGTGGTGCGGCAAGACCCGAACGGCATGCGCTCGGCCGAAAAATACTTTTGGCAGTCGCTGATCGGCATCGTGGCCGCCTTCTATCTGGCGTTCTCGGTGTCGGAGTCGAACGTGTCGCGGGTGTGGGATTTGATCTACGCCTGGGTGCAATCTGGCTTTTCGATGGACCTGCCGCCCAAGGCCGCCTTCATCGTGCCGTTTTTCAAAACCGTCAGCTATCCGCTCGGTGTCTGGGGTTTCATCGCGCTGACTTATTTCGTCATTGTCGGTACCAGCAACGCCGTCAATCTGACCGATGGTCTGGATGGTCTGGCGATCATGCCCACCGTCATGGTCGGTACCGCGCTCGGCATTTTTGCGTATCTGGCCGGTAGCGCTACTTACTCGAAATATTTGTTCATCCCGCATATTCCTGGTGCTGGCGAGTTGCTGATTTTTTGCGGTGCGATGGCGGGTGCCGGCTTGGCTTTTTTGTGGTTCAACGCGCATCCGGCACAAGTTTTTATGGGGGACGTCGGCGCGCTCGCATTGGGTGGCGCGCTCGGTACGATTGCGGTCATCGTGCGTCAGGAGGTCGTGCTCTTCATCATGGGCGGCATTTTTGTAGTCGAAACGCTGTCGGTGATGCTGCAGGTCGGCTACTTCAAATATTCAAAAAAGCGCTTCGGCGTAGGTCGTCGAATTTTACTGATGGCGCCACTGCATCATCATTTTGAACAAAAAGGTTGGAAAGAAACCCAGGTCGTCGTGCGCTTCTGGATCATCACGATG
>JAYVUV010000351.1:0-6854 GCA_043787615.1 Janthinobacterium sp. | reverse complement strand
CAGCAATGGTGTGGGGGTTCGAGTCCCCCTCCTCGCACCAACAGTTTTTATTTTTTGGACGATTTTTTAACATGGCAACTGCAGTCGAAACCTTGGGCAAACTCGAACGTCGTATCACGATCTCTTTCCCGCTGACGGATGTCCGCGCCGAAGTTGAGAAACGCCTGAAAGTGCAAGCCCGTACGGCTAAGGCACCGGGCTTCCGTCCGGGCAAAGTTCCTTTAAAAATGGTCGCAGCACAATACGGTTATCAGATCGAGACCGAAGTGCTGAACGATAAAGTGGGCCGCGCGTTCAACGACGCCGCCAACGAAGCGAGCCTGCGCGTGGCCGGCTATCCGAAAATCGAACCGAAGCAGGAATCGAGCGAAGGCGTGCTCAGTTTCGACGCCACCTTCGAAGTCTATCCGCAAGTGGTGATCGGCGATTTGGCCGCGGTCGAAATCGAAACCGTCAAGGCCGAGGTATCGGACGCGGAAATCGATAAAACCATCGATATCTTGCGCAAGCAACGTGTGCATTACCACACCAAGGGCGAGGCCGGCGAGCATGGCGACGGTGGCGCCGAACAAAGCGCCCAGAACGGCGACCGCGTGACGGTCGACTTCGTCGGTTCGATCGACGACGTCGAATTTCCGGGCGGTAAAGCCGACGACTACGCCTTCGTGCTGGGCGAAGGCCGCATGTTGCCGGAATTCGAGTCCGCCACGGTGGGCTTGAAAGTGGGCGAGGCGAAAACCTTTCCGCTGGCCTTCCCCGAGGATTACCATGGCAAGGACGTGGCCGGTAAAACCGCCTCGTTCACCATCACCTTGAAAAAGCTGGAATGGGCGCACCTGCCCGAAGTCGATGCCGAATTCGCCAAATCGCTGGGCGTGGCCGACGGCGACCTGGTTAAAATGCGCGAAGACATCAAAGTCAATCTGGAACGCGAAGTGTCGGGCCGGGTCAAGGCGCGCAACAAGGAAAGCGTGATGGACGCCCTGGTCAAGGTCGCCGAACTGGACGTGCCGCAAGTGTTGGTTGCGCAAGACACCGAGCGCCTGGCCGAAATGACCCGTCAAGACATGGCCCAGCGCGGCATGAACGTCAAGGACGTGAACTTGCCGGCCGAGTTGTTCGCGGAAAAAGCCGAGCGCCGCGTGCGCCTGGGTTTGATCCTGTCGGAATTGGTCGGTTCCAACAATTTGCAAGCCACCCCGGAGCAAGTCAAGGCCCAGGTGGAAGATTTCGCGCAAAGTTATGAAGACCCGCGCGAAGTGCTGAAGTATTATTACAGCGATCGTCGGCGTTTGGGCGAGGTCGAAGCCCTTGTATTGGAAGAAAACGTCGTCAACTACGTGTTGGGCCTGTCGAAAGTAACGTCGAAAGCGGTCGCCTTCGACGAATTGATGGGAAGCAACGCACAAGCGTAAACCAGCTGCGCGGGGCGAGCCCGACCCGCTGCCGTCATGGCCGGGCGGGGCGTCCTCAAGCTGTTTGACAAGGAAATAAAATGACAGGTATGTACCGAAATCCGGCGCTGGATACAGAGATGTTGGGCCTGGTGCCGATGGTGGTCGAACAAAGCGGCCGTGGCGAGCGTTCCTACGATATCTATTCGCGTCTGCTCAAAGAGCGCGTGATTTTCATGGTCGGTCCCGTCAACGACCAGATGGCGAACTTGATCGTGGCCCAGTTATTGTTCCTGGAAAGTGAAAATCCCGACAAGGATATCTCGCTCTACATCAACTCGCCGGGTGGTTCGGTCTCGGCCGGCATGGCGATCTTCGATACCATGCAATTCATCAAGCCGGACGTGTCCACCTTGTGCACCGGCATGGCCGCCTCGATGGGCGCTTTCCTGTTGGCCGCCGGCGCCAAAGGCAAGCGTTTTTCGCTGCCCAATTCGCGCATCATGATTCATCAGCCTTCCGGCGGTTCCCAGGGCCAGGCTTCCGACATCGAGATCCAGGCGCGCGAAATCCTGTATCTGCGCAGCCGTTTGAACGGTATTCTGGCCGACCGCACAGGCCAGACCATCGAACAGATCGCCAAGGACACCGACCGCGACCGCTTCATGTCGGCCGACGAGTCGGCCGAGTATGGTTTGATCGACAAAGTGTTGACCAGCCGCGCTTGATGTTCGCCAAGCGGTCATGTTAAAAAAACGCCCGTGCGCGACAACGTTCGGGCGTTTCGTTTTTATTTCGGGTAGCATGGAGCTTGTAGCCGGTCATTTCCGGATGTACAGAGCGTCAGCGGCCGCCGCCTGGGCGGCCCCGAGTTTGCAACATTGTGCTTTATTGCGCCTCATGCGCCGAATTGCTGCGCCTAACTGATAACGCACCTCAACCGAAACTGCCCCATGTCAGACAAAAAATCCTCCAGCGGCGAAAAATTACTGTATTGCTCGTTTTGCGGCAAGAGTCAGCACGAGGTAAAAAAACTCATCGCCGGCCCGTCCGTGTTCATTTGCGACGAGTGCATCGACCTGTGCAATGACATCATCCGCGACGAGACCTCCACCATCGAGTCCGTCAGCGGCGCCAAGTCGGACTTGCCGACGCCGCAAGAAATCGCCGAATTGCTCAATCAATATGTGATCGGGCAGCAAACCGCCAAGCGCATCTTGTCGGTGGCCGTGTACAACCACTACAAGCGCCTCAAGCACCTGGGCAAGAAGGACGACGTCGAACTGGCCAAGAGCAACATTTTGCTGGTCGGTCCCACCGGTTCCGGCAAGACCCTGCTGGCACAGACCCTGGCGCGCATGCTCAATGTGCCGTTCGTGATCGCCGACGCCACCACCCTGACCGAGGCCGGGTATGTGGGTGAGGATGTGGAAAACATCATCCAGACGCTGCTGCAAAGCTGCAACTACGACGTCGACAAGGCCCAGCGCGGCATCGTCTATATCGATGAGATCGACAAGATTTCGCGCAAGTCGGACAACCCCTCCATCACCCGCGACGTGTCGGGCGAGGGCGTGCAGCAAGCGTTGCTCAAGCTGATCGAGGGCACCATGGCCTCGGTGCCGCCGCAGGGCGGGCGCAAGCATCCGAACCAGGATTTCGTGCAGATCGACACCACCAACATCATGTTCATCTGCGGCGGCGCCTTCGACGGCTTGGCCAAGATCATCTCGAACCGCTCGGAAAAGAGCGGCATCGGCTTCTCGGCCTCGGTCAAGAGCCAGACCCAGCGTTCGGCCAGCGAAGTCTTGCTGGAAGCCGAACCGGAGGATTTGATCAAGTTCGGCTTGATTCCGGAATTGGTGGGCCGTCTGCCGGTGGTGGCCACGCTGGCCGAGTTGACCGAGGAAGCGCTGATCCAGATCTTGATCGAGCCGAAAAACGCGTTGATCAAGCAATATTCGAAATTGCTGGAGATGGAAGGCGCGGAACTTGAAATCCGCCCGGCCGCCTTGCACGCGATCGCCAAGAAAGCCTTGGCGCGCAAGACCGGCGCGCGCGGCTTGCGCTCGATCCTGGAGCACGCCTTGCTGGATGTGATGTTCGAGTTGCCAAATGAGCAAAATGTCACCAAGGTCGTTATCGATGAAAATACGATCACAAGCGGGGCAAAACCTTTACTTATCTATCAAGAACAGGCAAAAGCGTCGGGAGAAAACTGAAAATACGCGCCACAATTGCACAAAAGGGATTTGCATCCCCTATGCAAGGCGGTACAATTTATCTCAATAAGAGATAGCAGGCTTCACTCGAAAAGCCACACGCGGCACCATGTCGCGGGTGGCTTTTTTATTGGGTTTTCATCTATCTGTTAGACTCTTGCCGGTGGTTTTGAATTTCAGACAATTGTTATTTTCTGCAATTATTTCCCACATCGGCCTTGTGTTTTGGCAGCGAGCGCCAACATCATCAATACGCTTTCTATAAGGTACGCCATGACAACTTCCAAATTAACTGAGCAAACTCAACTGCCGTTATTGCCGCTACGGGACGTTGTAGTTTTCCCGCATATGGTGATACCGCTGTTCGTTGGCCGCCCGAAATCGATCAAGGCCCTCGAGGCTGCCATGGAGCAGGGCAAGAGCATCATGCTGGCGGCCCAAAAGGCGGCCGCCAAAGACGAACCGTCCGCCTCCGACATCTACGAGATCGGTTGCGTCGCCAACATCTTGCAAATGCTGAAGCTGCCCGACGGCACCGTCAAGGTGCTGGTCGAAGGCGCCCAGCGCGCGCGCATCAACCACATCAGCGATACGGCCGCCCACTTCGTGGCCGACCTGACCCCGCTCGACTCGGAAGACGGCGACGATTCCGAAGTCGAAGGTATGCGCCGCGCCATCGTCCAGCAGTTCGACCAGTACGTGAAACTGAACAAAAAAATTCCGCCTGAAATTCTCGCTTCTTTGTCCGGCATCGACGACGCCGGCCGCCTGGCCGACACGGTGGCCGCCCACCTGCCGCTCAAGCTGGAACAGAAGCAAGTCATCCTCGAAATTTTCGATGTCGCCAAGCGCCTGGAGCATTTGCTCGGCCAACTCGAAGGCGAACTCGATATCCTGCAAGTGGAAAAACGCATCCGCGGCCGCGTCAAGCGCCAGATGGAAAAGTCGCAGCGCGAGTACTATCTGAACGAGCAAGTCAAGGCGATTCAGAAAGAGCTGGGCGAGGGCGAGGACGGCGCCGACCTGGACGAGTTGGAGAAGAAAGTCATCACGGCGAAAATGCCGAAGGAAGCGCTCGACAAGGCCACCAACGAGTTGAAAAAGCTCAAGTTGATGTCGCCCATGTCGGCCGAGGCCACCGTGGTGCGCAACTACATCGACACCCTGGTCAATCTGCCGTGGAAGAAAAAATCCAAGGTCAACAACGATCTGTCGAACGCCGAAAAAGTGCTCGAAGGCGATCACTACGGTCTGGACAAGGTCAAAGAACGCATTCTGGAATACCTCGCGGTGCAACAACGGGTCGACAAACTGAAAGCGCCTATCCTGTGCTTCGTCGGTCCTCCGGGCGTGGGCAAGACCTCGCTCGGCCAATCGATCGCCCGCGCCACCAACCGCAAGTTCGTGCGGATGGCCTTGGGCGGGGTGCGCGACGAAGCCGAGATCCGTGGCCATCGCCGCACCTATATCGGCTCCATGCCCGGCAAGATTTTGCAATCGCTGGCCAAGGTCGGGGTACGCAATCCGCTGTTCCTGCTCGATGAGGTCGACAAAATGGGCGCCGATTTCCGTGGCGATCCGTCCTCGGCCCTGCTGGAAGTGCTCGACCCGGAACAGAATCACACTTTTTCCGACCATTACATCGAAGTCGATTTCGACTTGTCCGACGTGATGTTCGTGGCGACCTCGAACTCGTACAACATCCCGCCGGCGCTGCTCGACCGGATGGAAGTGATACGCCTGTCCGGTTACACGGAAGACGAGAAAACCAGCATCGCCCAGCGCTATCTGCTGCCGAAACAGATCAAGAACAACGGTCTGAAGGACGACGAGATCACGGTGGCCGAAGGGGCGCTGCGCGACATCATCCGTTATTACACCCGGGAAGCCGGCGTGCGCTCGCTGGAACGCGAAGTGTCGAAGATCTGCCGCAAGGTGGTCAAATTGCTGCTGCTGAAAAAACAGGACAAGAAGGTGGCGATCACCTCCAAAAACCTGGATAAATTCCTCGGCGTGCGGCGCTATGACTTCGGCGTGGCCGAAAAGGAAAATCAAGTCGGCCAGGTGGTCGGGCTGGCCTGGACCGAGGTGGGCGGCGATTTGCTGACCATCGAGGCCGTCACCATGCCGGGCAAGGGCAACATCATCCGCACCGGCACCCTGGGCGATGTGATGAAGGAATCGATCGAGGCGGCCCGCACGGTGGTGCGCAGCCGCGCCATGCGGCTCGGCATCAAGCCGGACGTGTTTGAAAAGAGCGATATCCATATCCACGTGCCCGAAGGCGCCACGCCGAAGGACGGTCCGTCCGCCGGCGCCGCCATGACGGTGGCCCTGGTGTCGGTCTTCACCGGGATTCCGGTGCGCGCCGACGTGGCGATGACGGGCGAGATCACCTTGCGCGGCGAAGTGCTGCCGATCGGCGGCTTGAAAGAGAAGCTGTTGGCGGCCCATCGCGGCGGCATCAAGACCGTGCTGATTCCCGAGCAAAACGTTAAGGATCTGGCCGAGATCCCGGATAACGTGAAAAACAAGCTCGAAATCGTGCCGGTGCGCTGGATCGACAAGGTGCTGGAAGTGGCGCTGGAGCGTCAGCCGGAGCCGCTGACCGAGGTGGCCGCCGTGGAAGCGGTGACCGCCGCCGCCAGCAAGACCGATGGTCAGGGCGAGGTCGTCAAGCACTAATCGTTGTCGTTCTCCCATGCCGCTTCCGGCGGCGATCACAAACAAGCGCTCTCGTAGCGCTTGTTTGCTATGGAAGGTCGGGCGCGCGGCCAAAGCGCTTGACACGGGGCGAGTGCGGCTTGTCTAATACGGCCTGAGATTTTTTCCGTGCGCGCCGGGCCCACACAATGGGTACGGTGAAACGGTAAAACGATATAAACCTTTGTAACGGGGACGCTAGTGAATAAGACTGAATTGATCGACCACATTGCCCAGACCGCCGACATCTCGAAAGCGGCCGCGGCACGCGCGCTCGACGCAGTGATCGGTGGCGTAACGGAGACATTGAAAAAGAACGACAGCGTGACCTTGGTTGGCTTCGGCACCTTCTCGGTCAGCGCGCGCGCCGAGCGCACCGGCCGCAATCCGCGCACCAAGGAACCGCTCAAAATCGAAGCGGCCAAGGTGCCGAAATTTAAAGCTGGTAAAGCTTTGAAAGATGCAGTAAACTAACGGACTTCGGTGAGGTGACAATCATCGGAAAATTTGACTGTACCTAAGCAGTGCGATGGGG
>JAYVUV010000350.1:0-3125 GCA_043787615.1 Janthinobacterium sp. | reverse complement strand
CGCTGCGCTTGCCGAACAGGGCGTCGGCTTCGTCGAAGAACAAGATGGCGCCGCCGTCCTCGGCGGCGTCGAACAGCTTGCGCAAATTCTTTTCGGTCTCGCCGATGTATTTGCTGACCACCGCCGACAGGTCGATCCGGTACAGCAGCAACTGCAATTCGTTGGCGATCACCTCGGCCGCCATGGTCTTGCCCGTGCCCGATTCGCCAGAGAACAGCACGCTGATGCCCAGCCCCCGGTTCATGCGCGCGCGAAAACCCCAATCGTCGTACACCGTCATGCGCCGCGCCACCTGGTCGGCGATCTGGCGCAGCAGACGCTTGTCGGCCGCCGGCAAGGCCAGGTCGTCCCAGCCGGCCTTCACCTCCAGCACCTGGGCCAATTGGTTGAGCGCGGGGCGCGCGTGTTGCAGACAGGCTTGCCACAGTTCGCGTTCGCATTCGGATTCGGCCTGGCCGGCGCCGGCGCGCTCCAGGGCCGGTCCGGCCACGGCCTGGATCGCCGAGCGGTTGAAGTTGAACTGGCCCGCCAGCCGGGCGGCCAAGCCCACCTGGTCTTGACCGAGCAACTCCAGCCACACGGCGCGCTGCTCCTCCTGGTTCGGTTTGGCGATGTCGAACAGGGCGCTGCCGGCGTGGGCGCCGGCGTCCGGCCACGGTTCGCGCGTGTCGAGGAAGGTCACGCCGGTGCCGCGCCCGAGGATGCGCAGCAGCGCGGCGGCCTGGGCGCCCCCATGGTCCAGCGCGCCGGCATCGACATACAGGGCGATCGGCAGCAGGATGCATTCGCGCTGCCAGAGACGCGACAAGGTGTCTTGGTCGGCCAGCGCCAGCGGCACGTGGTCGGCCGCCAGGCGGTACACGGTCAGGCCCAGCTGGGCGGCGGCCTGCCCCAGCACCGCCAGCTTGCTGGCGCCGTCGGCACCGGCCAGTTGCACCAGCGGCGGCGCCTGCGCCGCGCCCTCCAGCCGGGCCACGATGGCGTCCGCCATGCGCGCCTGCGACGGCGGCAACGCCTCGCTGGACGACGCGACCGGCGTCATGAAGGGGACCAGGCGGTCGTCCAGATAATTCAAGCCCTTGAGGTAATTGACGATGCGTTCGTCGATCTTGATGGCGCTGGTGACCAGCGGCTGCACGCCCGGCTGGTGAATCTCGATCAAGCGCCAGTAACGCAGCGGACGTTCCGGCGAAAGCACGTCCCAGGCCGGATTGTCGAACAGGGCCAGGGCCAGCGCGAAGGTGGGATAGGGCCGGCCTGTTTCTCCCTGGGCGCGCGCGCACAGCGTGGCGATGCGCGTGTCGAGCTCCATCGCCGCGCACAGGAGCAAGGTGTCGCGCTCGAAGTCGGTCAAGCCCAGGCGCTGGGACAACAGCATCAGCGCCGGGGTGTAATGGGGGTCGGCCGACCGATCCGGTTCCGGACCCGGACCCGGTTCCGGATCCGGCTCAGCGTTCCGGCTCGGCGCGAACGCTTGCGCGGGCGCGGTAACGGTGGCGGCGGCGGTATCGGTGGCCAAGCCAGATGGCCGGGCCGGACGCTGAAACAACCGGTCGAGCAGGGAGCGCGGCCGGGCCGGCGTGGCCGCCAGCGGCGCGGGGGCGTCGGCCGGTGCCGCCGGCGCAGCTTGCTGCGGCGGCGGCGTGGCGGCCGGGCCGGCCATTTGTTCGAGACGCAGACGTAGCGCACGCAGGGCCGGCGCCAGAAACTCGTCGTTGGCTTGCAGCCACAGGTCGAAGTCGCTCATGGCCGCCTCATGATATGGTCACCCGCTGCGCCGGATCGAAGGCGGCGACGGCCGGCGTGCCGTTGTAGAGCACCGGAATGCTGTCGACGCCGTCCACCCGCAGCCGCACCAGATACTGGCCGGCGGCCACCTCCGGCACCAGAAAATCGACGCTGCTCGGCAGGGACACGTCGGCCGGCGTGACGATGCCGGCCGGTTCCACCTGACGTTCGCCGAAGATCAGCAGCACGCGCTGGTTGGCAGCCAGGCGCGGGGCGCACGTCACGCTCAACGCCAAGTCGCCGGCCGCCGCCGCGAGCGGGCTGACGACGATGCGCGGCGCCAGCGCGAACGCGACCGGCCCGCTGAGCGAGGCCGGCGCGCCGGCCGGCCGCATGCCCAGGGCGCAGGTGTAAAAACCCGGCGCCCAGCGCGCCAGGGCGTTCGCGTCCTCGCTGACATCGGGTAGATGCACCAGTTGCGCTTCGGCGCCGCCGCCCGGCCGGGGCGCCAGTTCGATCGGCTGCGCCAGGCGGCTGCTGGAAAACCGCGCCACCGCATGCGGACCGATCAAGCCGGCGCCCAGCAGCAGCACATCCTCGCCCAGACGCGCCGCCTGATGCCCGAACGGCGGGCGCGCCTCGTCCAGCACCGCCGCCGGCGCCGCGTCCGAGGCCACGCCGCGCGAGAGCACCGGCGGCGGCGCCTTGACCGGATTGCAGCTGTCGATCAACAACACCGTCACCTCGTAGGCGGCCGAGACCCGGTACTGGGTCTGGAACACGGTCCACAGCTTGGAGATTTCCTCGACCCCGATCGGCAACGGCGTGATGCGCAGGCGCTCGAACTGCGCGGCCACGGCGCTGTCGGGCAGCGCGACGGCCAATTCCTCGCGTCCCAGCAAGGGATGGTCGTGCAGCACGCTCATGGCGCCGCCCAGCACCCGGTGGTTGGTGACGCTGGTGTCGTTTTGGCCGCGGCCGTAGGCGGTGATCAGATAATGCAGATTGAGCGCCAACGGCGGCATGCCGCTCTCGCCGGGCCGCACCTGGCGCGGCATGTCCAGATTGCGCCAGGCCGCGTTGGGCAGGGCCTGGTATAAAAATATATTGAGTTGGGCCTGGGTGATGCCGGTGCGGGCCTGGTCCAGCGGCTGCACCGTCACCTGCAAGTCGCCCAGGTCGGCGTCGATCGCGGGCATGCGCGCGAGCAGCAGGTTTTGCAGCGCGCTGGTGGTGGCGGCGATCGCCAGCGCGTTGCTCATGGCCGCCCCCCGCCGCGTTTCAGATAGTCGTCCAGACTGAGCGGCGCGGCCTGGGCCGCCGCCGCGCGCGGCCGGCCGGGGCCGGGGGCCGCCTGCGCGGCCCGCACTTCGATGCGGCCGATGGTCACATGGATC
>JAYVUV010000349.1:0-15577 GCA_043787615.1 Janthinobacterium sp. | reverse complement strand
ATTTTCTGAACAACGACCACCATATGCACTTGCGCTTAGCGGGGTAACAAACGGTGGTCAAAATTGCCAGGACTGGGCGAACAATAAACTCGAACAGTGTCAACATTCATGTAAGGTTAAAAAATGAACTGGATAATTCCTGGAGTATGGAAATTTTTCAATAAGGTTATTATTTCGTTTTTCTTGATTCTTGCCGTTGCGCTAATTTTTGAAGTAATTTTGGATCATTCATTCGGATCATTAATTATTTCAATTTTACCAATATCATTTATTTCATTCGTTTGTTTCCTTGTTGGGCCATTTTTGGTCGAAAAAAAACGCCGAATCGCATTCATGAATTGGATGTTTGGCGCGGCCATAATTCTTGTAGTTACTTTTATTTTTTCGCTGCTGGGAGAAGAGCAAAAAAAAACAGGTGAATTAATTTTTACTTATGCAGAACTTATCCTAGCGTTTCCTTCATCGCTAATTTTCCCGATTTTGTTGAATTGGCTTGAACCCATTTTGCATGATAGTTTTATTTTGAGATTGGTATGCGCCTGGGCTATTTGTGTTCTTGCCGGAGTGTTTCAGTGGCGAATTTCTAGATGGTTGCATGAGAAGTTCGTTCATCTCAAAGAGTAGCAATGCAACTGAGCTACTTGCAAAACTCCCAGCACAGTGAAGTAAAATTCGCTTACCTCGAAAGATTTTATTCCCAATGTATGAATCCGAATTCTAGCCCTGTTTGTCCCTGATCCAATGGAAAAACCATTTTTTGTGACTGGGCCACACAATTTTTTCTTCGCGGTAGGTATTGTTGGATGCGTAATATTTATGCAAGCGATATTTCATCAATGGTATTTTGAGTGCGAAATCCAAATATTATCGATTGAACTCGTATGCCAACAACCTTTAAACAACAGATGCCAATATGAATATTTAGGAAAATATAAAAATGGAGATTTAAGAAAAATAGATCTTGCCTGCATGTTCACTAGAGAGGAGCTTGCTATAGGGGATTTCGTTAAAAAAAACAAATTTAGTTTTGAGTATCGATTGAATGGAAAAATAATGGCTTGGGAATTTGTGAGTCATTACTTAAATATTTTATTTTTTAGCCTATTGTCATTGGGATTGTGGCGTTATTTGACACCAGAGCCAGGGGCGCCAACTCGGTAGTAGCCGTGCCTCGCTCCCGTCGCATCTTTGGCCGATTTTCCGTCTTGCGATTTTGGCGAGGTCGGACCGATCAACATTGGCATCATGGACTTTTGCCAATACTTCTGGTACGAGAATCTCGCAATGAAAATTAGCCTATTTATTTACTGACTGAGTCCCGGTTTGTTTGCCGCAATAGGTTCATTGGTCAGCGCGAAGCCGAACAGGGTGAACAACTGCGCGTTGTTCTTGGCTAGGCCGCGGTAGCGCGTCTTCGATGTTTGAACAGGCACTTCACGACATGGAAGCAATGCTCAACCTTGGCGCGCACGCTAGCCTTCGTCTTCTCCAACTTTTCGATCACGCGGCCCAGTGGATTTTTCTGGAGTACCTGCGTCCGGCTTTTTTCTTGCCGCGCCGTCTTCATGATTGTCATATTTCCAAGTTTAATGACGGCTTGACTATATAATGTCGTGCCTCGGTAAAAAACATCGTGGAAATGGCGGCGAAGCGCACGCGCTCTTCGCTTTTCACTCAGTCATCTGTGGAGTAAGACAATTGAAAAAAGCACTAAGGTTTGGACTGTTGGGATTGACCTTGCTGGCCGCGCAGGCAGTCCAGGCGCAAAGCGTCATCGGTTATGACGCGGTCAACGTTCGGCCTAGCGGCTATGGCAATTGGGACCATGTCTATACGGGAAATATCAGCGACAACGGCGACGATACGGTCAACTACAGCGGTGGCGGCGGAACATTGAACGATGGCTACTTGCCTAGCGATCAACACAATAATCAACTGTTTTCCATCGACGACGAGTCGGTGTTGACTTTGCATTTTTCCGATAAGCTCTACTTTTCCGAAATCGATATCCTGGCCGGCTACCCCAGCGGCAATGTGATTCCCGGCACCATCACCGGCTTCACCGTGACCCTCGGCGGCGTGTCGGTCGCTTTGCAATCGACCGGCAGCGGTCCGGGATGCGCCAAGTTATGGTGCAACGGCGTGTTATTCGGCGGCACCGCCTTGGCCGGGGTGGCGACCGACACCATTAGCCTGAGCAAGTTCACCGGCGGCTATTCCAATTATTTCAGCGCCGGTGAAATCACCGCGCACGGGATCCCGGACATGCCGGCGCCGGTGCCGGAACCGGAAACCTACGCGATGCTGCTGGCGGGTCTGAGCTTGCTGGGCTTCATGGCGCGTCCTCGCAAGCATAATCGCGGCGCGCGGCGCGGCGCGAAGCGCGGTCGGACCGCCTGATCGCGGCCCGACGGCGTGCCGCTGTCGCATGCCGTGGCGAGTGGATATAATAAGCCGCACCCATCCACCGCGCCGCCTACCGTTCCCTTTTCCTGTCATGTCGCGTTCCACTCGCCTTTTGCTCCTGCTGCAAGCCTTGCGCGGCCGCCGCCATCCCGTTACGGCGGCCCAGTTGGCGCAGACCTTGCAGGTATCGGAGCGCACCATTTATCGCGACATCGCCGAACTCGGCGCCAGCGGCGCGCCGATCGAAGGGGCCGCCGGCCTGGGTTACGTGCTCAAGCCGGGCCTATTTTTGCCGGCCCTGATGTTGACCGATGAAGAAACCGAGGCAGTGCTGCTGGGACTGCATTATGTCGACCAGCGCGGCGACGATGTGCTGCGCCGGGCCGCCACCGAAGCCTTGGCCAAGATCGGCTCGGCCTTGTCGCGCGAGGCGCAAGCCGTGATGGCGGCGCCGTTGGCGATGCCGGGGCCGCCCAACCGCGACTTTCCCGACAATATCGTGCCGCTGTCGCTGCTGCGCGCGGCGATCCGGGCGCAGCAGCGGCTCACGCTGATGTATGTGGACGCCGACGGCCGCCAGACGCAACGTTTGGTCTGGCCGCTACAACTGGGTTTCATGGATAACGCGCGCGTGCTCGGCGCATGGTGCGAGTGGCGGCTCTCCTTCCGCACCTTTCGCACCGACCGCATCTTGTCGGCCGAATCGGGCGAGCGTTATCCCGGGCGGCGCGCCGATCTGCTGCGCGATTTCCGCGCCCATTTGGTACGCCCCCGCGCCCCCGCTCCTGACACGCTGTGACAGGAGCGCGCGGTAAGCCGGCGCTTCCGATCACTTCGCCGCCAGGCTTCCTTTCATGACCGTCGCCGACCGGTCCCCGCTCAAAGACCTGCTCGACCTTGACCGATTCCGGGCGCTGGCGCGCCAGTTCGGCGCCATCTGGCCGGCGTTCGACGCCGCCGCTTTTCCCGACGCGCGGCTGGCCGGTCTCGACGCCTTGAGTTTGACGCAGCGCCTGCGCCGCTTGCTGCGCCCTGCAGGCCCTGCGCGCCAGCGTGCCGCCGGATTTCGGGCGCGCGGTGGCGGTTTTGCGGGCGGTGGCGCGCCGCATCGAGCACGGTTCGTGGCGATGCTCGTGCCCGACTACATCGGCCAATACGGCCAGGACCATTTCGCGTTGCCGATCGCGGCGCTGGCCAATTTCACTGGTTTGGGCTCGTCCGAATGCGCGGTGCGCGCATTCCTGCGCCGCGATCCGTGCCGCACCTTGAACGTGATGAAGGCATGGGCTGGCGACGCGCGCGAATCGGTCGGTCGTCTAGCCAGCGAAGGCAGCCGTCCACGCCTGCCCTGGTCGTTCCGGCTCGATGCCATCGCCGCCGATCCCCCGATATTGGCGCGGCTGCGGGCCGACCCCAGCCCGTACGTGCGCAAGTCGGTGGTCAATCATCTTAACGACGTGAGCAAGGCCCATCCGCGCTGGCTGCTGAGGAGTTGAACTTGGCGGGCGAGGGGGAGGGGGAGATCGAGCATGCGCGGCGCCTGCGCGATTTGCGCGCCCGCGTGCATGACGCGGGCGCACCGGGTGGACCTGCTGCTCAACGGCGCCTGCGTCGCCAGCGCCGCGTTCGAGCCGACCGGTTGTCGAGCGGACGACTACAGCGCGGTGCGCAGCGCGAACAGTTCCGGGAACAGCACCACGTCGAGCATTTTGCGCAGGTAGCTGACGCCGGCCGTGCCGCCGGTGCCGGTCTTGAAACCGATGATGCGCTCGACCGTGGTGACGTGGCGGAAGCGCCAGAAACGGAACGCGGTCTCCAGGTCGACCAGCTTCTCGGCCAGTTCGTACAGCGCCCAGTGGCGCGCGGGATCGCGGTACACCTCCAGCCAGGCCGCCTTGACCGATTCGTCGGCGGCGGTGGCCAGGCTCCAGTCGCGCTGAACGCGCTCCGGCGCGATGGCGAAGCCGCCGCGCGCCAGCAGCAGCACCGCCTCGTCGTACACCGACGGCGTGGTCAGCGCGGCCTGGAGCAGGGCGTGCGAAGCGGGCGCGCCGCGATGCACGTCGAGCAGGGCGGCGTTCTTGTTACCGAGGATGAATTCGAACTCGCGGTACTGATACGATTGAAAACCCGACGAGGCGCCCAGGTAGGGCCGGATGGCGCTGTATTCGGGCGGCGTCATGGTGGCCAGCACGTCCCAGGCGTGGACCAGCTGGTCCATGATGCGCGCCACCCGGGCCAGCATCTTGAAGGCCGGCGCCAGCTCGCCGCTTTGCAGGTTGCGGCGCACCGCGTGCATTTCGTGCAGCATCAACTTCATCCACAATTCGCTGGTCTGGTGCTGCACGATGAACAGCATCTCGTTGTGGTTGGGCGAACGCGGGTGCTGGGCGGTGAGAATCCGGTCCAGCGCCAGATAGTCGCCATAGCTCATCGATTCGCTGAAATCCATTTGCGCGCCATGCCATTCGGCGGCCGCTTGTTTGTCATCGCTCATGCCGCTCTTTCAAATCAGGTCAGGTCACGGCGCCGCGCGCGGCGCCAATGTCGAAGGCTTGGTGGTCCAAGATCTGTTTCAGGATGTCGACCGCGTCCCACACCTCGGCGTAACCGGTGTAGAGCGGCGTGAAGCCGAAGCGCATGATGGCCGGCTCGCGGTAGTCGCCGATCACGCCGCGCGCGATCAAGGCTTGCATCAGCGCGTAGCCGTGCGCGTGGGTGAGGCTGACGTGGCTGCCGCGCCGGGCGTGCCGGCGCGGCGTCGCCAATGCCAGGCCGTGGCCGGCGCAGCGCGTTTCCACCAGCTCGATGAACAGGTCGGTCAGCGCCAGCGACTTGGCGCGGATGGTCGCCATGTCGGTTTGCTCGAACAGCGCCAGGCCGCATTCGACCATGGCCAGCGAGACGATGGGCTGGGTGCCGCACAGGGCGCGGGCGATGCCGTCGGCCGGCGCGAAGTCGGGCGCCATGGCGAATGGCGCCGCGTGGCCCCACCAGCCCGACAAAGGCTGGCCAAAGGCGGCCTGGTGCCGGCGCGGCACCCAGATGAAGGCCGGCGCGCCGGGGCCGCCGTTCAAGTATTTATAAGTGCAGCCGACCGCCAGATCGGCGCCGTCGGCATGCAGGTCGAGCGGCACCGCGCCGGCCGAATGGGCCAGGTCCCACACGATCAGCGCGCCGCGCGCGTGGGCGTGGGCGCTGACGGCGGCCATGTCGTGCTGGTGGCCGCTGCGGTAATTGACGTGGGTGAGCAGCACCAGCGCGGTGTCGGCGTCGATCGCCGCCAGCACCTGTTCGGGCGAATCGACCAGCTCGACCCGGTAGCCCCGTTCCAGCCAGGCGCTCAAGCCTTGCGCCATGTAGATATCGGTCGGAAAATTGTCGCGTTCGGTGAGCAGCACGCGTCGCCCGGCCGTGGCCGGATCGGCCGCCTGCATGGCCAGCGCCGCCGCCAGCGCCTTGAAAAGATTGATCGAGGTCGAGTCGGTGATCGCCACTTCGCCCGCGCGCGCGCCGAGCAGCGGCGCCAGGCGGTCGCCCAGGCGGGTCGGCAGGGTGAACCAGCCGGCCGTGTTCCAGCTGCCGATCAAGTCCCGGCCCCATTCGTGCGCGATCACTTCCTGCGCGCGCGCCAGGGCCGCCACCGGGCGCGCGCCCAGCGAATTGCCGTCCAGGTAAATCACGCCCTCGGGCAGGGCGAACTGGCGTCGCAGGGGCGCCAGCGGGTCGGCTTGGTCGCGCGCCAGGCAGTGTTTGCGCGTGATCGGGGCGTGGTCCACGAGGGCGGGGGCGGTCGTCATGGCGCGCCCGGCGGCAGGGCGCGCAAGATGGCGCGCACCGGGCTGGCGTCCATGCCGGCCAGCTTCAGGGGCAGGGCGATCAATTCATAGTCGCCCGCCGGCACCTGGTCCAGCACCACGCCTTCGAGGATCGCCATGCCGTGCGCGCGCACCGCGTGGTGGGCGTCCAGCGTTTTCGAATCCTGCGGGTCGAGCGAGGCCGAGTCGATGCCGATCAGGCGCACGCCGCGCGCCGCCAGCAGCGCGATGGCTTCCGGCGCCACCGGCGTGAAGCGCGGATCCCAGGCCGTTTGCGGCGCGTTGCGGTAGGTGCGCAGCAGCACCCGCGGCGGCACGCCGTCGAGCGCGTGGGCGATGGCGGCCGGGTCGACGATGGCCGCGCCCACGCAATCGATCACGCGGCACGGCCCCAGGTAGGGCGCGAGTTCGACCGCGTCGATCGACGCGCCGGCCGGATCGTAGTGGCTGGGCGCGTCGCAATGCGCGCCGAGGTGGGTGCTCATGGTCATTTTGCTGACGTGTACCGGGCAGCCGGCGCCGATTTGCCAGGTCGGTTCGGCCGCGAACGGCGTGTCGCCCGGCCAGACCGGGGTGCCGGCCGAGAGGGTGGGACTGATGTCCCACAGTTGCGCTGCTAGCTGGTCGGGCATGGGATGGGCTTTCACGATGCTGGTGGCGTCAAGTGCCAAAACGGCAGTGTAACCGATGCGGACGCCGCCGCTCGGCGCGGCGATCGGCCGGATCGATATTGTACCTAAACACCAACTTTGAGAAAAAACATTTGATATTAATCAAGACGATGGCGATATAATGCGCACGGCGGGCCTAGTTAATCATTTTGTTTAGACAATGTTTCCAATCTGTTTTAGCTGACGGTCGCGGTGTGGAAAATTTTTTTCGCTCAAGTTGACACCGCGGCCTCAAGTTTTTCCGAGGCGCGTCGTAACTGAAGTAGGGATCGCCGTGAAAATACGTAAAATTTTTTTTAAATAGGTCTCAAGTTTTTTGGATTGCCGCCGTTACCGGTAATAGAAACCAGCGATGTCGCCAAAAAGCGACGCAATATTGCTTTTTTGTTTCCTTGCGGGAATATTTGTTATGCTGTTTTTCCGCAAAAAGCCGCTCGCGCTACGCTCGCGTTCGCCTATGAACGCGCCATGTTTGTCGGACAAACACGGACAGCCCCATCCTGCTTTTTCCCGACCCAAAATACAGAGGGTCCCCTCTTCTCGTATTGTTATCGCCCATCCAGAATATATCTCACTGGCAATACGAAACGCCGCCAGTTCGCATTCAAACGGATCGAGGAGATGGACATGACCGCTAACGATATGATGGCTGAAATTCGCGACGCAAATCTGAGCTATTTGATGCTGGCCCAGCAAATGATACGCGCCGATAGAGTGACCGCGATCTTTCGTCTCGGCATTGCCGCCGAGATCGCCGAGTTGATCGAAGGCATGAGCAATGCGCAGATTCTCAAGCTGGCCGGCGGCAATATGATGTTGGCCCGTTTCCGTTTCGACGATGGCGCCATCTTGTCGATGCTGACCAATTACAATAAAGACCGGGTACTGGCCCAATCGCACGCCGCCATCTTGATGGCCGGTCAAGCGGTCGAAGAAATCGCCTGAGCGCCCGCCTTGTCTAGCCTTCCCGCCGGAGTAGCGAACATGAGCCGAAAAAGTGTGGTGACCGAAGCCCAGGAAATTCAGTTGGCGATCGAGTTGATCCGGCTGGGCGCCCGTTTGCAATTGCTCGAGACCGAGGTCTCGCTGTCGCGCGAACGCTTGCTCAAGCTGTACAAGGAATTGAAGGGGGTCTCGCCGCCCAAGGGCATGTTACCGTTTTCGACCGACTGGTTTTTGACTTGGCAGCCGAATATCCACGCCTCGCTGTTCATCAATATCCACCGCTTTCTGGTCGAGCACGCGGGTGCGAGCGGCATCGAAGCGGTGATGAAAGCCTATAAACTATATCTGGAACAATTGCCGCCGGAAGCGGGCGAGGAATCGCTGCTGTCGCTGACCCGGGCCTGGACCCTGGTGCGCTTTTTCAACAGCCACATGTTGGTCATGGCGCCGTGCGGCAAATGCGGCGGCAAATTCGTGGTCGATAGCCTGGACCTGAACGGCGGCTATGTCTGCGGCCTGTGCCATATGCCTTCGCGCGCCGGCAAGACCAAAAAATCCAGGGAGGCCGCCGCCGCGCCGGTCTCGCTGGTGGCGTGAGGGGCCGGCCCATTTCCGGCTCCGCTCCGGCCCCGGCCCCGGCCCCGGCCCCGGTCCCGGTCCCGGTTCCGGCCCCGGCTTCGGCCCCGGCTCCCGCGTCCGCCTGCGTCGCGCCGGGCGCGGCGCGGGGAGAGCGCCGGCCGCGCGCCCCCGCGCTACGCGCCGCGCTGATGCAGGCGCTGGCCTTTCCCCTCGATTTACTGCTGCTGTATCTACTGGCCCGGGCCGGCCTGGCGCCCGGCTGGGTCGCCGCGGCCCTGTTGCAGGGCGCGCTGGCGGCGCTGCTGAGCTGGCGCCTGGCACCCTGGTGGCGCGCCATCCAATTGCTGTTTGCGCCGGCGTTGCTGGCGACCCACTCGCTGGCCTTGCCGCCGGCGCTGTTCCTGTTCGGCTTCGTGCTGCTGCTGGGTTGGTACTGGTCCACCTTTCGCACCCAGGTGCCGTTTTACCCGTCCGGGCCGCGTGCCTGGGACGCGGTGGCGCAACTGTTGCCCGAGCGCCCGTTGCGGGTGATCGATATCGGCAGCGGCTTGGGCGGCCTGGTGCTCGAGCTGGCGCGGCGCCGGCCCGACAGCGTGGTGAGCGGAATCGAATTGGCCCCCCTGCCTTGGCTGCTGAGCGCGCTGCGCGCCCGCCTGACGCGCAGCCCGGCCCGTTTCACCCGGGGCGATTACGAGCGCCTCGATTTTTCCCGCTACGACGTGGTGTTCGCTTATCTCTCGCCGGCCGTCATGGAGCGGCTGTGGAGCAAGGCGCAAAACGAAATGCGGGCCGGGAGTATGTTGCTCAGCTACGAATTCAATATTGCCGCAAAAGCAGCAGATAAGACCATCGCCGCAACAAGTGTTGGGCCGGCGCTTTATGTCTGGTACTTTTGAGCGCACGGCAGCGTTAATTACTTGCTCAAGGGCCATTCTCACGTTATTGTGGTTCCACGCGCAATGGTTTGAGTGGGCCGGTTTCGACGCATTCTTGCATGCTCGCGATCAAGAGTATGTCTGATTTGCATTATATCCAGGCCGCGCTTTATTCTTTTGGGAGTAACGCATTTGTTAGTCATCATTGGTTACGTGATCGTGTGCGCTTCCGTGTTCGGCGGCTTTGCCATGGCGGGTGGCCATTTGGCCGCGCTGTTCCAGCCGCTCGAATTGCTGATGATAGGCGGGGCCGCGCTGGGGGCTTTCTTTGTCGGTAATAATGGCAAATCGATCAAGTCGACCATGGCCGCCTTGCCCTCGCTGTTAAAAGGCTCGCGTTACACCAAAGACTTGTATATGGAATTGATGTCCTTGCTGTTCGATGTGCTCAGCAAGGTGAGAAAAGAAGGCTTGATGTCGATCGAGGGCGATATCGACAGCCCGGCCGACAGTCCCGTGTTCAGTAAATACCCCGGTATATTGTCGGATCATCATATTGTTGAATTTTTAACCGATTATCTGCGTTTAATGGTTTCCGGAAACATGGATGCGTTTCAGATTGAAAATCTGATGGATAACGAAATCGAGACCCACCATCACGAAGGCGCGGTGCCGGCCCATTGCATCGCCAAATTGGGCGACGGCTTGCCCGCCTTCGGCATCGTGGCCGCCGTGATGGGGGTGGTGCACACCATGGAATCGGTCGGCATTCCGCCCTCCGAGCTGGGCATGCTGATCGCCCATGCCCTGGTCGGCACCTTCCTCGGCATCTTGCTCGCCTACGGCTTCGTCGGTCCGTTGTCGAGCTTGCTGGAACAAAAACTGGAAGAGTCGACCAAGATGTACCAGTGCGTCAAGGTCACGCTGCTGGCCAGCTTGAACGGCTACGCGCCGGCGCTGGCGGTCGAGTTCGGCCGCAAGGTGCTGTACTCGACCGAGCGGCCCACCTTCAACGAGCTGGAAGAGCACATCAAAAAGTCCAAGACCAAATGACGACCATCCCGCATCCGACTCCAGCGCGAGGCCGACATGGCAGATGAAGGGCTGCGCCCGATCATTGTCAAGCGCATCAAGAAGGGTGGCGGCGGCCACCATGGCGGCGCCTGGAAAATCGCCTATGCCGACTTCGTGACGGCGATGATGGCGTTTTTTCTGCTCATGTGGTTGCTCGGCTCGACCGCCAAGGGCGATTTGAACGGCATCTCGGAGTTTTTCAAGACCCCGCTCAAGGTGGCCATGGCGGGCGGCTCGGGCAGCGGCGACAGTTCTTCGGTGCTGGCCGGCGGCGGCGACGATTTGACCCGCAAGCAAGGCCAGGTCAAGAAGGGTAGCGAGCCGCCGGGCAAGCAGCGCACCGTCGATTTGAAATCGGCCCAGGCCGCGCTGGAAAAAGAGGAGAGCGCCCGCTTGCAAGCGCTCAAGGCGCGCATCGAAGCCACCATCGACGCCAATCCCTTGCTCAAGAAATATAAAAACCAGCTGTTGCTCGACATTACCAGCGAAGGCCTGCGCATCCAGATCGTCGACGAGCAAAACCGCCCCATGTTCGCGCTGGCCAAGGCCGAGCTGCAACCGTACACGCGCGAAATCCTGCACGCGATCGGTTTCGTGCTCAACGAGGTGCCGAACCGGATCGGCCTGTCCGGCCACACCGATTCGACCCCGTATATGAGCGACGCCGGTTATAGCAATTGGGAATTGTCGGCCGACCGCGCCAACGCCTCGCGCCGCGAGCTGGTGCTGGGCGGCATGGCCGAGGGCAAGATCTTGCGCGTGGTGGGCTTGGCCTCGGCGGCCAATCTGGACCGCAAGGACCCGTTCAACCCGGTCAACCGGCGCATCAGCATCATCGTGATGAATAAACGCACCGAGGAAAATGTGTTGCGCGACGGCGCCTCGATCGAGGTGGCGGCCGAGGTGGCGGCCGGGGCAGGGGCCGGGGCCGGCACCGGGGCAGTCGCGCCCGCTGGGAAAAAGTAGTTGGTCATCACGAAAAGAGACTTGTCATGACGAGAAAAAAAATTCTGGGATCACATGTCAAGCGGCTGCTGTCTGGCGTTTCGGACCACGG
Organism: Janthinobacterium sp.; assembly: GCA_043787615.1. Lineage (GTDB taxonomy): Bacteria > Pseudomonadota > Gammaproteobacteria > Burkholderiales > Burkholderiaceae_D > Janthinobacterium. The sequence goes on along the minus strand of JAYVUV010000349.1, from coordinate 4,152 downwards.
CCGCAAGCATCTGACCGAAGTCGAGACCGACCTGGTCCAGACCGGCTTGCTGCTTGAGGAAGCCATCGAGAAACTCTCGCGCAATTTCATGGCGATCCACGCCGCCGTCGGCGCGCGCCAGGGCATCATCGATTTGCTGCTGGCCGGCGGCCAGCCCACCGCCGAGCAGAGCGCCGCGCTGGTGGCCATGCAGGCCGAGGTGGGTGGGTATGTCAACGCCGCCATCACCAGCATGCAATTCCAGGACATGACGAGCCAGCTCATCGCGCGCACCTTGAAACGCGTGACGGGCTTGCGCGAATTCCTCGGCACCCTGGGCTCGCACGGCGCCTCGATGCTGCCCGAGAGCGACAACGAGGAAATCGTCGATTTGTTGGGCAAGGTCAGCATGGCGCTGGCGATACAAAGCCTGGAATTGCGCAGCGTGTTGCGCAAGGCGGTCAGCCAGCAGCATTTGGAAAGTGGCGACATCGAGCTGTTTTAGCGCGTGCGGGATGGATTTGTCATACCAATGGGCATGGTGCCCGGCAATTAAAAATAGTGAGAGCAAAGATGGCCAAAACGATACTCGCAGTAGATGACTCCAGCTCCCTGCGCCAGATGGTGGCGTTCAGCCTGAAAGCGGCCGGCTATCAGGTGGTGGAGGCGGTCGACGGTCAGGACGGACTGGAAAAGGCCAAGCTGCAAACGGTCGATCTGGTGCTCACCGACCAAAACATGCCGCGCATGGACGGCTTGCAGTTGATCGCCCTGCTGCGCGAGTTGCCCGGCTATCAAAAGGTGCCGATCTTGATGCTCACCACCGAATCGTCCGACGAGATGAAGGGCAAGGGCCGCGCGGCCGGCGCCAACGGCTGGCTGGTCAAGCCCTTCGATCCGCAACGCCTGATCGAGGTGGTTAAAAAAGTGATCGGCTAAGCCTGCCCTGGAGCGCGACGATGCAATGCGAATTTGACGGAGTGTCACCATGACCATCGATATAAGCCAGTTTTATCAGGTCTTTTTCGATGAAGCGGAAGAGCTGCTGGCGGAAATGGAGCGGCTGCTGCTGGCCGTCGATATCGGCGCGCCCGACGACGAAGACTTGAACGCGGTGTTTCGCACCGCCCATTCGGTCAAGGGCGGCGCCTCGACCTTCGGCTTGAGCGACATGACCGAGGTGACCCATATCCTCGAGTCCCTGCTGGACCGCATCCGCAAGGGCGAAATGGCGCTCACGGCCGAACACGTCGACGCCTTTTTGGCGGCCAAGGATATCCTCAAGATGCAGCTCGACGGCCATCGCCTGGGCGCCGCCGTCGACCACGACGCCGTGGCCAATGTGCGCATGATGCTGCAATCGCTGTCGCAAAAGCCGGTGGCCGCGTTGGCGCCGGTGGCGCCATCCTTCCACGGCGCCGAGGCCAAGGCCGTCAACCACGAGGGCGGGCGGCGCTACCGGCTCGAACTGCCCGTCATGGCGCAGCGCGAGATCGAGGCCCTGGCCGCCGAACTGGGTTTGCTGGGCCACGTGGCGCTCACGCCGCTGGCCGGCGGGCGCAGCGCCATCCTGGTCACCACCCACGAGAGCCTGGACGATATCGTGGCGATCTGTTCGTTCGTGCTCAATCCGGACGATTTGCGCATCGCCGAGGCGCCGGCCCTGACTCCGGCCCAGCAGGCGCTGGAAAACGCGGCCCGCGCCAAGGTCGAGCAAGACCAGGGTTATGGCTTGTTCGACGCGCCTGGCCCCGGCGCCGGCGACCCCGGTTACGGTTTTTTCGAGCCGCTCGAACAGATCCGCGCCGGCGCCGGCATCGAGCAATCGGACCAGGAGCGCGGCTACGGTTTTTTCCAGCCGCTCGAACAAATTCGCGCGGCGGCGCCCGCGTCGGCGCCTGCGCGCGAGCCGGGCGCCGCCACCGAGGCCGACGCCGAAGACCGCAAGCCGGCGCCCAAAAAGGAGGGCGAGAAAGCCGCCGCCGGCGGCGCCGAAACGTCTTCGATCCGGGTCTCGATCGAAAAGGTGGACCAGTTGATCAATTTGATCGGCGAGCTGGTGATCACCCAGGCCATGATCGAGCAGCGCATCGACACGCTCGACCCGATGGTGCACGAGCGCCTGCTCAATAGCGTCACCCAATTGACGCGCAACACGCGCGACTTGCAGGAAGCGGTGATGTCGATCCGCATGATGCCGATGGATTTCGTGTTTTCGCGCTTTCCGCGCATGGTGCGCGACCTGGCCGCCAAGCTGGGCAAGAAGGTCGATTTCATCACCAACGGCGCGGCCACCGAACTCGATAAGGGGCTGATCGAACGCATCGTCGATCCGCTCACCCACCTGGTGCGCAACAGTATCGATCACGGCATCGAGATGCCGGCCGCGCGGGTCGCCGCCGGCAAGGCCGAGGCCGGCCGCCTGTTCCTGTCGGCCAGCCACGCCGGCGGCAACATCATCATCGAAGTGTCCGACGACGGCGGCGGCTTGAACCGCGAGCGCATCCTGGCCAAGGCCCAGCAGCAGGGCTTGAGCGTGTCCGAGAACATGCCCGACAGCGAGGTCTGGCAATTGATTTTCGCGCCCGGTTTTTCCACCGCCGAGACGGTGACCGACGTGTCCGGGCGCGGGGTGGGCATGGATGTGGTCAAGCGCAACATCAGCGCCATGGGCGGCGGGGTGGAGATCCGCTCGGCCAAGGGTTACGGCACCACCATCTCGATTTCGCTGCCGCTGACGCTGGCGATTTTGGACGGCATGTCGATCCGGGTCGGCGAGGAAGTGTATATCCTGCCGCTCGGTTTCGTGATCGAGTCGCTGCAACCGGTGCCGGCCGACGTCAAGGAAATCAGCGGCAAGGGCCAGGTGGTCAAGGTGCGCGGCGAATACCTGCCCCTGATTCCGCTGTACCAGATGTTCGAGATCGCGCCCCGCTTCACCGACCCGTGCCAGGGCATCGTGGTGATCCTGGAGACGGAAGGGCGCAAGGCGGCCCTGTTCGTGGACGACCTGGTCGGCCAGCAGCAGGTGGTGGTCAAGAACCTGGAATCGAATTACCGCAAGGTGGCCGGCATCTCCGGCGCCACCATCCTGGGCGACGGCGGCGTGTCGCTGATCCTGGACGTGGCCGCGCTGATCCGCTCCTCGCGCCAGTTGGCCGATGAATCCATTTTTTCGTGAATTGAATAGGAAGACACCATGTCACACACCCCCAACAGCGCGGCCATGAAAGCGGGCGACGGCAAGGATATCGCGGGCCACGAATTTTTGGCCTTCACGCTCGGCTCGGAAGAATACGGCATCGATATTTTGAAGGTGCAGGAAATCCGCGGCTACGAAGTGGTGACCCGCATCGCCAACGCGCCCGACTTCATCAAGGGCGTGATCAACCTGCGCGGCATCATCATCCCGGTGATCGACATGCGCATCAAGTTCCGGCTCGGCACCCCGGTGTACGACCAGTTCACGGTGGTCATCATCCTCAATATCGGCGGGCGCATCGTCGGCATGGTGGTCGACAGCGTGTCCGACGTGACCACCTTGACCCCGGACCAGGTCAAGCCGGCGCCCGAGATGGGCACCGCCTTCAGTTCCGATTACATGATCGGCCTGGGCACCATCGACGAGCGCATGCTGATCCTGGTCGACATCGACCGCCTGATGTCGAGCAGCGAGATGGGCTTGAGCGACAAATTGGCGGCTTGACGACGACGTGGTCGCGGCGCGAGGCGGAATGAATTCAAGGAGAGACAAGCATGACATTGCGCGACTTTAAAATAGGCACCCGGCTCGGCGCGGGTTTCGGGGCGATCTTGACGATCCTGGTGGCCATGGTGCTGACCACCAGCCTGCTCAATTATCAGAACAAGGAAGCGCTGGTGCGTGGCATCGAGCTCTCGACCAGCAAGAACCAGCTGGCCGGGGCCATGAAGAGCGCCATCCTGGAGGCCGGCATCGCCATGCGCAACATGGGTTTGCAGTCCGAGGTGGCGTTGATGCAAAAAGAGGAAACCAAGGTCAAGGAGCAGCGCCTGCGCTACGACACGGCGCGCGACAAGCTGCAAAAGCTGGGCTTGAACGGCAAGGAGCAAGGCTTGCTCACCGAGATCGCCGCCACCGACAAGGAAGTCGAAACCGCCTTCCAGCAAGCGCTGGGCCAGGTGCTGGCCTTT